>DKCH01000020.1 GCA_002449135.1 Caryophanales bacterium UBA6879 | reverse complement strand
TTTACATTATCACCAATAATGCAAGTTTGACCAATAACTATACCTGTTCCATGGTCAATAAAGAAGTTCTTACCAATACTTGCCCCAGGATTAATATCTATTCCAGTTTTTTCATGGGCAAGTTCAGAAATCATTCTAGCTAAAACTCTATAATTTAGTTTATATAAATTATGTGCAATTCGATAATATGTAATTGCTTCAAAACCTAGATAAGATAAAACAATTTCAGAATATGAGTCACAAGCTGGGTCACCTTGCTTTATAGCTTCAAGTGAACCATTTAAGTAATTTCGTATTTCAACTAAATTATTAAGAAAAGTCTGAATATCCTTTTCTCTAATTTTTAATTGTTTTAAGTATATTACTAATTTTTCTAAATTAAGCTTTAAATTTTCTTTTTTAAAGTTCAAGAAATCAAAAAGAATAACTTTAATAGCTTGATTAATAAAATCTTCAACTAATTGATTATTATATGTTAAGACTTTTTCTTCTTTAATTTGATTAAACGAATCTATTAAATTTTTGGAAAGAGTATCTAAATTAGTCATAGAGGCCAACTACTGATAAATAACGTTCACCATTATCTGGTAAGACAGTAACAATGTTTTTATTTTCGAATTTTTTAGCCAATTTAACAGCATTTGCAAGGTTAGCACCAGAAGAAATTCCAGCAAAAATTCCTTCTTTTTTAGCAAGTTCTCTTGCAAATTCATAAGCCTCATCATCAGTAATCGAGACGACCTTATCAACATAATCTAAGTTTAAGATGCTAGGTTTAAAGCCTGCTCCAATACCTTGAATTTTATGTGGGCCTTTTCTATTTTCTTCAATAAATGGAGAAGAAGCAGGCTCAACACCTTCAATATAAATATCTTTATTCTTTTCTTTTAAGAATTTAGCAACACCAGTTAAGGTTCCACCAGTACCAAAACCAGCAGTAAAAATATCAACCTTACCATCTAGTTGATCATAAATTTCAGGACCAGTGTGTTTATAATGGGCTAAAAGATTATTTATATTATCAAATTGTTCTGGCATATAAGAGTTTTTATTTTCACTTAGAAATTTATTAGCTTCACTTATAGCTCCAGCCATACCTTTACTACCTTCAGTTAATCTAATATCAGCACCAAAGGCTTTCATCATTTTGACTCTTTCAATTGAGCAGTTGCTAGGCATAAAAATTACTGTTTTTAAATTTAAAGCAGCGGCAACCATCGCTAAACCAATTCCAGTATTACCGCTTGTAGGTTCTACAATTGTAGTATCTTTGTTTATCTTTCCACTATCTAGTGCAGAAAGTAACATTTCTTTGGCAATACGATCCTTAATAGAACCAGAAGGATTGACTCTTTCAAATTTTGCAAAAATTTTTGATTTTAAGTTATACTTTTTTTCAATTCTATTTAAATGAATTAAAGGAGTATTGTTAATTAAATCAAGTACTGATTCAACATATTTCATTTTTCTTACCTCGCTATCTAAATTAAATTTAATACTCTTGGAATTTAAAGTCAAATAATATGATAAATAAAAAAGCCTCTAGCATAGCTAGAAGCTTTAAAATTCTCTAGTAAAGAACTATTACTTAATAATCTTAGTAACAGTACCAGCACCGACAGTGTGACCACCTTCACGGATGGAGAACTTGGTACCTTCTTCAATAGCAACTGGGTGAATTAATTCGATAGTTAAATCGACATTATCGCCAGGCATGACCATCTTAACATCATCAGGTAAAGTGATAACACCAGTGATATCAGTAGTTCTGAAGTAGAATTGAGGTCTGTAGTTGTTAACAAAACCAGTGTGTCTACCACCTTCTTCTTTAGTTAAGATATAAACCTTAGCTTCGAATTTGGTGTGAGGAGTAACTGAACCAGGAGCAACTAAGACTTGTCCTCTAACGACATCATCTCTATCGATACCTCTTAATAAGACACCGACATTATCGCCAGCTTCAGCAAAATCAAGGGTCTTTCTAAACATTTCAAGACCAGTAACAACAGCGGTCTTAGTAGGTTTAATACCAACGATTTCGAGGGTATCACCTAATTTACACATACCTCTTTCGACTCTACCAGTAACAACAGTACCACGACCAGTGATAGTTAAAACGTCTTCGATAGCTAATAAGAAAGGTTTCTTATCATCTCTTACAGGATCAGGGATATAGTTATCAACAGCATCCATTAACTTTAAGACGTTCTTAATTTGTTCAGGATCGCCTTCAAGAGCTTTCTTAGCAGAACCACAAATGATAGGTACTTCATCCCCAGGATAGCCATATTTATTTAATAAGTCTCTGACATCCATTTCGACTAATTCGATTAATTCAGGATCATCGACCATATCGGTTTTGTTAATCCAAACAACGATATAAGGAACACCGACTTGTCTAGCAAGTAAAACGTGTTCACGAGTTTGAGGCATAACACCATCAGTAGCAGCAACTACTAAGATAGCGCCATCCATTTGAGCAGCACCGGTAATCATGTTCTTAACATAGTCAGCGTGGCCCGGGCAGTCAACGTGAGCATAGTGTCTTTTAGCAGTGGAATATTCAATGTGAGCGGTATTGATAGTGATACCTCTTGCCTTTTCTTCAGGGGCAGCATCGATTTGATCATATCTCATTGCAGTAGCACCACCAGTCATAGATAAAGCTTTGGTGATGGCCGCGGTTAAAGTGGTTTTCCCGTGGTCAACGTGACCAATGGTACCGATATTAACGTGGACTTTACTTCTATCGAATTTTTGTTTTGCCATTATTAGTTTCCTCCATAAAATTCTATTTTAATATAGCATATTTTTTTTATATCTTCAATATCTTAAAAGTGTTTAGACTTCTAAGATATTGAGACAATTTTTTGTTATTCAGATCTCTTTTTAATGATTTCAGCAGCAACAGCTTTTGGAACTTCAGCATAGTGATCAAAGACCATCATGTAGATACCTCTACCTTGAGTCATTGCTCTTAAATCAGAGATGTAGCCAAACATGTTGGCAAGTGGAATCATAGCAGTAATAACTTGAGCATTACCATGAGATTCCATACCTTCAGTAGCACCTCTTCTAGAAGAAATGTCACCTAAGACAGCACCTAAGTAATCATTAGGAGTGGTAATTTCAGCCTTAACTATAGGTTCAAGTAAGACTGGATCACATTTAGTAGCAGCAGCTTTTAAGGCTAAGCCAGCAGCAACTTTATAAGCGGCTTCTGATGAGTCAACATCATGGTAAGAACCATCAAATAAAGTAGCTTTAATATCAATTGCAGGATAACCAGCAATTAAACCTCTAGTCATTGCTTCTACTAAACCATCTTGGGTAGGTTTAATAAATTCCTTAGGAACAGCACCACCGGTAATAGCATCGACAAATTGGAAGCCTTTACCTGGGTTAGGTTCAAATCTAATCCAGACATCACCATATTGACCATGACCACCGGATTGTTTGACATATTTACCTTGACATTCAGCAGTTTTCTTAATAGTTTCCTTATAAGCAACTTGAGGACGTCCAACTTTAACATTAACCTTAAAGTCTTCCTTAAGTCTAGTAACGTTAACATCGAGTTGTAATTCACCGACACCAGCAATTAAGGATTGACCAGTTTCAGAGTTGGTATAGAAGTGGAAAGTAGGATCTTCTTCAACTAACTTTAATAAAGCAGCAGTCATCTTATCTTGATCAGCTTTACTAGCAGGTTCAATAGCTTCAGAGATAACAGGATCAGAGAAAACAATTGATTCGAGTTTGACTACTCTAGATTCATCACATAAAGTATCACCAGTAGAGGTGTTCTTTAAACCGACAACACCACCGATTTCACCAGCGCTAAGCTCAGTAACATCTTCTCTATGGCTAGCGTGAATTAAAACGAGTCTTGATAATCTTTCTTGAACGTTTTTGTTAGCATTTAATACATAAGTACCAGCTTTCATAACACCAGAATAGATTCTAACGAAAGTTAATCTTCCAACAAAAGGATCAGTAGTAATCTTAAAAGCTAAAGCAGCTAAAGGTTCTTTTGGATCAGAATGGCAGATAACATCAGCGCCATTTTTATCAGTTCCACGAGCAGGGGCAGTATCTAAAGGAGAAGGTAAGAATTGAGTTACTCTATCAAGAAGTAATCTAACACCCTTATCTTTATAAGCAGAACCACAAATAACTGGGAAGATTTCACCAGAGATAGTAGCTTTTCTTAAAACTGCCATAACTTCATCAAGGCTAGGTTCTTCACCTTCTAAGACCTTCATCATTAAATCATCATCAAATGAAGAGATTTTTTCTAACATTTCTTGATGTAAAGCTTTGGCCTTATCAAGATAATCAGCAGGAATTTCAATTAATGAAGGTGGATCAGTAGGATTAGGTTTATCGTATAAATAAGCCTTCATAGTAAGTAAATCGATAATACCTTTAAAATCTTGAGAAAGACCAATAGGATATTCGATAACTACATATTCAGCACCTAATTTTTCCTTGATTGATTTATAAGACATTTCATAATTGGCACCAATAGCATCGAGTTTGTTAACAAAGACAATACGAGGAACTTTGTATTTACTAGCTTGTCTCCAAACAGTTTCAGTTTGAGGTTCGACACCATTTTTACCATCTAAGACAGTAACAGCACCATCCAAAACTCTTAAAGAACGTTCAACTTCAGCAGTGAAATCGACGTGACCCGGAGTATCAATAAGGTTGATTCTATAGCCCTTCCAGAAACAAGTAGTAGCGGCAGATTGAATAGTAATACCTCTTTCTTGCTCTTGTTTCATAAAGTCCATAGTAGCAGCACCATCGTGAACTTCACCGATCTTGTGAGTCTTACCAGTGAAGAATAAGATTCTTTCAGTGGTAGTAGTCTTACCAGCATCGATGTGAGCCATAATACCGATGTTTCTAACTTTGTCTAATGGATATTCTTGTCCCATATGTTTTTATTTGTTTCCTTTCATCACAGAATTAGAATCTGTAGTGAGCATAGGCTTTATTAGCTTCAGCCATCTTGAAGGTATCTTCCTTCTTCTTAACAGCTCCACCAGTACCATTAGCGGCATCTAAAATTTCACCAGCTAATTTATCTTCCATGGTTTTTTCACCTTTTCTTAATCTAGCATAGGAGACTAACCATCTTAAGCCTAAAGTAACTTTTCTATCAGCTGAAACTTCAACTGGAACTTGGTAGTTACTAGCACCAACTCTTCTAGCCTTTAATTCAACTTCTGGCATGATGTTATTAATAGCGATTTCGAAGACTTCCATAGCTTTTTTACCAGTCTTAGCTTCAATCTTATTAAAAGCACCATAGAGAATCTTTTGAGCAGTTCCCTTTTTACCATCATACATAATCTTGTTAATTAAACGAGTAACAAGCTTTGAATTGTAGATTGGATCTGGAAGAACATCTCTTTTTTCTAATTTACCTGATTTACGTGGCATATTCTAACTTTCTCCTTTCTACTTCTTAGCGGCAGTTCCGCCATCTTTCTTAGTTCCATATAAGGAACGTCCTTGTTTTCTGTTTTCAACACCGAAGCATTCAAGAGCACCACGGACAATGTGGTATCTAACACCTGGTAAATCCTTAACACGGCCGCCTCTAATTAAAACGGTCTTGTGTTCTTGTAAGTTGTGACCTTCACCACCAATATAGGCAGTAACTTCATAACCGTTAGTTAATCTAACACGAGCGTATTTTCTTAAAGCTGAGTTAGGTTTTTTAGGAGTCATAGTACCAACACGGGTGCAGACACCTCTTTTTTGAGGAGCATATTGGACGTGTTCTTTTTTATTTAAAGAATCCCATCTTTTACCGAGTGCTGGGGCTTTTGACTTTTCGATAGATTGAGATCTACCTTCGCGAACTAATTGATTAATAGTTGGCATAAATTTTATTCCCCTTTCATTTTACACGTTTCCGGGAGTCTCAATATGACTCCATAAAATTTCTTCGTGCATTGAAAAATATATCAATTAGTTAGCTTCTTGTCAATAAAATTTAATAAAAATGTACGCCCGGATAAGTGTACAAAATACGCATTAGCATAAGAATGTAAAAATAAAATGTATGAATATGTTTTTTACTATATTAATATAGATAATAGTTTATTTTATATAACAAACTTGAAAAATAAGCCTAATGATAGCCTGTTTATGACTTTATTAATTTTATTTTTAAATATGTATCTAAAATTAGTTTCTCAATTTATATTAAAAATGTAAGGAAAATGTAAAATTTTTCAAGATTAAATTTTTAAAAATTTTTATCTTGACTTTTTAGAAAGATACTTAATAGTTTTTTATCTATAATTTAAGCAAAAACTGCGATACCGTTTGAAAACAATATGAATAAAAAAGCTATTTAAAACAAAATTTTAATACTAAAAAACTACTAATTATAAATTTGCTTTATGTAAGAAAATGAAAGTGAAAATTATGTAATTGACAAGTAAATTTTTTAAATGTAAATTACTTATACGCGCTTTTAAAAGAGCGAAAAAAGAAAGGGTCATAAATGAAGATTTGCGGATTGGTAAAGGTTTCTTTGCTAGATTATCCTAATTTAATCGCCGGTACAATTTTCACTCGTGGCTGTAACTTCTCTTGCCCTTATTGTCAAAACGCGGGTTTAGTAATTCCGAGTCTTTATGATCCATTAATAGATACTAATGAGGTTCTTAATTATTTTAAGAAAAGAGCTAATGTCTTGGATGGTGTTGTAGTCTCTGGTGGTGAACCAACTTTACAACCTGATTTAATTCCTTTTATCAAAGAATTAAAATCTTACGGATTAAAAGTTAAATTAGATACTAATGGTTTTAATCTCTTAGTTATTAAAGAACTTGTGGAGTCTAAGTTAATTGATTACATTGCTATTGATATTAAGAATTCTTTAGCTAAATATTCTTTAACTACTAATACTAAAAATTTAGATACTTCTAAATTAATAGAGACTATTGAATATTTAAAAACTACTAAATTAGATTATGAGTATCGTACAACATTTGTTGATGAGTATCATACTATTGATGATTGTAAAGAAATCGCTAACCTAATTAAAGGTGTCCCACATTACTATTTACAAAATTATCGTGATAGTAAAAACACAATTACTAAAGGTTTGCATCCTTGTAGTAAAGAAAAATTATTAAGTTTCCAAAAAGTGTTCCTCGATTTGGGAATTGATGCTGAGTTAAGAGGAATAGAATAGAGGTAAGTATGTATCAAGTTAAAAAGAGAGATGGTCAAGTAGTTGACTTTGATATTGAAAAGATTGTAAGAGCTATAAGCTTAGCTTTTAATTCAGTTAAAAGACAGTATAATGATAGCCAAATCCGTTTGATTGCTTTACAGGTTACTTCTGAATTTGAAAACAAAATTAAAGATAATTTAATTGGTGTTGAAGATATTCAAGATGCTGTTGAAACTGTTCTTTCTAAGACAGGCTTTGCTGATGTTGCTAAACACTATATCTTATATAGAAAGAATCATGAAAATTTAAGAAGAATGAAATCTACTGTTTTAGATTATAAAAAACTTGTAGATGGTTATGTTAAGAACTTGGATTGGAGAGTTAAAGAAAATTCTACTGTTACTTATTCTATTGGTGGTTTAATTTTATCTAATTCCGGTGCTATTACTGCTAATTATTGGCTTTCTGAAATTTATGATGATGAAATAGCTTCTTGTCATCGTAATGGTGATTTCCATTTGCATGATTTATCAATGCTATCAGGTTATTGTGCTGGTTGGTCTTTAAAGCAACTTTTATTAGAAGGTTTAGGTGGAGTTACTGGTAAAATTACTTCTGCTCCTGCTAAACATTTATCTGTTTTATGTAATCAAATGGTTAACTTTTTAGGTATTATGCAAAATGAATGGGCAGGTGCTCAAGCCTTCTCTAGTTTTGATACTTATTTAGCACCTTTTGTTAAAGTGGATAATTTAAGTTATAGTGAAGTTAAAAAATGTATTGAAGCTTTTGTTTTTGGTGTAAATATTCCTTGCCGCTGGGGAACACAAGCTCCATTTTCTAATATTACTTTGGATTGGACTGTCCCTGATGATTTAGCTGATCAATATTGTATTATTGGTGGAAAATTAGCTAATTTTAAATATAAGGATTGTAAAAAAGAAATGGACATGATTAACAAAGCCTTTATTGAAACAATGATTGAGGGCGATGCTAATGGGCGTGGTTTCCAATATCCTATTCCTACTTATTCTATTACTAAGGATTTTGAATGGTCTGACACTGAAAACAATAGATTGTTATTTGAGATGACTGCTAAATATGGCACTCCATATTTTTCTAACTATGTTAATTCAGATATGAAACCTAGTGATATTCGTTCTATGTGTTGCCGTTTAAGACTTGACTTAAGAGAATTAAGAAAAAAGACTGGTGGTTTCTTCGGCTCTGGTGAATCTACTGGCTCTGTTGGTGTTGTTACTATTAATTTACCTCGTATTGCTTATTTGGCTAAAGATAAAGAGGACTTTTATAAGCAATTAGATCATATTATGGATGTTGCTGCTAGATCTTTAAAAATTAAGCGTTCTGTTATTTCTAAACTTCTTGATGCTGGTTTATATCCTTATACAAAGCACTATTTAGGAACATTTAATAACCATTTCTCTACTATCGGTTTAGTTGGTATGAATGAAGCTTGTTTAAATGCTAACTGGTTAAAAGAAAATCTTACTCATAAAGAAGCTCAAGATTTTGCTGAAGAAGTTTTAAAACATATGAGAAACCGTTTAGTCACTTATCAAGAACAATATGGTGATTTATATAATTTAGAAGCAACTCCTGCTGAATCTACTTCTTATCGTTTAGCTAAACATGATAAAGAAAGATATCCTGATATTATTACTGCTGGAACTAATGATAAACCATATTATACTAATTCATCTAATTTACCAGTTGATTATACAGATGATATTTTCTCAGCTTTAGATATTCAAGATCGTTTACAAGTCTTATATACTTCTGGAACTGTTTTCCATACCTTCTTAGGTGAAAAATTACCTTCTTGGAAAGCTGCAATGGATTTAGTAAGAAAGATTTCTAAGAATTATCGTTTACCTTACTATACTATTTCTCCTACTTATTCCGTTTGTAAAGACCATGGTTATATAGCTGGTGAAAAGTATACTTGTCCAATTTGTGGACAAAGAACAGAAGTCTATTCTCGTATTACAGGTTATTATCGTCCAGTTTCTAATTGGAATATTGGAAAATCTGAAGAATTTAAAGAAAGAAAGACATACGATATTGAACATTCTTACTCCACTCATCCTTTTATAAGTGAAGGTGATCATATTGAAGTTAATGAAGATATTTATTCTCCAAAAGCAGTAAATAAAGTAGAAAAAAATAATAATAATAACACTTATGAATATCTATTATTTACTACTAAAACCTGCCCAAATTGTAAAGCTGTTAAAAAATTATTAGAGGAAAATGGTATTAAATATACTCTAATTGATGCAGAAGAACATCCTGAGTTAGTAGAAAAATATCAAGTAGATAAGGCTCCAAGTTTAATTGTTTTAACTAATAATAATCAAGATAATTATAAAGTCTTATCTAATATGGCTCAAATTGTTGAGTTTGCAAGAAATTAAATTATAAATTAAGACTATCTAGCAAAAACTAGATGGTCTTTTTTTATGCGTAAAAGTTATTTAATATAATATTTTATTTTTTATTTTTTTTAAATGATTAAAATGATATAATTAATTTAATATAAGAATAAATTAAAAAAGGAGTGAAAATGAAAAAAACTAAATATTTATTTCTACTATTAGCTGGAATTTCAACTTTAATGGGTTGCAATCAAAATTCCAGCAATGAAGTTGCAAGTTCAATTTCTAAAACATCTACTATTTCTTCTAGTCAAGAATTAAAAACTACTAAATCACTTAGAGTTGATATTAGTAATTTGAAAGTTAAATACAAGGTTGATGAAAAATTTACAACAAGTGGTCTTAAGGTTTATTTAGTTAGTGAAACTAATAAGATAACTACAGAGGAAGAAACAACTAATTATTCTCTATCTTTATTAGAAGGGACAAAATTAGTAGATTCTTATCTTGATGGTAAGAAACAAAATAATATTGTTGTTAAGGTTACAAGTAAGGAAGAAAATGTTTTAGGAACTGAGTTTACAATTACTTTATTAAAAGAAACCTTTGAATTAAAAGTAGATGAGACGAATCTTATAAGAGAATATTTTGTTGATGAAATCTTAGATTTAAGTAAATTTAATGTTACTAAAGTTAATTATTTAGGTGATGATAAAACTGAAACAAAATTAGAAAGTAGTCAATTTCAAGTTTTATTAGATGATAAGCTCTTAGAGCAAAATTATTCTTTTTCTTCTCAAGATACTTCAAGTAAACATAAAGTAACTATTGCTGTTGATGATCCTAATTATCCAACATTTGATTTTGAAATCTCTGTTTATGAAAAATATTCTATTACTTTGAAGAATAATCAAGATTTAAATATTAATTTTTATTCTTTAGTTAATAATAAAGAAGTTAGTATAGACTTAAATAAATTAAAGGCTGATCAAGATGTATATTTTACTGTAACTGATGGTCAAACTGATGGTAATTTTGCTATTAATGATGCAAGTCAAATTACTATTCAAAAAGAAAGTTATGGTTCTTTTATTAATGATTCTGAAGCTCCTAATATTACTAAAGTAGAAAATAAGGAAAATACTTTTGCTTTTAAAATGCCAAGTAAAAATATTGCTTTAAAATTCAGCCCTAGACAATTAGATTTATATAACGGAAAAGAATTTATTGGTGCTTTTAAAGCTGTTAATTTAGCTAATAATGATGGAACAAACTTCGATATTAAAATTTCAGAAGATGGTTCAATAGTTTCTAATAATGAGCAATTAACTATTAATAAAGTTGATGAGACTAAAAAATTAATTACCGGTAAAATTAATAAAGATGGTAAACCTTTCAAAGCTTTTTATGAAAATGATTATTTATTATTAAATTATTCTATTGATAATCAACCATTTTATTTGCTTGCATTTAAAGGTGATAAAAAGATTGTAGTTAATAATCTTTATGCCACAAGTAATAGGTATTATTTAGTCCAAGCGAGTTTAGAAAGTGAAAATCATTTTGTTTGGTTTTTATATGATGTTTGGAACAATGAGTTTGTAACTAAAGTTACTGTTGATTTAAATACCTTAAAAGATGGTGATGATAATACAATTATTAAAGTTAGTAAAGATTCACTTGATAAATATTTTAAGGTAAATAATGATAAATCATTAAATCTTGTTACTAAAGGTAAAGAAGCTAATACTTATACTAAAACTGGAGCTGACGATTTAATTTTAAATGGATTTGGTAGATATACTTTAGGTAATGAAGAAGGAAAGTATACTATATCTAATACTACTGTTACTTTGACTAAAAAGGATAATTCTACTGTTAGCTATAATTTAGATTTAGATAATAAAACATATGCTGAACAAGAAGCAATAAGTGATCCTTTTGAAACTAGTCAAAATGTTACTTATAAAGGTATGTATAAAGGAAGTGAATTCAAAATTGAATTTATGGTTGGTAATGCTAGTAAAGTTACTTATGACTATTTAGGTGAATCAATGTTTTCTGGGACTAAAAAATATACATATGATAAAACTAATAAAACTTTAAAGGTTACAACAAGAGA
>DKCH01000040.1:21500-30944 GCA_002449135.1 Caryophanales bacterium UBA6879 | reverse complement strand
CTTGTGAACGATGGTTTTTGGTAATGAATTAAGATATAATTTATATGGTTGGTGGTGCAAGTGAAATCAAAAATCGCGTTAAGGACTTTTAAGGATAAATATATTGACTCTCTCATTCGCATTTTTGCTTCGTCGATAAAAATGACCTGTGCGAAAGATTACTCCAATGAGCAGATAGATGCGTGGCTTTCAGGCGCAGACAAAGCCAGATGGATACTCGTACTTAATTCGCATTATTCCCTGATTGCCTTCAAGGGCGATGTTCCTGTAGGATTTGGAGACATTTCCGATGACGGGTATTTGAATATGCTTTACGTCCATCCTGAATATCAAAACAAGGGAGTGGCCACTCTTATTTGCGACGCCCTTGAGAGACATGTTGAAAAGGACATCACTGTAGATGCTTCAATTACCGCTAAGAACTTCTTCCTTAAAAGAGGTTATGAAGTCATCAGCGAGCAAACCGTATATAGAAAAGGAATTGCACTAAATAATTTCAAAATGAAAAAGACATACAGCAATCCAGAAATCGGAAAGCGCTATGGTTACCTTACAGTCATCGAGGAAACAGATAAAAGATACCATTCGACTAGAATCTATAAATGCCGCTGCGACTGCGGAAACATAATCTAAGTCAACGTAAACAAACTCCACACGGGCCACGTGAAGTCCTGTGGATGCAGAAGGTTCAGATGGAAGGATCTAACCGGTCAGAGGTTCGGAAGGCTTGAGATTTTGGGGTTTGCATATACTAAAGACAAAAAGAACTATTGGAAATGCAGATGCGACTGCGGGAACGTATGCTTTGCTAACACCGCCAGCCTTACCAATGGGACCACGGTCTCATGCGGGTGCAAGAACGACGAGAACAGAGCAAGCCTGCCTTCACTCGATAGAGGACTTGTCGATGGGACAATGAAGTGCGCCTTGAAGAAAGACAGGAAGCTAAACAATAACAACTCCTCAGGTGTCAGGGGAGTCCATTATGATAAGACCAGAAAGCTATGGGTCGCCCAGATCATGTTTCAAAGGAAGACCCACTTGCTAGGTAGATTCAAAACCAAAAGAGAAGCTATAAGAGCAAGGTTAGCCGGCGAAGAAGAATACTATGGAAAATATCGATAAACATCGACTAGATAATGATAACTTCTTAGTGTATAATATTACAAGGTGACGACAATGAATAAATTAGAATATGTGGCAAGATCTTTAAGTAGAGGTACTAACAAGAAATACGAAACATACGTTATTAACGCAATTTATCAAAAGGTTGATAATCCAAATTTAATTATTGAAACTCAAAAGGAAATTACATTAGAAAATGGATACAGACCTTTAATTGACCTCTTCTTGCCTCAACTCAATATTGCGATTGAAGTTGACGAAGGATATCACGCTAATGAAGAACAACACAAGCACGATATCTGGAGAGAAAAATCAATCAATTCACAAATTAGTAAACCTTGTATTGGTGATTATATTCAATTTGAGCGAGTAATTGCTCATGATGTTTCTTTGGAGGAAATTAATAAGCGCATTGATGAAGTAGTAAATTTAATAAAAATTAAGATAAATTCGAGAACAACACCTTTAACTTGGAAATCAAGAGAAGAACAACTTAAAGATATTCAACAAAGAGGAACAATCGAACTAGATGATTGTTTTGCTTCAAATTGTGAAATTATTAACATAGCTTACGATAAAAATTATAGTGGGTGGAGAAAAGCTAGTTATAAATTGCTTTGGTTTCCTGTAATGTCAGTCAAAGAAGATGATGGAACTTTAACAAGCCGTGCTTCATGGCAGAATTTCTTCAATCAAACACACTCAATTATTTATGAAAGAGCTGATAATTCCTCATTAAATGAAAGAAAAAAGAAATGGGCTCTTGAAGACGAGAAAAACGAAACCATTAGAATTGTTTTTGTAAAGGATAGGGATTCTTTTGGGAAAACAAGAAAAAGATTTGCTGGTGTTTTTAGAGCAAGTGGCTGGGACGATAATCTGAATGCTCAAATTTGGAAACTTGAAAGAACGAGAATCAAAATTCCTATTAACGAGGAGGATTTGAAGAATATATGAAAAGGAGCATAAGCAGCATCAAGCAAAAATGCTGTTGGTCATGCAAATATTATGCGGGGGAACGCGATTACAAGAACGGTTTCTTTTTCGGCTCAAGTTTTGAGGTTGATGAAAGAGGGCAATGTACAAAAAATAAAGGGAATAATAGGGATGGATCCACGATTTATTCCTGGCATTGTTCTTATTATGAAAGAGCTGGTGATGTTACAGCTTATATAAAGCAGGAAGAAGCTGAAAGGGAAGCAAAAAGAAAACAAAGAGAAGCTGAATCATTAAATTTGGAAAGGCAAAGAAAAGAACGACAACTTAGGGAAGAAAGTAGGAGACAAGAAAGGGAATTAGAAGAAGAGAGAACAAGAATTGCAAATGAAAGATTGGCTTTAGAAAGAGAAAGGAAAAAGCTTGAATACGAGAGATGGTACTCCTCTTTGTCCGACGAAGAAAGAGCCTTAGAGGATAAAAGAGTTGAAGAACAAAGAAAAAAAGAAGAGGAAGAAAGAAAAGAACGAGAAAGACAGTACGCTATATATCAAGAACAGGAACGCCAGCGTAGAGAGAGGGAAGCAACAAAAGCAAGAAAGCGTAAAAAAGTAATAATTTTTTCAATCGTTGGTATTGCCGTAGCTATAGTCGCTGCAGTTGCAGGTGTTTTTATCGGAAATGGTATTGCAGAAAAAAATAAACAAGATGCATTTAATAATTCCGCAACAGGAGTGTTTAAAGATTATTTAAGTCAGTTAGACGGCTATCAATTAGGTCTTCTCGACGGTGTTGGAGTTGTTGGCAAATATGGTGGATATGTCGATATAGATTCAAGGGGCAGGATTTATTTATCGATAGAATATTGTGCTAATGGCTTTAAAGATTCATATGGCAGGACATGTGACTTCAGAGCAATTACATTCTTGTTGCCAAAGACTGAGAATAAATATACCGAAATAGATGGGTATTTATTCTTTAATTTAGAGGGAAGTGATAACGAGGCCTCATTTATAACTTCTGACAATATGAAATCAGTAGCTTATCCTGATTATTGCGCATCAGCGCAATATGGAGCTGGGACAGTGCTAACACAATATTCTCAAGTCAATTACAGCGAGGATATAGGTGGGCCTACATATAATATGACTTCATATTCTTACGATAATTGGGATAAGACTTTCAGCCAATATAAGGAAGAGTGGATTAGTGAAGGTTGGACCGCATGTTTTACTAGTTATCTATTTGTTAATCAGCTCTTTAACGAAGCCACAGGTGCAAACCTATATTAATAGAGGATTCTGTTTTGTGGATTGCGCTTCGGACAGAACATTACTTAGATTATACCTATAGATGATAATGTACCGATAAAACCTCAACTTTATATAGGGGTCGCAAAGTTGGTAAGGGGGTTGCAGATTATAACTAGGGGTCGCAACCGCATTAAAATAGGTTAACTTGTCCATTTATGATGATTTTATAAAAATTATTATTTATTGATTGATTGATATAATCAATTATAGGTTTAATATATTTCTCATCAGTCCAATCATTTTTACTATCGAAAGCTTCCATTAGGGCTTTTTCCCATATTTTATATTTGGATGGATCTTTTTTAGAAACGACTTTTTTTAGTAAATTGCATAATACTCGATCTTTTAATGACATATTATCAAAATCAAAAGCACCACGGCAATAAAATAATGGAATATTAGACATGTCATCTTTTAAATTGCGTTCTTTAATTTGCTTAAATGCATTTTCTTCATAAGGAGATGCACCGCAACAAAATACTATATTTTTTTTATTAATTAATTTATTTAAATTCTTTTTAATAAATGATAATCCAGCGATACCAGAAGCATATATACCACCGCCTAAAATAATAGTGTCGTATTTAAGAACTTCATTTATCTTAGCGTTTTTAGTTTCTATGCATTTAAAACCAGTCTCTTTAGAGAGCCAACTAGCATATTTTTTGTTGTACCATATTTTGATTGATATAAAATTATTCCATTCATAAATATGTCTCCTATTTACTTCAGCCTTTTTAATTATATCATTAGGATATAAACTAGTTTATCATGTGTATTCATTGATTTGTAAATAATTTAAAATAATTAATTTAAAATTTTTGTTTAATTATTTAAAATATCTAGAAATTATAATTATAAATGTGTTTGCATTATTTTTTTAAGATATTTTCACTTCAAAATTTTAATTTTCTTGACATTTGTCGGGGGGGGGGTAAAATTCCTTTGGATAATTGGAGTTTATTTAAAATGCAAAAATTGAAGAAGAATCCTACTTTATACATATTCATGTTTTTGATTTGGACAGTGTTAGCTGTCTTTTTATGGTATTGTTTTATTACAGGAATGAAAAATTTAACTTTCAAAGAAGAAATTACGCCTTCTAATGTGCGAATTATATTTTCTCAAATTATAATTATACTAAACGCTATTTTTATCACGTATTTTTGGCTTAATGGCGTTAAAGATTTTATTTATGTTATTTGGTATTATTGTGCAAAAGTTAAATTATCAAAAAGATATGTTGATGTTATCAATACAGATGTATTTTTAGCTAATGATAGAGTTCTTTTTCTTTATTGTACTTGTAATGATTTTGAACCATCCTCTTTGCTTAAATGCATGCATCAAGACTATAAAAACTACAAAGTTGTTATACTTGATGACTCATCAGATGAAATATATAAGAAAAAAATTGATTCTTTTGCTAATGAATACAATCTTGAAGTTGTTCGTAGAGAAAATAGAGTTGGTTTTAAAGCTGGAAATATCAACCATTACTTATTAAGAGAGGATGTAAAAGGAAAATACGATTATGCAGTTATTCTTGACTCGGATGAGATTATTCCAGATGATTTTATTAAATCTGCTTTAAAGTATTTTTATCGTTATAGTAATGTAGGGTTAGTTCAAGCCAATCATGTCTCTACTAGAAATAGAAATCTTTTTATGAGACTTTTTCATATTGGTGTTAATTCTCATTGGCCCACTTATCAAGGTATGAAACATAGATATGGTTTTTCTACTATGCTTGGTCATGGAGCGATGATAAAAAGGGAATGTTATGAAGCAGTAGGAGGTTTTCCACCTTTAGTAGCAGAAGACTTATGTTTAAGCATTGAGGCTAGGAACTATGGCTATTTAGTAGCATTTGCACCTGAAATAATTTGTATGGAAGAATACCCTGTTGACTATTTTGCATTCAAAAAAAGACATTCCAAATGGACACAGGGCAATCTTGAATTCATAAAGAAATACACTGGCAAAATCATTAAGTCTAAGATGAAATGGTTTGAGAAATGGGATATTGTTTTGTTCACCTACAATCTTCCACTTACTGCGATATTTGCATTCTACATCTTTCTAAATTTAATTGCTTTACCTTTGCTTGGAGTAAATCTTTCATCCATATATGAGATTTGGATGATTGTACCTACTGTTATTTTCTTTTTTTCACCAATGTTAAATGATTTCATCACATGGATTTTTAGAATAAACCCTCTGCGATTTATCAGTTATTTTATTTTAGTTATAATTCTTTATGGCTCAATGCTAACTACTTCACTTATTAGTGCTCTTCTTGGTATGTTTGGAAAAAAAGCAAAATTTATAGTAACACCTAAATCAAGTGAGAAAGTGACATTTTTTAAAGCTTTACGTTTTCAGCTCAATGAAATAATTTTTTCTTCAATTCTTTTAATTGTATCATTAGTTTTTACAAAAAGTATTTTTCCTGTGATTTTGATTGTTGCTACAGGATATCTATCTTTTTTCTTAGCTTTCCTTTCTAATAAACAATATAAAGAAGAAAAGTTTGAGTTAGATGATAAAAAAACAACTAAAATAAGTTTAAAACAAAATATGGCTTATCAATATAAAATTTTAATAGATAGTAAAAAAGTTAAATAATTATTATCTAATGTCTAAAGGTGTTTTATAAGAAGGTGCTTTAAATTCGTTATCTAATAGATCCCAATCTTTTTCATCAACTTTTAATTCAGCGCCTTTTATGTTATCCATAATATGTTCTTTATTTGAAGCTTTAGGTATTGATATAAACATATTTTTTCTTAAGGTAAAAGCAATCATTATGGCATATATTGAAACATTATATTTTTTAGCTATTTGATTCAGTATTTTATTATTTTTAATTAATTCAAATTCTCTTTTTTCATAAGGTTGAGCTAATGGACAATAAGCCATAAATCCTATATTATTCTTTTTTAATAATGGAATTAAATTATATTCAACACCACGACTTGAGATATTATATAGGCATTGATTTATTGAACAATTATTTCCATCTTTAAGACTTAAAAGTTCTTCCATATCATCAGTATCGAAATTAGAAACACCCCAGTTTTTGATAAGTCCTTTATTTTTTGCTTCTTTCATAAGTTTAATAACTTCTTCTAAATTATTTTCGTATCTCCAATGGAGTAAATACATATCGATATAATCAGTTTTTAATCTTTTTAATGAAGAAGTTAAAGAATTATAAAAATTATATTTATTTGCATTTATTGGAAGAATCTTATCGACGATAAAAAGTTTTTTTCTATCTATTCCTTTAATGGCTTCTGAAACTACAATTTCAGCATTACCATCACCATACATTTCTGCAGTATCAATTAAAGATATACCTTGGTTTATTCCAAATCTTAAGGTATCAACTTCTTTTTCAAATAGATCTTCTTGTTCACCCATGTGCCAAGTTCCTTGACCAAAACGTGGCATAAGCTTCATATTTTTTAATCTAAAATAAGTTTCTTTCATTGTTTTGTTTAAGCTCCTTTTTTAAATTATTGTAAGAAGATGTTATTAGAGTTTTTATTGTTTTTAATTGTCTAATGTTTTATTGAACTTTTTTTGCTTTATTTTTTCTTAGGAAATTAAAACGTGGTTTTTTAATTTCTATTTTATCAAGGATGTTTTTAGTATTATCATCACCTTCAAAATGGAAATTTTCTCTTGCTAGTTTTTCTTCTTGAGTTTCTTTGTGATTTTCTATTAATGAGAGATTTTTTTCTTGTTTAGGTCTAAATTTTTTAGGTGAATTATTAATCTCAGTAGCAGTGTTAATGATTATTTTTTTACTTAAGTCAATTTTTGGACTTTTATTAATGCCTTTTTTGTTTTTTGCTTGCTTTTTTTGTTGTTCTACTTTTGATTCTATTTTCTTTTTAGATTCAAAAGATTTCATATTCATTAAAGATTGAATACATTGGTCTTGTTCAGCTCTTAGTAGTTGTTGTCTTTTTTTAACAATTTGAAAAAAGGTTTCTGAATCTAAAGTACCTATTATGTTTATTTTATCGTTATTTAAAAAAGTATAAAGATTATTACAATAACAAAAAGAATCCTTCTCTAAGAATTGATTTTTATCTTTGGGTATTGAGACTTGGCAATCTGCTTGCTTATTGTTAGATGTAATCATTAAACCAACGATATTTCCTTCAACATCGATGTTCTGATCTAAAGCTTGGTTATAGATGCAAACAAAAGGATGAGTTCTAAACTTACTAGTAAATTGATCGTAATGTTTAGAAATAAAAACTGTTCCAGGGTAAATTCTTTTTAAATCATTTTCCATATATTATTTAATTTTCCTCATTTTAAATTCTTTTAAAATTACTTTTGATTTGGAATTATCTTCTTTAGAATATATTGTAATTCCAAGTCTTAAGCCAATCCACATTTGTTTTTTTACAAAACATGTGAATGTATTATTAACAAGTGAAGTGTTAAATGACACTTGACCTTTATTAGTATAGGACATTTTAAATTTTATTGATGAAAAATCTTTTTTGGACAATAAAATTTTTTGCTCTTCTTTTAAATTATTAAAGTAAAGTGAATAATTATCATTTTCTTTATAGATACTTAGGTAAGGATATTTTTCTCCTATAATTAAGAAACTAAAAGTAGAAAAGTTCTCTAATTGTAAATTTACTATTAGTTCAGCTTCAAATTTAATAAAAGGAAATTTTGTTGTTAATATATAAGGAAACTTTTCTAGTGTATTTGTTAATTTATTTGCTATTAAAGTTAAACCATCAATGGAAGGTTTATAGAAATCATTTAGGATGTTTGCTGGAAATTGCCATAGATTACTTAAGTGATTCTTATTAAAATCATCTTTATATTCTAATAAAAAACTATCATCTTCTTTGGTATTAATTTCTCCTTTATATATTGGTCCATTATTATTATTTATTGTGAAAAAATTATCTTTATCTAAAATACATCTTTCTAAATATAGGTTTCTTCCTAAATAATCATCTTCAGAAAAATGTATAAAAGCAAAATCATCATCTTGTAAGTGAACTAAACCACCTTGATGAGGACCATTTATACCATTTCCGTTTTCTTTTAAAATTATTTTCCCTTTGTATGGACCATAGATATTTTCACTTATTAAATCTAACTGATAACCATGTTTTACACCATTAGCAGGAGCGAAAATGTGAAACAAATTATTTATATTATAAATTTTAGGGCCTTCAATAGTGGGATATTTATTAGTTCCATCTATTAAAATCTCGTAATCATTTTGGAGTGTGTCAGTTAGATCTTCATTAACTTTTATTATTCCTAACTTTGAATTAAAACCAATACGTGATTTAACAAAACCAAAAATTAAATATGCTTGATTATTTACCCAAATTACTGTTGGGTCTTCAATTCCTTTTTTTAAAAATAAAGGACGAAAATTTGTCCATTTTTGATGTAGTGGGTCTTTATTTTCTAAGACAAAAATGCCTTTATCTGGAAAAGGGATTAATAAATAATAAGTATTATTATGAAAAGCAAAAGATGGGGCCCAAACTCCATTACCTTCCCTTACTTCATTATAAAAATCAGGCAATTTTTCTAAAGCATATGATAAAAATCTATAATGTACTAGATCTTTAGTGATTAAAATTGGAAGAGCTGGAACATAATTAAAGGAAGATGAAACTAATAAATAATAATCACCGCATTTTATTAAGTCAGGATCAGAATAATCTGCTTCAATAATCGGGTTAGTAAATTTAGTCATTTTATTTATTACCGGTTGAACCAAATCCCCCTTCTCTTGTTTTAGTGGTTTGATCATCATCAGTTGTTAAGTATTTAATAAAAATGCCTTGAGCAAAGCGTTCACCTTTTTCAATTGTTTGATCAGTATTTGAAAAATTAAATAAATTAATCATAATATGACCATCATTATTTGGATTGGAATAATAGTCTGCATCAATTACAGCAACTGAATTTGTTAAAATTAAACCTTTTTTCTTACCAAGAGAGGAACGTGGAAAAACTAATAAAACTTCATCTTTTTCCATTTTAGCTTTTACTCCAGTTGGAA
>DKCH01000040.1:11674-21403 GCA_002449135.1 Caryophanales bacterium UBA6879 | reverse complement strand
ATATTTTCGTTTTCAAATCCTTTGCAAATTTCAAATTTTCTCATTCTTCTTTCTCCCATCCGCAAGACATTTTTACTGCCTTTTTCCAACGTTTTATTTTTTCTAAACGTATTTTTTCAGCCATTTCAGGTTGATAAATCTTGTTTATTTTAACAAATTTTGAAACTTCATCTAAAGACTTTATTTTTTTATTAGCTAATAAAGCAAGAAAAAAAGCTCCAAATGCTGTTGATTCCTGATTTTGATTACTAATTATTTCTAAGTTTGAAATATCTGATTGGAATTGCATTAAAAAGCTGTTTTTACTTGCACCTCCATCTACTTTTAATTTGTTTATTTCTAAATTAGTTTCTTTTCTAAATACTTCAATTAAGTCATTAACTTGATATGCAATAGATTCTAAGCTTGCTCTTACTATTTGATTTTTATTAGAGGAACGGGTTAAACCAAAAATTGTTCCTTTTGCATATGGATCCCAATATGGAGCTGAAAGACCTGAAAAAGCGGGAACAATATAAATACCATTACTGCTTTTTGCTTCGTTTGCTAGTTTTTCTGATTCGCTAGCTTCTTTTATAAAATTAAGTTGATCTCTAAGCCATTGAACTAAAGCTCCACCAATGAAAATTGATCCTTCTAAAGCATAATATATATCTTTTTTAGAAGTAGTTTGTGCAGAAATTGTTGTAAAAAGTCCGTGTGATGATTTGATTCTTTTATGTTCAGTCTGAAGCAAGAGAAAACAACCAGTTCCATATGTGCATTTAACATCACCAGAGTGGAGACAAGTTTGACCAATTAAAGCGGCTTGTTGATCACCTACAACTCCAGTTATTTTTATTTCTTTTCCAAAAATAGAAACTGTTCCAAAATTAGATGTTGAAGCTACAGGAGTGGGTAAAATAGATTCTGGTATATTAAAATAATTTAATAAATCTTTACTCCAATTGAGTTCTTGAATATCAAAAAGCATGGTTCTTGAGGCATTTGTATAGTCAGTTTTAAACACTTTTCCATTGGTAAGTTTATATATTAAATATGTATCAACTGTTCCAAAACATAATTCATTTTTATCTGCTTTTTTTCTTGCCCCTTTAACGTTATTAAGTATCCATTGAATTTTGGTTGCAGAAAAATAGCTTGAAGGTGTTAGACCAGTAATATTTTTAATTTTGTCTGTATTTTTTTTATCTTGTAATATTTTTTCGATTTGTTCTTTTGTTCTATTGTCTTGCCAATTTATTGCGTTATAAATTGGTTTTCCAGTTTTTTTATCCCAAACTATTGTTGTTTCTCTTTGATTAGTAATACTAATTGATAAAATATCATCAGCATTTAAATTTAAAGAAGTAATACTTTCTATTAATGTAGCATATAATGCTGAATATAATTCTAAAGGGTTTTGCTCTACATAATTAGGTTGAGGAAAAAGAAGACTCAATTCTTTTTGTACTAATTTTATTAATTTACCATTTTCTTCAAAAACTAGACTTCTAGCAGAAGTTGTACCACTATCAAGGCTTATTAAATACTTCATTTTCTAACTTTCCTATCTTAAATTATTTTAATAAGAATAGTTTATATAGTCAATTTTTGCTTAAAAATAAGCATAAAGTTTAGTATAATAAATGAGATTTATGAAAAAAGATACAAGTAAAAAAGAAGAGCAAAGTTTTACTCCAATGATTCAACAATATCTTGAAGTGAAAAGAAAACATCCTGATTTAATTATCCTTTTTAGAATAGGCGATTTTTATGAGATGTTTTTTGATGATGCTGTTTTAGCCAGTAAGGAACTTCAACTTTTTTTAACCGGAAAATTTGCTGGAAACAAAGAAAAAGTTCCAATGTGTGGAATCCCTCATCATGCTTATTTAAATTATGTTAATAAGCTTTTAGAAAATGGTCATAAAGTTGGTATTGTAGAACAACTTGAGGATCCAAAATTAGCAAAAGGATTAGTAAAAAGAGATGTTATTCAAATAATAACTCCAGGTGCTAATTTAGAAATTAAAGGTATTGATAATAATTATATTGCTTCCTTAATTGATGCTAGCTATATATATGCTATTGCTTTAGCTGATCTTTCTACTGGTGAAATTGATGTTATCAATTTAAAACATATAGCAACAGATGTTTTAGCAACATTAGTTAATTATGATGTTAAAGAATTAGTTATTTCTACTTCTTTAGATGCTAATTTAATAAATACTATAAAAGCAAATTTAAAAGTTTGTCTTTCTTATTATAATAACGATAGCTATGATTTATCTTATGAGCCTTTATTTAAATATATTAAAGATCAAAGACAAATGTCTGCCATTTCTAAATTAATGAATTATCTAATTGAAACACAAAAAAGAGAATTAGATTATTTTAAACCTGCAAGAAATCTCGGTTTAGAAAAAGTTTTGAAATTAGATTATTCTACTAGAATTAATCTTGAATTGATTAAGTCTTTAGCTAATTCAACTACTTATGGGTCATTATTTTGGATACTAAATAAAACATCAACACCAATGGGGGCAAGACTTTTAAAAAGTAGAATTTTAGAACCTTCTGCTTCTTTAAGTGAAATTACTCATCGTTTAAATTGTTTAGATATTTTAATTGATAATTTTTTAGTAAGAGGAGATTTAAAAAATCAACTAGAGCAAATTTATGATTTAGAGCGTTTAATTGCAAGAGTAAGTTATGATTCTTGCTCTGGTAAAGAAATGTTACAACTAAAGGCTTCTTTATCAATTGTTCCATCTATTAAGGAATTGCTTAATAAATTAAACAATAAAGAGTTTTTAGATATTCAAGCTGATTTAGCTGATTTTACTGAACTTGTAAATATTTTAGAAAAAGCTATTGATCCAAATTGCCCACCAACAATTAAAGATGGTGGAATATTTAAACTTGGCTATGATTCTGAATTAGATAAAGTAATAAAGATGGCTACCGAAGGAAAAAACTATCTTTTGGATATTGAACAAAGAGAAAAAGAAAAGACAGGTATTAAAACATTAAGAGTTGGATATTCTAAGATATTTGGTTACTATATTGAAATTTCTAATGGTCAATTAAATTTGGTTAAGCCTGAATATAACTATATTCGTAAGCAAACCATGACTTCTGGGGAAAGATTTATTACAGAAGAATTAAAAAATGTTGAATCTCAAATTTTACATGCTCAAGAAGCTAGATTAGATATGGAATATAAAATGTTTCAAAAGCTTAGAGAATATGTAAAAACTTGGACATTAAAAATTCAAAATTTAGCAACAGGTATTGCTAAATTAGATTTCTTGGTTTCTTTGGCTTTGGTTTCTAGCGAAAATAATTATATTAGACCGACTTTTAATAATGAAAGAAAAGTTGAAATTAAAGAAGCTCGCCATCCTGTAATTGAAAAGGTTATGCCTTTAAAGCAGTTTGTTTCTAATGATTATATTATGGGTTCTGATTTAGATGTTTTAGTAATTACAGGACCAAATATGGGTGGTAAATCAACTTATATGCGTGAATTAGCCTTGATTGTTATTATGGCTCAGCTTGGTTGTTATGTACCAGCTAGTAAAGCTAATTTGTTTGTTTTTGATGCGATTTTTACACGTATAGGGGCAAGTGACGATTTAATTAAAGGTGAATCTACATTCATGGTTGAAATGAGTGAAACCAATAGAGCTTTACAAAATGCTACTAATAATTCTCTTTTACTTTTTGATGAAATAGGTAGAGGTACTGCTACTTATGATGGTATGGCTTTGGCTCAAGCTATTATTGAATACAATTTAGCAAAAATTGGTGCTAAAACATTATTTTCAACTCACTATCATGAAATTACAAAATTAGTTTCTACTTTGAAAGGTGTTGAAAATGTCCATGTTGCTGTTTTAGAAAAAGATGGTGAAATTACTTTTTTATACAAAGTTGAAAAAGGAGCTATGGATAAGTCATATGGTATTAATGTTGCTAAATTAGCTGGTTTACCAGATGAAGTGATTTCACGTGCTAAAGAAATTTTAGCTGAGTTAGAAAATCAAAAAATTAATTTTGCTTCTATTTGCCAAACTCCTATAAAAAAAGAAGTTACTTTAGTAGATAAAAACCAAGAAATTATTGATAAATTAAAAACTATTGATCCTTTAACTTTATCACCATTAGAGGCTTTAAATCTTTTATATGAACTTAAAAAGAAGGTGAAATAAAATGTCTAAAATTCAAGTTATGTCTACAACTTTAGCAAATATGATTGCTGCTGGAGAAGTTATTGAAAGACCTTCTTCAGTTATTAAAGAGTTAGTAGAAAATTCAATTGATGCTAAAGCAAAAAATATTTTAATTATTATTGAAAATGCCGGTAAAAATCTTATTTCAGTAAAAGATGATGGTGAGGGAATGGATCATCTTGATGCTCAATTAGCTTTTAAAAGACACGCCTCAAGTAAGGTTAAGTCTATTTATGATTTACCAAGAATTACTACTTTAGGTTTTCGTGGCGAAGCCATTCCTTCTATTGCTTCTATTTCACATGTAAAAATGGAAACTAGTAATGGGGTGGAAGGAAGTGAGGTTATTTCTGAACCTGATAGTGAATTACAAGTTAAACCTTCTATGCTAAGGAAGGGAACGACTTTTGAAATAAGAGAATTGTTTTTTAATACTCCTGCTCGTTTAAAATATTTAAAATCTGATAAGACGGAAATTGCTTCATGTATTGAAACTGTTCAGCATTTGGCTTTGGGTTTTCCTGAAATAAGATTTTCTTTAATAGTTGATAAAAAAGAAGTTTTAAAAACTACTGGAAGAGGTAATTTTTTAGAAACAATCGCTTCAATTTATGGAAACGAAATTGCAAAAAATTGTTTACCTTTTAACTTAGTAGGTGATGGATTTAAAGGAGATGGGTATATAGTGCATCCTTCTTTTTCATATTCTAACCGCTATGGAATCTTAACTTTTTTAAATAATCGTTATGTTTATATGGGAAAGGTGCAAAAAGCTATTATTGATGCTTATAAAGATTATTTGCCACCTAATCGTTATCCTTTAACATTTATTCGTTACGAAGTTGATTATTCTTTAGTTGATGTTAATGTTCATCCTACTAAAAAAGAAGTAAGACTTTCTTGTGAAGATAGTTTATCTAGTGGAACTAATAAAGCTTGTTTAATTGCTTTAAGTAAAACAAAAAATAATTTTGATGAAGTAAAAATTCCTGAAGTGAATGTGACTTTAGCAAATAAATTAGAAGAAAAAATTATTTCTAAACCAGCTTATAATGAGGAAAATATAATAGCTAATAAATCTATTGAAAATAAAGAAGATAATCAACCTTCTTTATTTGACGCTTTTGATAATGAAGAAAAAGATACTTATAAAGAAGAAATTACTTTTAAAGATTCTAATTCAGTATTTAAAGGTGAGGAAGAAGTTAAACCGGTAACTGCGGTAAGTGAAAATTTTCCTAAATTAATTCCTGTTGGTCAAGTTTTAGAGACTTATATTGTGTGCGATTCTCTTGATGGTCTTTACTTAATTGATCAGCATGCGGCAGCTGAAAGAATTAATTTTGAAAAGTGTGAAGCTCAATTTAATAAAGAACCTACTTTAGTTACTCCATTATTTCCTATTGTAGTTGATTTAACTCCTGCTTTAAAAGTTAATTATAATCAAGAACATATTGATTTATTAAAAAAGATTGGTATTTTTACTAGTCTTTTTGGGCCTTCTTCTATTAAAGTTGATGAGCTTCCTGATGTTTTACAAGGGGAAGAAGAAATTAGTGATGTTAGAGAAATTATTAATCAAGCTTTATTAGATAAACAAATTGATTTAAAAGCTATTAAAAGATTAGCAATTGCTACTAAAGCTTGCAAAATGTCAATTAAGGCCAATAGAGTTTTATCTAAAGAAGAAATGTTTAGTTTAATTTCTCAACTTAGTAAATGTCATAATCCTTTAAATTGTCCTCATGGAAGACCTACTGTTATTAAAATTTCTAAATATGATATTGAAAAGCTTTTTAAAAGGACGGGTTTTTGATGATTTATTGTATATTAGGTACTACAGCTTCTGGGAAATCAAGTTTAGCTAATAAATTAGCTCGTAATTTAGATTTACCTTTAATTGGGGCAGATGCTTTTCAAATTTATAAGGAATTAAATATAGGCTCTGCTAAGCCTAGTAAAGAAGAATTAAATGGTCTTACTTATTCTTTAATTGATGATACTTCAGTTTTAGAAGAAGTCTCTGTTTCCTTATATCAAGAAAAAGCTAGGGCTATATTAGAAAAGTGTCTTAATGAAGGAAAAGATGTAATAGTAGTAGGCGGAACATTTTTATATGTTAAGGCTCTTTTATTTAATTATATTTTCCCAAAAAACATTCAAAAAGAGGATGATTTAGAAACTAAAAGTAAAGAAGAATTATTAGGAATATTGGAAAAAGAAGACCCTGAAACTTTTCAAATAATTGATAAAAATAATCTTAGGAGAGTAATAGGTGCAATTAGGCTAGCTAAAGGCGGTAATTCAAGAGCTAATTTGATTTCTCAAAATCAAGATAAGCCATTATATCCTGTTATGTTTTTTAATATTGATATTGATAAAGAAACTAATTTACAAAATATTAATTTAAGAGTAGAAGAAATGTTTAAAAATGGATTAATTTCTGAAGTAAAAGACTTAATTACAAAATTTAATCCTTCTCTTCATGCTTTTAAAGCTATTGGTTATAAAGAAGTAATAGAAGGTTTAAAAGAAAATAAGTCAGAAGAAGAAATTAAAGATGATGTTAAATTAGCTACAAGACAATATGCTAAAAAGCAAAGAACTTTTTTAAGACACCAATTTCCCAATTTAATTACGTTAAAACCAGAAGAAATTGAAAAATATATAACTTATGATGTTATAAGAAGATTAAGAAACAAGTATTCTATAAAACCAAAAGTTTTAAATAGAATTGAAAATTCTTCTATTTTATTAGTTGGAATAGGGGGAGTAGGCTCTATTATCGCTAACGGATTGATTCGTTTAGGAATAAAAAATTTAACTATAGTTGATAAAGATATTGTAGAAACATCTAATTTAAATAGGCAAATAATGTATGATTATAATGATATTAATTTAGCTAAAGTTGATGCTTGCAAAAATCATTTATTAAAATTAGATCCTTTGGCAAATATTAATGCTTTAAAACAAAACTTTTCAACAGAATTAATTTCATCAAATTTCGATTTTGTTTTTGATTGTATTGATGATGTTAAAAGTAAAGTTGATCTAGTTTTAAAATGTTTAGAAAAAAATGTTAAATTTATATCAGCAACAGGTTCAGGTTTAAGAACACAAGCTAATTGCTTTAGAGTAGGTAACTTAAATAATACCGGTGAACCATTAGCTAAAAAATTTAAATTATCTTTAAAAGAAAAAGGATTTAATAATTTAGAAAAGATTGTTGTTACATACTCAACAGAAGTTCCTCAAAAAAGATATACTAAATTTGTTGGAAGTAATGTTATTAGTCCTAATAGTCAAGGCTTATGTATGCTTTCTTATTTTCTAAAAATTTTTGAAGATTAAAATTATTATTTATATAGGAGGATGCCTCATGAAGCTAAAAAAGATAACTAGTATTGCAAAAAAGATTAATTTAAAAAGTGAAGATTTATATCTTTATGGTCCTTATAAGGCGAAAATTATTTCTAAAATGCTTAAGAAAAACAATAAAGGTAAACTAATTTTAGTAACTGCTATTACTCCAACTAAAGCAGGTGAAGGAAAAACTACAACAGCAATTAGTTTAGCTGATAGTTTAAACTATTTAGGTAAAAAAACTATACTTTGCTTAAGAGAACCATCTTTAGGTCCTTATTTTGGCTTAAAAGGTGGAGCTACTGGCGGGGGTAAAGTTAATGTTGAACCTGAAGAGGATATTAATTTGCATTTTAATGGTGATTTTGATGCGATAACTTCAGCAGTTAATTTAATAGCGGCGTGTCTTGATAATTCTTTGTTTCAAAACAATAATTTGAATTTAGATCCAAATCGTATCGTATATAAAAGATGTATAGATATGAATGATCGTAGCTTAAGAGAAATAACAATTGGGCAAGGTAAGATTTCTAAAAAAACTGGTAAACCATTAAATGGTATTGAAAGAAAAGATGGATTTGTAATTACTTCTGCACATGAATTAATGGCAATTTTTTGTTTAGCTAAAGATGCTGAAGATTTTAAAAAGCGAGTTGATAATATTTTAATTGGTTATACATATGATAATAAAGAAGTTTTTGTAAAGGATTTAGAAATTTCTAACGCTATATATAAATTAGTAAAGTTAGCATTATACCCAAATTTAGTTCAAACTTCTTTTAATAATCCTTGTTTAATTCATGGTGGTCCTTTTGCAAATATTGCTCATGGGTGTAATTCTTTAATTGCTTTAAAAACTGCTTTAAATAATGCAGATTACGTTGTAACAGAAGCTGGTTTTGGTGCTGATTTAGGTGCTGAAAAATTCTTTGATATTTTATGTCAAGAAGGGGAATTAACTCCTAGTTTAGCAGTTTTAGTTGTTACAATACGTGCCTTAAAGTTACATGGTGGACAAAAATATGAAGACTTAAATAAAGAAGATTTAGAAAGTTTAAAAGCTGGTCTTCCTAATATGTTGAGACATTTAGAGAACATAACTAAATTTCGTGTAGATTGTGTAATAAATATAAATGAATTTGAAACTGATAGTCCAAAAGAAATTGAATTTTTAGAAAATTTCTTAAAGGAAAATAACATTAAATACGCCTTAAATACTGCTTTTAAAGATGGTGTAAAAGGAAGCTTTGATATAGGAAAAAAAGTTTTGAATGCTTTGGATAACAATTTAACTAATTTTCATCCTCTTTATAATAAAGATGAAGAAGTTAAAACTAAAATTGAAAGAATTTGTAAAGAAATTTATCGTGCTAAAAACGTTTCTTATTCCCAACAAGCTCTTAAAACTTTAGAAGAAATAAAAAATAATCATCATGAAAACTTTTATATTTGTATGGCTAAAACACCTAATTCATTTTCTGATGATCCAACTTTATTAAATGCTCCTAATGACTTTACTATTAATATTTCTAAAATAGAAATTTCCTGTGGTGCTAAATTTATAATTCCTTTAACTGGCTCTGTTATGTTAATGCCTGGTCTTCCTAAGGTCCCTAATGCTGTAAAAATGAGTGAATAATATGAGAGAACTTTTAGGTATAAATGTTAAAAAAGAAATTTTAACAAGAATCAATAAAATAGTAGAAAATCATCCAAAGCTTACTTTTTATATTTTAGTTAATGAAAAAGAAATAAGTGCTTTAACTTATGCCAAAATGATTGAAAAAACTGTCTCTTCTATTAATCTAAATGCTAAAATTATTTTTATTAACAGTTTTATTCAAGCTAAAGAAGAAATAGATAAAATTAATAAATTGCAAGACTCTACTATCATTTTATCTCGCCCATTGAAGGTTGAAAATGAAAATAAACTTATGGAAATGATTGACCCTAAAAAGGATCCTGATATGTTAACTAGTGCTAATTTAGGTCATTTATTAAAAGGAAATTTGAATTATTTACCTGGAACTTCTAAGGCTGTTTATGAACTAATTAAATATTATAAAATTCCTGTAATTGGAAAAAAGGTTGTAGTAATTGGACGTTCCTTAAATGTTGGTCTTCCTATAGCTTTAATGATGTTAAAACT
>DKCH01000040.1:216-11617 GCA_002449135.1 Caryophanales bacterium UBA6879 | reverse complement strand
TTAAAAGTAAAAGAAGCTGATATTGTTATTTCTTGTACTGGTAGAAGGGGACTTTTAAAGGAAGAAGACTTTACTAAAGAGCAAATTGTTATTGATTGTGGGTATTTAGAAGATGGTCTAGGTGATTTAGGTTTTACCCCAGATGTAAAAGAATTTGCTCCTGTTCCTAAGGGTGTTGGACCGATTACTATTGTTTCAGTTATTGAAAATGCTTTGAAACTTGCTTTTAATTTATAAATTGCATAAATATTTTGCCTATATATTAGGTGATGGCGTATTTAGAATTTAAAAATTTTAGTTTTGGTTATGAAGGTCAACCAAATCTTTTTTCTAATATTAATTTTACTTTTCCTAATACAGGGTTAGTTTCCATTTTATCTGAATCAGGTTCAGGAAAATCTAGCATTTTAAATTTGATAGCTAATTATTTAAAAAACTATGAAGGAGAAATTATTAGAGATTTTAATTTGGATGAAATTGGTTTTGTTTTTCAAAATTATCATTTAATAGAACATTTAAATGTTTTTGATAATATTTCTCTTCCTTTAATCTTAATTGGAAAAGACAAAAAAGAAATTGAAACTAAAGTAAATAAGTTATTAAATGACATTGGACTTTTAGAATTTAAAAATAAAAATGTCACAGAACTTTCTGGTGGTCAAAAAAGTAGAGTAAGTTTAGCTCGTGGATTAATCAAAGGAAGTAAAGTTTTACTTTTAGATGAACCAACAGGAGCTTTAGACGTTGAAAATTCTCATAAAATTTTGAAGCTTATAAAAAGCTTTGCAAAAAATCGTTTAATAATTTTAGTAACCCATAATAGAGAATTAGCTGAATTATATTCTGATGTAATTTTAAATATTAAAAATCAAAAATTAATAGTTGCTAAAGGTAAAATTAATAAAGGTAAAATAAGTAATATAAGTAAAAGAGAAAAAACAAGAGTCAAGTTTTTATCTTCTTTAAAGCTTTCTTATTCATTTTTAAAAAAGAAAAAATTAAAAGCTTTCTTTTCTTTGTTTTTTTCAGCTTTAGCTTTTGGATTAATTACTATAAGTCTTACTATATCAGATACTGGAAAAGATGTTTTAGTTAATTTAGGAAAAACCAATTTTGACTATGATGTTTTTACAATGCAAGAGAAAAAGATTTATGAAATTCCTGGACAAGAATTAAAACTTAATAAGCTAGTAAAGCTCTCAGATGAAAGCACGAATTTATTAAAAAATAGTTTTTCTAATTTAGAAGTATATCCATCCTTTGATTATTTTCTTCCAAATTTAGTTAAAGGTAAATATCAAGGACAGTATTTAAAAGAATCTTCATTCTCACCCTCTTTTCCTCAAGAAAATAAGCTTTTAACTGGTAGAATACCACATAATCATTTAGAGGTTGTAGTAAATAAGGCTTTTGTAGATAATTTTCCAGATAATGATATTTTAAATAAATCTATTAGTTTAAATTTTTCTACAGAAATTGAGACAAATATTGCAGGAGAAGTTATTAAAGATTTCTTAAATTTTAATTTTAATGTTACTATCGTTGGGCTAAATGCTGAAAAAGGTTTTATCTCAAGACCATGTATTTATTATTCTTATCCGTTTGTTAGTGAATTTCTATATAAATCTAAGTTAACTAATTTATCAAATTATTTAAACTTTAATGTTGATTTAAAAAGTAGATTATCTTTATATTCTTCCTTAGATGATAAATTAACTTCTTTTAAAAGTGTTATTCATTTTATTGATCCATTAAAGGTAGATGAATTTTTAAAATCAAACAATTTAGACAAATATGTTTTGACAAGTATAAGCTTAGAAAATACTAATGCAGTTGTTCAAATTCTAGAATCTTTATCATCTTTGGTTATAATTTTTTTAACATTAGCTTTAATTGCTTCATTTTTCTTAGAATTAGTTGTTATTGAAAATTTATTTAATGAAAAGAAAATTGAGTTAGGTATATATCTTTCTTTTCATATTAATAAGAAAACGTTTTTTTCATTAGCATATGGACAAGCTTTTATTATATATGTGACATTGTTTGTTTTAAGTTTGTTATTTAATTTTTGTCTTTCATGTTTAGGAAATTTTGTTTTAAAAAGTTATTCTTATCCTGAAATATTTAGTAAAAGAATGAATTTTCTTTCTTTGTTTTTACTTATAGTTTTTAATTATATTTTTGTTTATTTAGCGACATATTTTCCTACAAAAAAGCTCTATTCTAATGAGTTAATTTTATCTTTAAAAGGTGAATAAAAATGATTGAGATATCAAATTTAAGTTTTCAATATAAAAATAGTAAAAGAAAAGCATTAGATAATATAAATTTTACTTTTGAAAATACTGGGCTTTATTATATTATTGGAGAATCAGGTTCAGGTAAGTCAACTTTATTTTATTTATTATCTAATTTAATAAAAAACTATTCTGGAAATATATTAGTAAATAAAAAAGAATTAAAAGAAAAAGATTATAAGGAGACAACAACTTATCTTCATTCTGAATTATCAGTTCTTTTACAAAATGATGTTTTTGAAGAGCAATTAACACTTAAGGATAATTTTCTCTTAGTATTAGAAACTTATGACTTAAGCATTTTAGAAAAAGAGAATTTAATTTTTAACATTTCAAATTTACTAGTACTAAGCTCACTTTTAAATCATAAATTAAAAGATCTATCTGGTGGTGAATTAAAACGTGCATCTTTAGGTAGGGTTTTATTAAAAGATACGCCTATTTTAATATTAGATGAACCATTAGGACCATTAGATGAGTTATTAAGAAAAAGATTAACTGAATATTTTGAAAAAATTGCTATAAATAAATTAGTAATTATTATCACACATAATACTAGCGATATTATAAGTTATAAAAAAATTATTAAACTTGTCGATGGAAAAATTAATAATATTTATGAAGGAAACTTTAAAAGTAAAGAAAATTATTTTTCCAAAATTAAGACTAAAAAAGCTTCAATTAAGTTTCTTTTAAAAAGAGTTATAAAAAATATTATTGTAAAAAGAAAGCATTTTTTATTTACTAGCTTTGCCACAAGTTTAGCTTTAATTTCACTAGGCTTAATTCTTCTTTTAACTTCATCTATTTCATCTTCGTTTACTAATTTTTTAAATTCTTCTTTTACTAATAGTACTTTGCTTATTACTAAACAGGAGAATATTTTAAATGATGCATATTATCAAAGCAGTAAATTAAGTAAAGTTAAAAATATATATAACAGGTATTTACCATATTTAGATGGTATTTCAACTTTTTATGATTTTAATATTGAAGATACTTTTAGAGATAAGAATAAGGTTTATTTTAGTAAAGGAAATAAGGAGTTTTTAATTAATTCATTATCATGTCGTTCGTTTCTTGAATTTACATATAGTAAAGAAATCAATTTAAATTTCGAAAAAGAATTAGATTATAACGATATTATTTTAGGTTTAACAGGACAAGAAGCTATAAGTTTATTAAATTTTTATTCTATTCCAATAAAAAATGATATTTTTGAAAGTATTAATGATTATTTAAAACATAATGATTTAGTTATTCACCTTGATATTGAGAATCTTAATATTAACTACTCATTAGAAAATCTTTTTTCTGTTAAAAAAATATTTTTTATGGAAAAGAGTAAGATAATTCATAACAATATGTTTTTTGCAGAATATTTTTTAGAAAAGCAAATGTGTTTTAAAACTTATACTAATTTGGCCTTTACTCCATATGAACCTTGGGTTACTTTTAAAAGTTACATTTTATTAGTGAAAAAGGAAAAGAAAGAGGAATTTTTAACTTTATTTGAAAAGGATGAACTTTTTAAAGACCAAATTATATTTCCATTGAAAGATAAACAAAGCTTTTATTTTCAAAATGATAATAATCTTACCCATAATAGATATCTTGTTTATGATGATTATTTAGAAAGTATTGAAATTAGTGATATTTATAAAATGATTGAACAGTATTTAGAATATATTGATTCTTATTATTATTCTGATAGTTTTTATTATATTTCTGATGAAGGTTTAGTTTCTGGATTTTTAAAACCTATATATGTTTCTTCTAATAAGGAGCATTTAAATAAAATTGCTGATTATAATTATCAAGCACAATTTGATTTAGAAGGTTTTCAAGGTTCTACTATTACTTATGATGAAAATGTTGTGATGGGTGATTTGTCTAATACTTCAAGTAACCCTCTAATTTTTCAAAGTATTGTTAAAAAATGTGATTTTTTAATTGGAGATGCACCTAAAAATTATAATGAGGTTGTGATTTCATCAAATTTAGCTAAGAAATTATTTAATGATTCTTATTCAGCTATTAATCAAAATCTATATTTAAGTTGTTTAAGTGAAGTTAAATATATAGGTTCTTCGTATAAAAATATTTTTAATGAAGCAGAAGTTAAAATTTGTGGTGTTATAGAAGATGAAAAAAATAAGATATACCATGAACCTTATTTTTTAACATACCTAGGTAAAGAGCAATTTAATTTAGATTTAAATACTTTTATTAAGAATAGAGTAGTTATTAATTTTGAAAAGGATTTCCCATTAAATGATTTAATTGAAATTTTAAAAGTTAATTTTTCTGATTACTCTTTTCAAATGCCAATTGTCAGCTTAGAAAATGGTGTAAAGGAAGTTTTAAATTATATTTCTATTTTCCTTTATTCATTTGTTGTATTTACTTCTTTAATTGCCGGTTTTTTACTTACTTTAGTTAGTTTTCTTTTTATTAAAGAAGATCAAGAAAAAATTTATTTAATGCGTTTTTTAGGCTATAGTTTTAAAGATGTTTTTAAGTATTATTGTTTTTTAATTGTTACAATGTCTTTACTTGCCTTTATAAGCTCTTCTTTCACATTGTTTATTTCTAATATTCTTTTTAGTAAGCAATTAAGTCAATTATTGGGTATCGCTAGTGGGTTTCATTTCCAAATTTATTTTATAAATTTAATTTTAGTATCTTTTATTTCTTTGGCTTCGTTTCTATTGTCTTATTTTCAAATTAAGAAAAAATTTATTTAAAGTAATTTTTTGAACATTTTTTATCAAAATTTTTATTACATATTAAAAAGTATGATAAAATACTACTTGTTCAGGTCCAATTTATAGTGTTATTGCTTTTTGGCTTGAATGAAGAAAGGGTATTCTATGAAAGGTACTGTTAAGATGTTTAACAAGGAAAAAGGATACGGTTTCATTACTGATGAAAGTAAGAAAGATGTCTTTTTCCACTATTCTGCAATTGAAATGAGTGGCTATAAAACTGCTCATGAAGGCGATGAAGTTGAATTCGATGAAGAACAATCTGATCGTGGTTTAAGAGCTAATCATGTTCATATTGTTAAATCTAATCATCCAGCAAATAGCCAAAAAGCTGAATAAAAATTTAAAAAAGTAAATTTCCTCACTTCATTGTGGGGTTTTTTTATGCTTTAGAAAGTGCTAAAATTTTATGGCACTTGTTTATTGTGGAGGAGATTTATATATGTCATTAAAAGCTGGTATAGTTGGTTTACCTAATGTTGGTAAATCTACATTATTTAATGCAATTACTAATTCTCATGTTATTGCTGAAAATTATCCTTTTGCTACTATTAATCCTAATTCTGGTATTGTTGAGGTTAAGGATCCACGTTTTGATCGTTTGGTTGAGCTTTTTAAACCCAAAAGTAAAGTGAGAGCAACTTTTGAATTTACTGATATTGCTGGTTTAGTAAAAGGCGCATCTAGAGGAGAAGGCTTGGGGAATAAATTCTTAGGTAATATTAGAAATTGTGATGCTATTATTCATGTTGTCCGTTGCTTTGATGATCCTAATATTATCCATGTTGAAAATACAATTGACCCTATAAGAGATATTACTACTATAGAATATGAATTAATTATGGCAGATATTGAAACCATTAATTCTCATATGGAAAAGACTACTAAAAAGGCTAAATTACAAAAGGATAAGGAAGCAATTGCTGAATTAGATTTACTTAATAGAATTTTACCTTCTTTAAATAATGGAATATCTGCTAGAGATTTAAATCTTTCTAATGAAGAAAAAGCTTTATTAAAACCATTGAATTTACTTTCTTTAAAACCATGTATTTATGTTGGAAATGTTTCAGAGGATGAATATGGTGATCCTGATAATGATAAGTATTTTCCATTAGTTAGTGAATATGCTAAAAAACACAATTGTTTAGCTATACCTATTTCTGCAAAAGTTGAAGCTGAACTTGCTCCTTTAAGTGAAAAAGAAAGATTAGAATATTTGAAAATGCTTGGAACCAATTTATCAGGTTTAGATAAATTAGCAAAGGCTAGTTATGATTTATTAGGTTTAAAGACCTTCTTTACTTGTGGCGAAGATGAGGTTCGTGCCTGGACTTTTAAAGATGGATGGACTGCTCCAATGTGTGCAGGTGAAATTCATACTGATTTGCAAAAGGGATTTATTAAGGCTGAAGTTTATTCTTTTAATGATATTGATAAATATTTAACTGAAGCTAATTTGAGAAAAGAAGGAAAAATTGAAACTGTCGGTAAAGACTATCTTGTAAAAGATGGTGATATATTGTTCATCAAGTTTAATGTAACTAAGTAATATGTCTAATTTATTATATAGAATTGGTTCATCTTATGATATTCACCAATTAGTTGAAGGTGGAGGTTTTAAATTAGGTGGGATATATATTAAATGTCCATATAAAGTCATTGCTCATTCTGATGGTGATGTAGTTTTTCATGCTTTATCTGAAGCTATTTTAGGAAGCTTGGCTTTAGGTGATTTAGGAAAGTTTTTCCCTCCAGAAGATGATAAGTATTTAAATATGGATTCTTCTAAAATTCTTTTATTTACATTTGATAAGTTAAAAGAAAAAGGATATGAGATTAATAATATTGATCTTTCTATTATTTTAGAAAAACCTAAGCTTAAAACTTATATAGATGAAATTAGAGTAAATATTTCAAAGCTTTTAAATATAGAATTTGATCAAATTTCATTAAAAGCTATGACTAATGAAAAAATGGATTCGTTAGGACAAAACAAAGCTGTTTCCTGTTTTGCAACAATTTTAATTAAAAAGATTAATTAAATTATTGAACTTTGTTAGAATAAATAATATGGCTTTTACCTTAATTGATTTAGTAAATAATAAAGAATATTCTTATCAAAGTGGTCAGATCACTTTAGATACTGTTTATTTAGATGATCAAAAGCTGGGAAGAGTTATTCTAAAGAAAACCAGTTATGGATTAATAGGTTATAAAGAAGATGAGGAATTAAAAATAAATTTTGTCTTAAGAAATCATGAATTAGGAAGACAAACTATTGAATTAAAAAAATATAATTCTAAAAAAAGCAGTTATAATTTAATAGTAGATGAACTTAATTTTAATAAAGAAAAAGTTAAACTATCATATCATTTAGTCGATGATAGTTATAATGAACTTAGTAAAATTAAATTATTAATAAAAAGGAGTTAATATATGTCAATTGAAGAAAAAATTAAAAAAGAACTTACAAATATTGTGTCTTCTATGGGTATAAGTATATCCCTATCAGAAATTGAACTTTCTAATTCTAAAGTTAAGGAACATGGTGATTTTGCTAGTAATCTTGCTTTAAGATTACAAGGGAAACTTCATAAAAAAGGTTTGGAAATAGCTAAGGATATTTGTTCAAAATTTTCTTTACCTGAAGTAGATAAAGTTGAAGTTGCTGGACCGGGTTTTATTAACTTTTTTCTCGCTTCTAAAAATATTGTTTCTGTCATTGATGAAGTTTTAAAAAATAATGAAAATTTTGCTAATCTTACCTTAGGTCAAAATAAGAAAACTTTACTTGAATATGTTTCTGCTAACCCCACTGGTGCTTTACATTTAGGTCACGCAAGAGGAGCAGCTATTGGTGATTCATTAGCACGTATTTTAAAAAAGGCTGGATATAATGTTACTAGAGAATATTATGTTAATGATGCTGGTAATCAAATAGATAATTTAGCTAAATCTTTACAAGCTAGATATTTACAAGAATTTAATATTGATGCTAAGGTTCCTGATAATGGCTATCATGGTGAGGATATTGTCTCTTTTGCCAAAAAACTAAAAGATGAATATGGGGATAAATATGTTCAAACTAATGATTTAGAATTTTTTAAAGAAAAAGGAATTGAATTAGCCTTAAATAATATTAAAAAGGATTTAAAGAATTTTAGAGTAGAGTTTGATGTTTTTACTTCTGAAAAGGCAATAAGAAAAGCTCATAAAGTAGAAGAAGTTTTAAAAGAACTAAAACCATATTTATATGAAAAAGATGGTGCTATTTTTCTAAATACTACTAAAGATGGAGATGATAAGGATAGAGTAATTATCAAAAATGATGGTTCATATACTTATTTACTTCCTGATATTGCTTATCATAAGGATAAGTTTGATCGTGGTTTTGAATATTTAATTGATCTTTTTGGTGCTGATCATCATGGCTATGTTATAAGATTGAAATCTGCTTTAAAGTCTTTGGGTTATAATCCTGATAATTTAAGTATTGATTTAGTTCAAATGGTTAGACTTTTTAAAGATGGACAAGAATTTAAAATGTCTAAAAGAACTGGAAACGCTGTTTCATTAAAGGAACTTTGTGAAGAAGTCGGCGTTGATGGTGTTAGATTTTTCTTTGTAAGTAGAGCAAATTCTCAGCATCTTGACTTTAATTTAGATTTAGCAAAAAGTATGTCTTCAACTAATCCTGTCTATTATTGTCAATATGCTCATGCTAGATTATGCACAATTTTAGAAATGGCTAGTAAAAATAATTTTATTCTTTCTAGTGATTATTCTTTATTAAAAGATGAATCTGAGTTAAATCTTTGTAAAAAATTAGAAGAATATAAGTTAGCTATTAAAGATTCTGCATTGACAATGCAGCCTTGTAAAATTACAATCTATGTGAGAGAATTAGCAGGTGCTATAAACGAATTTTATACTAAATGCCGTATTCTTGATTCAGAGAATTTAGCGCTTACTCAAGCTCGTTTAAGTCTAGTTAAAGCTAGTCAAATAGTTTTAAAGGATGCCTTAAATTTAATTGGAGTTTCTGCTCCAAATCATATGTAAAGAAAAAGGAGAAAATATTATATGGTTAAATCATCAATGCTTACTGAAGCTTTTAATTTATTAAATGAATCTAAAACCCCACTTTCTTTTAATGAATTAGCTAAAAAGGTAGGAGAAAAATTAGGTTTTACTGATAGTGAACTTAAAAGTAAAATTGCTCAATTCTACACTAACTTATCTTTAGATGGTAGATTTGTTGTTCTTTCAAATAACTTCTGGGATTTAAGAAGTAGAGTAAGTTATGATAAGGTTCATATTGATATGAATGATGCTTATAATGATGACTACTCTGATGAAGATAATTCTGAAAGCGAAGATACTGAAAAAGAATTAGGTGAAGATGAGGATAATAATAACTTTGATTCATCTGATGACTCTAATTCTGAAGATAAAGAAGAATTAAAAGACGAATTAGATCAATAAAATTATGGAAAATAAAAAATATCTTGAGTTTTTTAATACAGTTGAAAAATATAATTCAATTTGTATTTTTGGCCATGTTTTTCCAGATGGTGATTGTTATGGTTCTACAGAGGGTTTAAAGCTTTGTTTAAAAGCTTTGTATCCTAATAAGAATATATATGTTATAGGTACTGATATTTCTAAGTTACCTTCTTTTTTCCCATATGCAGATATTGTTTCTGATGATGTAATTAAAAATTCTTTAGTAATTACATGTGATTTACCTGATAAAGCAAGATGTGGTGATAAAAGGGCATTTACTTTACCTAATTTAGGAATCATTAAAATTGATCATCATATTTTTAAAGAAAATTTTGGTGGGCTTGAAATTGTTGAAGATGAGGCTTCTTCAGCTTGTGAAATTATAGCTAAGATTTTTTATACTAAATTTACAAAGTTACCTTTAATGGCTTGTAATGTTTTGTATTATGGTTTTACTACTGATACTAATCGTTTTTTATATTCAACTAAAGAATCAGCTAAAATTGGTCTTCATTTAATTGAAGATGGTGCCCAAACTAATGAAATTTATGAAGCTGTTAATAGGGTTAGTGAACAATCAATTAAATTCTTAGGATATTTATATACTCATTATCAAAAGACTGATTTAGGTGTTTCTTATTGTTTTATACCTTTTAATGTAAGTAAAGAATATGGTTATAATCCACATTCTTGTGCTTTATTTGTTAATTCTATTGGAAGAATTCAAGCAAGTAGAATTTCTGTTATCATTGCTGAAACAGAAGATGGAAAAGCTTTTTGCGAATTTAGATCTATAGGTAATATCGATGTTCAAAAGATTGCCGCTCATTTTACAGGTGGTGGACATTTAAATGCTTCTGGTTGTACTTTATCTTCTTATAATAGGAAAGAAGAAGTTATTGAAGAATGTGAAAATGCTCTTTTCTCTTCTTTTGCTCCTTATAGTAAAGAACTTAAGGTTATGCTTGAAGCGGCTAAAGCTTCTAGTAAGAAAATAATGGAAATTTATAAAGCGGGTTTTGATGTTGAAATTAAAAATGATAATTCACCAGTAACTACAGCTGATTTTGCTTCTGATAAGATTATTAGAAGTTTATTAACTAAAGAATTTCCAAATTATGGTTTTTTGTCAGAAGAAGATAAAGATGATTTATCTCGTTTAGAGAAAGAAAAAATCTTTATAGTAGATCCATTAGATGGAACTAAGGATTTTGTTTCTAAAGATGATATGTTTGCTACAAACATTGCTTTAGTAGAAAATGGTAAACCAGTAGTTAGTGTTGTTTCTATTCCTGCTAGATCAGACATATATTTTGCTGTTTATAAAAAAGGTTCTTATGTTTTTAGTCCTAATAAGATGATAAAAAGATTAAATGTTTCACATAAGGTAAATGATTTAATTGTTTTAAATTCTGCACATCATAAAAATATGTCTTTTTTAGAAGCGGTAAAAAGTAACAAAAAAGTTAAAGAAATTAAATATGTAGGTTCTGCATTAAAAGCTTGTTTAATTGCTGAAGGTAAAGCTGAAATTACATATTCATTAGGTGAAGGAACTAAGGAATGGGATACTTGTGCTCCTCAATTGATTCTTTTAGAAGCTAATGGTAGTTTTACAGATAATTTCTTACATGAAATTACTTACAATAAAAAAGATGTTTATAACCATAATGGTTTTACAGCTTTAAATAGTAAAGATAATTGCTTATTTACTAAAGAAGAAATTGAAAGTTTTATCAAAAATAAGTAGGATTTTATCCTACTTTTTTGTTTATTTAGTTAATTTATTTTTATGTTTTATAATTAATTAAATTTTACAATTTAAAT
>DKCH01000040.1:0-126 GCA_002449135.1 Caryophanales bacterium UBA6879 | reverse complement strand
ATTAATGGTAAATAAATTAAAAAGTATATCTATTATAACTTTTTTGTTAACGCTTGTTACTAGTTGTTCAAATAATTCAAATTCTAGTTTAGATAGTAGTTCTACTAGTGAAATTACATCTTTTGA
>DKCH01000058.1:8773-29373 GCA_002449135.1 Caryophanales bacterium UBA6879 | reverse complement strand
TAGCAATAGTCTCAAACAATAGATCCAAAGCAATATTGAATAGGAAAGTGAGACTTAAGTTAGAAATAGCAATAGTCTCAAACGTGCAAACAATTTTAAAAGCGAACGAATTAGTGAGACTTAAGTTAGAAATAGCAATAGTCTCAAACACCCTTGTAAATAATAATATTGTTGTTAAGGTGAGACTTAAGTTAGAAATAGCAATAGTCTCAAACTTTTGGTTGTCCATTTTCAAAACCATTCATGTGAGACTTAAGTTAGAAATAGCAATAGTCTCAAACATTATTATTATTACTATTATTTTTAATTTTGTGAGACTTAAGTTAGAAATAGCAATAGTCTCAAACAAGAACCTGATTAATAGATAAAGTGAATCTGTGAGACTTAAGTTAGAAATAGCAATAGTCTCAAACTCGAACTGCTTATGGCACTTTGAAAGCTAAGTGAGACTTAAGTTAGAAATAGCAATAGTCTCAAACACCGGGCAAAATCTCCTTAATATATATAGGGTGAGACTTAAGTTAGAAATAGCAATAGTCTCAAACGCCTATTAGTAATGTTGATCCTGTTTATGAAGTGAGACTTAAGTTAGAAATAGCAATAGTCTCAAACCTCAAAAGTGGCTTAATTTCTCACTATTTTCAATTTATTTTACTAATTATTGTTTTTTTATTCAATATGTAGCTCACATAAGTCATAGTCTATTCTTACAATAAATTCTTCGTTATTTTTATAATTTGGATAATGATTTGTAATATATAAAGCGCTGATTTCTAATGATTTAAGTTCATTAGTAAATAATTTAAATTCTTCTTGCGTTAAATAATCATGTAAATTGATAAAAAAGAATAACTTGATGTTTAATAGGAAAGAAATGGTTTTAATTTTAAGAATCATATTTTCTAAAAAAGATTCACATTTATCATCTATTTGTAATGAAAGCAATTTAAGTAAATTTAATATTGGTAAATCATTATCATAAGTCAATGGTAATGGAAAATCTAATATTATGTTAGAAACATATTTAAATATTTCATTTTGTAATATTTTATATTCTTCTTTTTGAGGTAAACTTATTTTTGATGATAGATCTTTTTGTATAGCTAAATTTATTTTTTTATCATCTATATTAATAAATAAGGGATTCTCTATTAAAAAAGCTACTTTAGATAATTTAATTTCTTTATTATTATCTAGAAGCATAAAATCATTATTTAAATCTTCATTAATTTGGTTTTTAAGTGAATAAATAAAGGAGCGGAAGAAAATTTGATTTTCTATACATAAAGTGAAATTATTTTTACTATCAAAATTGAATTCTTTATCAATTTTTATGTGCTTTAAAATTTTCATAATTCTATAACTCTTTTATCTGAATCTAAAGTATCAGATGTAAATTCACCTAATAAGTACTCTATTGAATTAAATTGTTTTTCAGTTACAGTTAATATAGCAATTTGTCCTTTTGGGGGCAATGTTTTTCTTAAATGTTTAGTCATTGAATCTACAGATGATATATTTATAGATAGTTTAACGTAAATTGATTCTTGAAACATAATAAACCCCGATGATTTTAGTTCTTTCACAAATTGTCTATAATTCCTTTTATCTATTGCTGTTAGTGTAGGAAGGTCAAACATTACTATCGATCTCATATATCTATAATTGCTCATTTTTAAAAGTTATATTAATTATGGTATTTTCATTTTCATTATTTAGAAATGAAAAAGCACTTAAACAATAATCATGAACTGCGTTTTGTAATATGGAATTATTAGAGTTTGATGAAATTTCTTCAGTTAAGAGCTCAATCAATTTTGATTTGTAATTGTTTTCATTAATAGTGCCTTTAATAATTGCTAAATCTACAAACGGTCTAAAAGGTTCAACAAAATCACATCCTAGGTTATATGGATTTTCTTTACCTATATGATGTATTCCTAAAGCTGTTAAGTATCCACAATTACTAATTTCACGATTTACCAAAGACAATAATAATGTATAACCATAATTTAGAAAAATATTTCTTATATCAGAATCATTATTTCTATCAAAACCTCTTCCAAAGATTGAATAGAAATATTGCTTTGCAGCTAATCCTTCTCTATTAGATACATCTCCATCTTCAATTTCCAAGAGATATTGTCTAAGCAAAGAATAATTTTTCTCTTCTTTAATATAACTTAAAACAATAGCTTGATTTCTAATTTTTTGGTAAATAATTAATTTCCAAAGCTTATCTTTTCTTTTTTGAGACCAATTAATTTGAGAAATTATTTTATTTCTAGTATCAAAACAAGCGTGATATGGTAGAATTTCGGATTGAGGATTATGTTTATTGTCACAAAGTATTACCCTTACTTTATGATTAATTAATTCAGATAGCAAAGCCGTAGTAATACAAACTTGTTGACTCTCAATTATAAGTAATGAAATTTCATCAAGAAGTATTCTCGTCTCTTTATCATTTCGGCAAACTAGGTATCCTAATTGTACTTCTAATTTGCATCGATTATTTATTTTTACTATTCTGAATGACATAATATATTTCTACCCTATATTATTTTTTGGCACTTCAAATATTACTTTTTCATATAAACCAGTTATAGAGGTTTGAATTAAACGAGTTCCGTAATTAAAATTTTTTCCACAACGTAATAATCCTACATTTTTTGATAAATCTAAATAAGTAAAGTCGGTTTGTTGGACGCTTTTGCATTGCAATAATTTAATCATGTTAAATATTAATTTTACTTGTCCAATGGTAGTAAGGGAGCTGAACTTTTCTACACTTACTTTATTAAATTTTTCAAAGAAATTTTTAAATAATAAATTGAATTTTGGCTGTGAATAAATTTTTGTTTTAATGTAAGTAAATAAATTGCTTAATTCTAATTTTGTTAATATTTGATTACTAAATTTTATATCACTAGTTTCTTTTTCATAAATTGAAAGATTTGGTTTATTGGCAGAATTCGAGATATTTGTACCAAGTAATTTACAAATCTTTTTAAAAGTATCTAAATAAATAAATTTATTTTCAGTATTAGAAAAATATAGTTCATTTTGATTGATTCCTGCAATATTACTTTCTGTTTTTCCAGTAATAGCTATTCTTTTTGATTCATTTTCATTTCCTCCATTTTCAATTATAGTTCCATATAAAATTTTATTAATTAGTATTTCGGGATTGATTAATTTGCATTCATTTTTAAGGAAATTTAAATATTTTTCTTCTTTTAATTTTTCATCACTTATGGAATCAAATAATCTTCTATAAATAGTTGGAATACTTTCTAAAGAATATAAGATTTTATTTTTAGATTTTGATTTTACTAATGTAAAAAATGGTGTAGTTAGATCAGAATATCCTCCGTATTTTTTGGAATAATTTTCTCCCGATAATTTACTATTGAATTTTAGTGGGAATGTTGCTTTATTTTCATTGGCAGTTTTAATTGATATTTTATTAAAGAAACCCTGAGCACCAACATTTTTATAAAGCATTTTACTAGTTAGAACATCATTGTAATTTAAATATTTTCTAATTTTATCAATAGTTCCTTCTTTTTTATTTGTTTCAATTTTATTTTCATAAATTTTTGAAACCCAATATTGCTTATGATTTATTAATCCATATTCATCTTTAGTAAAAACTTTTTCAACTTGGAAATTAAAAGATGATTTATTTTGTAAATTTAATTTAACCCAATTTCCATTAGGTGATGTAAAAACTTTGTTATATACATTTCCAACAACGATATTTAAATATGCATCATGTGCATGATGAAAATCGTTTAAATCTCTTAATTTTGGTATATTAAAGAAATGTCTAAAATCACTAACTAAACTAGCTCTTGAATAAATAACATTAGCATCAGGATCAATTTCTTTAATTAAGTCACAAGCAGCTTTATTAGATTGACTTGTATTAACTAATTGTCTTTCAATAAAGCCAGATAGTTCATCGTCTGATAAAGGTTTTTGTCTTATTAATCTTTTATATTTTAAAATTGGCATTAAATCTTTATTTTTACTTAATATTTCAATCCAATTTCTTCCTTTATCGGAGATGATATCTTTCCTTGTGTTTGGAATTGGGTACATATCCTGCTTTTTATTGTTTCTTTCTTTTTCAACTAAAACAGTGTTAATAAAACTATCATCTTTAGTTTTTGATTGTGGAATGATGTGGTCAATATCGTACTTACTGTTATTAGAAACTAAATCTGAAAAATCAATTGATTCTCCAGAATATATAGAACGACCAAGTTGCATAAAATATAAGAAGATTTTTTTACTCCTTAAAGTTTCATCATTTTGGTTTTTTAAATTTTCTTGAAGTTCGTCTATTTTAATATCATTACTTAATGATTTAGCGGCACTTATATATTGTTTTAGAGTATCCATTCTAGATTTAGTACGTTTCTTAATTTTATCTTCTTGTCTTGTAGATTCAATAAAATATGAATCAAAAGAATCGATATTTAGTATCTTTTTTAATTCAACTATACATTTATAGGTTTGTCTTAAAGTCCTTTTTACAGCAGGAGAAGTATATGATTTTTGTATGAATTCTTCTACATTAAAATCTCCACCTAAATTCTTTTTATTGATTTCATCAACTTGTTTAGAAAAAGTGTAATTTGAATTTCTACTAGCATATATTTCCATAAAGTTTTGATTTGTAAGTTTTAATAAATCCATAATTGAATATTCTTTAACTTCACCTGTTGAAATATCAATTTCTTCTGTTTTTAGACCAACTAAAAGTTCTTTCGAAAGTCTTGCCCATCCTGTATATTTAAGATTGGAAAAGAATTTAATGTTTTCATCAGATAGTTGATATTCTTTAAGTCTTTCTTTTAAAACAGTCTTATCTTCGAAAACTGTAATATCATTTATTATTTTTTCAGCTAAATTAAATAAATTGTGGTCAACACCAATTACCACACCTTCATTATCTTTAATAAAGAATTTCTCACCAAAGGCATTTTTAAAATCGATAAAAGAAGCCAAACTAGCATGTAAATCGAGGTCTTCTAATGTCTCTTTATTGCTAGTAGAAAGATCAACATCACTTTTAATTTTTTTTCTAAGTTCTTCTTTTATATTTTTTACAGTAGGTTTTTTAATTTTAAGGAATACATTAGTAATTAAATACCTTTTAATATCTAATGAAATAAATTCGCCATTAATTTTCCATTTGTTCATTTCATTTAAAAGAACAAAAGAGGAATAAATTAATGAATTTTTTGGCAAAGTTTGTTCATTAAAAATGTAAGTACAATAATTTTTAAGATTTTCTATAAATCTATTTGCAGTTTCTTTTTCATTTATGACTTCATGAAAGTTCCATGGAGTAACAGTTGTTTTTAGATATTTTTCATTTTTAATAACCCAGTGATTGTCTCTTTGTTTTTTGTTATTAGTGGTTTTTAATGGGCCCACAAAATATGGAATTTTGTATTTTAAGATAGATTCGATTTTATAGCATTGTTTATTTGGATTATTAAAGTCAGTTGCTTCTTCTGCTAAAAATGGGTAAAATTTCGATTGATTTTTAAGAATTTCTCTCATTTCATTTAGATTTAATTGGTAAGGTAAAACTCCATTTTTGGAAGAATTTTGGCGAGGTAAAAAGTTTTCACCATCGATATCTTTGATAATATTATCAATTAATTCTTTATCATTTTTGTCTTCTGTGTTTACTTCATTAAGTAATTTTTTTATTGTAGATAAGAAGTTTGCATTGTCTTTTGAACTGCTTTTGTCTTCGTTTTTTAAAGCTTTTATTTTGTGTATATAACTTGCATATGTAGTTTCGTTTTCAGGTTTGTTAGAAAAAAATATTTTATATTTGCTTGGATAACATTTTTTTATTATATATTTTAAATTTTTAAGATCACTTTGATGCTTTTTATATATTGAAATCATAGCTTTAGAAATAGAAGATTGGCCTTTAAGTAAATTTGTTAAAACTTTTAAGTTATAAATCTTTTGACATTCTAAAATTAAATTAGCTAATTCATCTCCTAAGATTTCTGGAAGCTTATCTTTTATCTCATTTTCAAATTGATCGCTGCTAAAATCTATTGGAAGTTTTGCATCTTCATCTTCAATCTCATTATCTTTAATAAAATAAATTATTCTTACCTTTTTACCACAAATTATGGATAATATAGACTTTCTTAAATCATTTTTACTTTCCTTTTTACTTAGCCCAGTAAGAGAAAAAGTACTAATAAGTTTATCGTATAAGTCGTCTTTTTTAGAAATACTTTGAAAAGCATTTAAAATGGCACTAGCAATTTTGGAATTGATATCAAAAGTTGAATATGAAGCTTCTATATCATCATTTTCATTTAAATTTAAAAGAATGTTATTAATATTTTTAAAACAGGTAATTATTTCTTCACTACCACCATTTGATGAACTAATATTTGATTCATAAAGGAAATTTCCACGGTACTTAATCATGTGGGCTAAAGCTAAATAAATTTCTCTAATATCAAATTTCTTATTTGGATTTTCGATAATATCGTTCCTTAAATGATAAATGGTTGGGTATTGTTTAAAATAAATTTTATCATTTAAATTATTGCTATTAAACAGTAAGTAGTCAGTTCGTAAATCTTCATCTTTGTCCTCATTATGTAAAAAAGAATTATTAAGTCTTCTAAAAAAATTCGGATCAACTTTATCCATTTCAGAATTAAAAATTTCCTGTAATAGTTTAATTCTATATTTTCTTCTTTGAAGTCTCCTTCTATTACCCCTATTTTGACGTCTAGCAGCTGCTGAATTAGCTTCATTAAATAATCTAGCGCCCCATAAATGATTGCCACTTTGTTTAAGTACTTTATTATTAGCATCTAAAAGCAACTTATGTTTTTTTACAATATTGTAATTTTCATCAGTGACACACCACCCGATTGAATTCGTTCCTAAATCTAATCCTAAATAATACTTTTTCATATCTTGATTTTCCTTTTCTTATTTGCTAATATATCTTTGTTAGAAATGGCAATAGAAAGTTCAAATAAACTTATTGTCACATCTTCAACCGCGTTTTGTGGTATTAGTTCCAGTAATGGAACTTTTTTATTTAGCATTTTTATTATAAATTATATATATCATTTTTAAAATGAAATTTTGACCTTTTTTTGGTGCACTATTTTATAGACAAATTTATTAAATAGTGTTAGTATTATAAATTTTTAACCTATTTTTTAAAAAAGCTTTTAAAATTTATTGTTTTCCCTTAATGTCTTGGAAAATGAGTACATATTAATATTACTGATGCTCTTTTATTTTTATCATTAAAATTTTGAGCTTTCATACAATATAAACAAAGTTTAATTGCTATATTAATATGTTTAATATTTTATTAATCTAATCTTTGATGATATTTTCTAATGGTAATTGTGTAATGTATGATTTTATTCTAATTGTTACAAAAACGCAGCTTAATTAACAATCATAAGTATAAAAAACTCATTTACAAGACTAGCGATATAATAAAATATTAAATAAATTGATTTAGATGATATTACTTTTTATCTATAATAAATTCTCAAGCATGTTTTAAATTTAATATTTTTTGCATATCTGTGGTGTCATTCTACTAAATTTTATATTGTCAATAATTGCCTTCGTATCAGGAAACGTAGGAGCAACACCTTCAAGAATAGCTTGATCATAAATATTTGATTTCATATTGTCTCTAGAAAAATCAATATTTAATAATCTAGATATTTATATGAATAATTTATCGGAATACAAGTCAACATAAGGAAATGTATTTCGATATAAAACACGTTTACTAATTTAAATATTTTTTATCATATATATCTTTAATTTTGAGAGATCCATCATATGGAATCAAACTTAATCGTGCATTAATTTCTCTTTAAATTCAAATCGTGTAAAAAATAAAATAAAAAACTGTTAATAGAACCTCTAAATGAAATCTACTAAGAGCCTGTAAAATTAAATTTTTAAATTAAGGTAACCTACTTTAAATGTAAATCCTATTATTTTTGCAATAAAAAAGCCTGATAACATTGTATCAGGCTTATTTTACTATTTTGGAGCAAGTGACGGGAATCGAACCCGCGTGATCTGCTTGGAAGGCAGAAGTTCTACCACTGAACTACACCTGCATAGTGGCGGATCAGACGGGAATCGAACCCGCGATCTTCTCCGTGACAGGGAGACATGTTAACCGCTACACCACTGATCCAAATAAAGTGGCTTTATTATCTTTTCACATTTTCATTAAAATTTCAAGATAATTTTAAACCACTTTATTAATTTATTTACTTACAATATTTAGTAAAGATTTCATTTAATTCATCTGAGCCTTTATAGCCTAAAAATGAATAAACTTCTTTTCCATCTTTTAAGATATTAATTTGAGGAATTGATTCGACATTATATTCCATTGCTAATTCTTGGAATTGATCAACATCAACTTTAATAATTCTTAAAGGATTATCTTCACCGGCAATCTTTTCTAAAACTTGTCCTAATCTTTGGCAAGGATTGCACCAGGTGGCAAAAAAGTCAACTACGACTATTCCAGATTTAATTTCGTTTTGAAATTCTTCTTTTGATTTAATGTATTTAATCATTTTATATTTCTCCTTTTTCTTTATTATTTTAAAACAAAACTAAATAAAAGCAACGCATATGCATAATGAAAGTAAACTTATGCCATATAAGATACATAAATGTAATGGATAATAAAAATAGAATCCCCAATTTAAAAACTTATTTGAATATCCTTGCTTACCATTATAAAAAAGAATAATTATAGAAGCGAGACAGCCATAAGAAACTATTCTAAATGGTAGCAAATTAGTTACAAGAAAAGAGTAAATATTAAACATATCTAGAAACATAAACGCAATATAAGCAATAAAGATACCACAAAGGGCACCAATATTTTGTTTACTTCTTAGCATATGTTTTTTTACTATTTCTAATGAATTATTATCGTAATTAAGTTTTTTACCAAGATAATTAAAATAAACATTAGGTAAATATTCTCCTAAATATATACCAATAAAGATAAATAGTCCTAGGAAGGAACAATCCATTCTTAAAGGAAAGAAATTAAAATCAGCTAGAATCATTAAAATAGCTAATGGTATTGCTAAATATGAATAATAGTCTTTTCTATTTACTAAAACACATCCTAAGGTTCCTACTCCTAAAGTTATAAAAGCATTACCATCATAACGATTAAGAAAAACAAGTTCACCTATATCAATAATGAATCCTAATATAAGAAACTTTAAAACATAGATGTATGGTTTTTTAGAGTGAAATGATCCTTCTACTGCCATAAAAATAAATAATGGTAAAGCTAAGCGACCTATAGTTCTTAATATTATATAAATATTAGAATTAATTGGAAACAAAAGCATACCTATATGATCAATAGTCATTAAAATAATGGCAATAATTTTTAAGGTAAAATGATTTATTATTTGATAAGAATATTTTTTAAATTCCAAATCCATTTTAGATTATATTTATAAGTACAGTTTGAGATTGTGGTAAAAAAGAAGAAATTAAAATAAAAATCATCGAAAATGAATTTACAAAACAATGAGTTAAAATAGAATCAGATAATCTTTTATGTTTAGCATAAGCTAAGGTTAAAATACTTGCACCAACTAAATAACCTGGAATATTTAACGCCTCATTAGCAAGTGTTGAATAGTCATTATTTATTATAGGTGAGATAAAATCTAAATGAATTAAAGTGAAAAATAAGACTGTAACAATAAAAGCTAATATATTATTTTTCTTTGCTAAAAGAGAATATAAACCTAAACGATAAGTTGTTTCTTCACATATAGGAGCTAAAAAGCAAGTTGTAAAAATCATAGCAAATGGGTTAACTTTAATCATTGTTTCTAAAGCAGCCTGGTTTTCAGAATTATTTATAACTATATTAAACATTTTTTCAATTGCAAGCATAAGGAAATTTACTAAGATATTTAAACCATAGTAGATAGCAAAAAACATTATGGCTGCTAAATAAGTTTCTTTTGTTCCAAAATTTTTAACAATTTTCTTAAAAGCAGATGGGTTAAAAAAGTATAAAAGAGAAACTAAAATGCCAGCTAATAGTAAATATGTAACTAAAGTAAAAAAAGAATTAATAAGAGGATTAACATATTTAGTTTCAGGATCAATAAAGTTTTCCTTAAAAATAAGTTCAAATACTAACTCCATTATTAAACCTAAAAGCTGGAAACCTAACCATCCTACTAGAAAGAAAATAATAAGTTGATATGGCTTATAATTGTCATCTAATTGTTTTTTATTTTTCATAGCATCATAGCTAGATGGATCATTATAAATTTGCATATTACCTCCTGATTGATAAATTTTAACATAAATTTATCTCATTTAATTGTTTATGATAAAAATTTAGTATAATAAAGATTGAAGGTAGGGAGAAGAAATAAAGAATATGGATTTGTTTATATCTGTTACACAAATTGCTGAAAATTTTTCTTGGAATTATTTATTTATTTTTCTTTTACTTGGAGCCTTGATTGGTGGAATTTTTGCTTTAATTAGAGGTGTCTATCGCACTACATGTAAATATATAGTTGAAGGAATCTTGGTTATTGTTCTAGTTTTTTGTACTCCTGGAATTGTTTCACAGCTTTGTTCTATAGATTTATCTCAATTTTTTAATTATGAAATATCATTAAATGATGGTAAATCTATTTTATTAACAAGTGTTGATCAAACTATTATTGATTATTTGGATGCGAGTTTAAATGATATTACTACTTCCACTACAAGTGGTGATATTTATAATACTGCCTTATCTTTAGGTCATTCTTTAGTTGGACTGATCTTTTTTGTTACTGGAATGATATTAATTGCTTTTTTAACTCCTTTAATATACTGGTTAGTTTATTTAATTACTTTCATGGTTTTACTTTCTAAAGAGAGAAGAAGAAACAAGAGACATAGACTTATTGCTTCTATTGAAGGGGTTGTATGTGGAACAGTTATTGCTTCTTTATTTTTATCTCCACTTTCTTCTTTAGTATCTATTGCTTCTAAAGCTAGTGATGAAATTATTAAAACTCAAAATAATAATCAGGATAATCAAGAAGTTTCTAATACTGAATTTCAAGCTATATTAGAACTTCTTTCTTCCTATAATGATTCAGCTTTTTATTCTGCAATTGGTTTAGGTTCTAAAGATCCTAGCAATGTTTTAGATAATAAGTTAATGTCACAAGTTACTCAAGCAAATGTTAATGGGGTTAAAACTTCTTTTTATTCTGAAATTGATGCGATTTTAAAAATTGCAGATTCTATTTCTTCTTCTTTTTCTTTTTCTAGTGATTCTAATTCTTTTAATTTCAAAATCGATTATCAAACATTATTGTTACCAGAAGTTATTTCAGGTGTTTTATCTAATTTAAGTCAGTGGCAGACTTTGGTGTATATTATGCCAGTTTTAGCTGAAATTGGCACAAATATTGATCAAGTAAAGGATTTAGGTGTTGATTTTTCTGATATTAATTGGAATCTTGATAACTTTTTTAGCGATATTAATCAAATTTATAGTAAGTTATATCAAGCAGGGGTAATTACTTTTTATGCTGTACCTCTTTTAGAAAATTCTGAGGTTCCTAATTATTTTGAAATAGATTATTCTAAAAAAGAAGATTATAAGCAAGCTATTAATGTTGCATTAAATTCTTCTTTAATCAAAGATAATTTAGCTAAATTACTTGCAAATTTTGCTTTTAAGGCTAAGGATCAATTGCCTTATTTATCTACCTTATCTAGCAGTTATAGTAATATTGATTTTGTTAAATTATTTGATACATTAGTAGATTTTGTTTTTGATTTTTGTTATTTACAAAACATTAATACATTATCTATGGAAACTATTAATAATTTTAAGGATTCTATTTTAAATTCTTTAGATGATCAAATGATTAATTCTATAACATCCTTAGTTTGCGGTGGAAAAGTAATTAAAGTAAATGATGGACAAGAAGAAGTATTAGAAAATAATTTTGTCGGTTTATTAGGTTTAGATATTTTTACTAGTAAAGTAATGGATTTTGAACTTTTCTTAAAACAAATGATATCTTCTTCTGATGAGTTAAAAAAATATATTTCAAATGAAGACATTGAAACCGTAGCAAAAGGTATAACCAATAATGAATTGAAAGATGAAGTTTCAAAAATGATTGGTTGTGTTAAAGACTTTAAGACTTTAGCTGATAATGAAGGAAATTTCGACTTAAAAGATGAAAAAAACATTAACGCACTTAATAATATTTTAGATAAACTTGATCAAACAAAATTGTTCAAAAAAATTGCTCCTAATATTTTAAAAAATGTTTTAGTTAATAATGATCAATTAAATAATTCTTTATTTGGGTTAAGTATTTCAGATTTTAATTTTAGTCCTAAAGATGAAAATGGAAACTCAATATTTATTAGTGAACTTAAGAAACTAGTTTCACTATTACCTTCTATAGGTAAAGTCGCCGATGTTTTTAAACAAGGAAATATTGATGAACAATTAAAGAATATTGATTTAACTGATTTAGAAAAGATTTTAACAGGGATTATTGATAATAAAGTTATTAATCCTAAAAAAAGAATTGATGGAAGTAATTTAGTTGCCAATGATAATTTTAATCGTTTTCTTATAGGTTTATTTAAAAACGAGGCTTTTACAAAAATAGGCTTAAGTTTACCAAATGATTTAAATAAAATTGTTTGGCTTGGCGAAAATGGTGAAATTAAACATTTAATCAATCTTTTAAAGGTTGTTCAAGATTATTATTCTTTCTTTACTTCTGATAATGTTGATTTAAATAATATTTCTCCTAGGATGATTAGAGAATTATTTGAAAAGATAGGTTCAGTTGAACTATTTAAAGAAAGTTTACCAAAAATGCTAAATAGTAAAATTGCACCTTTACTTGATAAAATTGGTGTTAGTTTAAATTTCTATGTAATTGATGATTATGCTTTGGAAGGTGAAGTTCTTTCTAGTATTATTGAAAAATTACAACAACTTGGGACTACTGATTTTACTAAAGTGGATTTTTTAAGCTTGGATCCTGTTCAAGTCAATAGTTTATTAACTACCTTGGCTCAGTCTTCATTATTGAAAGTTCAAATTGATGAGTCTGGATATTATGTTGATAAATTCGGACAAGTTTTATATTCAATGATGAATAATTCTAATATAAAAAGTATCTTTAATAATTCATTATCATCTAATGATTTTTCTACTGTAGAAGATAAATTAACTGGTAAAGAAAAAGAAAACTTTAAATGGGTTAGTAATCCTACTTACAATGGAACTTATTCTTATACTAAAGATGGACAACAAATTAATGTTGATAAACAATTAATTGATACTGAAGGACAAATTTCTAAATTTGTTAATTTATATAAGCAAATTAAGGATTTAAAACTCTTAGAAAAAGATTTTGATTATAAATCAATAGATGGTTTACAGGTAAAAAATTTATTAAATGCTATTGATGATACAATCTTTTTAAGAAATTCCATTCCGAATTGTTTAAATTATCTTTTAAAAGATAGTAGTAAAATAGAATTTTCTGGTACTTTTATTGATTTAAATAGTATTAACTTTTCTTTATATACAACATTATCTGATCAAGAAAGAAAAGATGAAATTTCTTATTTAAGTGATATTTATGATTATGCGATTTATAAAAATAGTTTAAAAGAAATTTCTCAAGGAATGAACGTTTCTAGAAACGATGGTATTAATGGTTCTACTAATAACTATATTGAATTAACTAATCAACAAATTACTTCTTTTGAGAATTTTCTTAATGATATTGCTAATTTGCAAATGGCAACAACTAAGAAAAATGGTTATTCTCATTCTTTCTTTACTACTATAATCTCTAGTTGCTTATCTGCTTCTAAAGTAGATAAATTTATTACTGGAAGCGCAGATAGTGAATTAGCTGATAATTTACTTTCTTCTAGAATCGAAACCATTTCCACAAGTAAAGGAAACAATCAATGGACTTTTGATCCTCAACTTTCTTCAAGTGATAGAATAGTTAATAATAGTAAATCTGAGATTCTTAATTTAACTAGAATTATTCGTTATTTAGTTGATAACAAAGTTCCAACAAATAATTTACTTGGTTACTTATCTATGCCTATTAATGTAATTGAACAAATTTTAGTTTATGTTAACAATTCTAAATTATGTCATTATTTTGTTCCTAATGTTTTTGATGTCTTCTTTAATAAAATGAACATAAATTCATATCTACAATTTGATAATATTCAATATCGTACAATTAATACTCATGTTCATACTTCTTATAATGAAGAAGATTTAAATTACTGGAATGAAAATATTATTAATTTTTGTGAATTGTTAGATAATATCAATGAAGCCACTAATGGTTCTTTGGATTTTAATAAACTTAAAGTTGGTACAGGTGAAGGGGAAGTTAATTTATATAATATTATTTCTCCTTTAAACAAAATAAATTTATTTAATGATTCTAAGGAATATTTGATTTATAACTTAATTAGCAATTTTAAAACTGGTAATTTTAATACTTTATCCTATATTAGAGACTATCAAACTAATGGTATTATCTCTAGTTACCAATATAATTCTAAAAAAGCTTATATGATTAAAAACTTGTTATTTAGACCTGGTCAAAGTGAAGAAGCTTTAAAAATTCAATGCGATATTATTTCAAATTGTTTATCTGAAGTTTCAAATTTATCAAATATTGATTTCAATGAGGTTAAGGATACCTCATTAAGAGATGAGGCTTATAATGTGCTAATTTCGGCTTTTGATATAAAATATGAAAACTCTAAATTAAATGTTAATTCATCTTATTTAATGGAAGAAATTTATTCTAATTTCTTAGCTGAAAAACTCTCTAATTTAACTAACATAAGTAAAGAAAATATTGAATTCTTCAAAACTTTCTTCTTTAAAGAAGGTAACAATGATAAAAAAGATTATGAATATTTTAACATTATTGAAATTAGAGGTTTAAAAGGTTTATTAACGCTTACTGATTTAAGTGATAAGGATACAAATTCTGAAGAATTTAAAAAAGCTTTTAAGAGTGCCTTTACTTTAATGGGAAGAAAATATAGTAATATTAAACCTACTGAAAATGATGCTCAATTGCAATTCTTATATCAGATTGAAAATGATTCAACCTTAACTAGATATAATTACAATAATACTCGATTAGTTAATTCTAAAATAGCAATTAAATTGTTCGATAATTATGCTGATAAGGTTATTATTAAGAATAACTTAACATTAAAAAATATTATTGATTCTTATAATATTATTAATAGTAATGATCCAATTGATTTTAATAAAATCTCTTTTGAGGAAGCAGCTGAGAAAGTTATTAGTTATATAAGTAGTACAATAATATAGTATGTTAGTAGTCAAGAAAGATTTAGAAGGCTTTTACGAAGAAAAGAAAAGCAAATTCTATACTTATATATTTAAAGTTGAAAGCAAAGAAGAGATTGCATCTAAAATTCAAAAAATAAAAGATGAAAATCCTCAAGCACGTCATGTACTTTATATGTATATTCTTAATAGTTCATATTTATCAGCAAGTGAAAATAAAGAACCTATTAATAGTATGCATAGCCTTTTAGATATTCTAAATAGAAAAAAAGTCTACAAAATATTAGTAGTGGTTGTTAGATATTTTGGTGGTATTTTATTAGGTGCTAGTAATTTAGATCGTCTTTATGTTAATTTACCTTCTAAATTGTTAGAAAATAATTTAGAAGAGGAAGTAACTTACTATAAGTATCAAGCTACAATAAAAAATATATATTTTCACCAGTTTGTAAAAGAATTGACGCAAATTGATGGAAAAATCATATCTAAAGAATTTGATACAAATATTGTTAAAATTGTTTTTGAAGTAAAAGAATTAGAAAAACAAATTATTACTTACCTTATAAGTTATCAAAAGTTAGTATAATAATAAAATAAAGAAAGGAAAAAATTATGAGCAAAACAGTTACAGAAGAAAATTGCCCAGAAGAGCATTGCAATAGTTGCCCTTTACATGGCTCTTGTTCAAAAGAACAACAAATTAATAAAGTTAAAATGCTAGAAGGTTCTAGCGCTAAACATATAATCGGTGTTGTTTCAGGTAAAGGTGGTGTTGGTAAATCATTTACTACTTCATTTTTGGCCTGTAATTTAGCTAGACTAGGTTTTAAAGTTGGTATTTTGGATGCTGATATTACTGGTCCATCTATTCCAACAGCATTTGGTAGTAAATATAAAGTTGTTGGTGATGAAGATGGTAAAAATATGTATCCTGGTATTACCAAAGGGTTACATATTGAATTAATATCCTCAAATATGCTTTTAGATGATATTACTGATCCAATTGTTTGGCGTGGTCCATTAATTGGGGATTTAGTAATACAATTTTTTAATCAGGTATATTGGGGAAAACTAGATTATCTTTTAATTGATATGCCTCCAGGGACAGGTGATGTGGCTTTATCTGCATTTCAAAAGATTCCTCTTGATGGCTTAGTTTTAGTTACTACTCCACAAGAATTAGTCTCAATAATTGTAGAAAAAGCAGCTAAAATGGCAAAAATGATGAATATCCCAATTCTTGGGTTAATTTCAAATATGTCATATTTAGTTTGCCCTCATTGTTTTAAACGTATCGATTTATATGGTAAAGATCATTTGGAAGAAATAGCTCAAAAACTTCAAATAACTAATGTAGCAAAGTTACCATTTAATCCTGATATTCCTAATTATGTAGATAAAGGATTAATTGAAAATTTTAATGCTGATTTTTTAGCTGAATTTACTAAAAAATTGATTGATGTGAATGATGGAAAATAAAAATAGCGAGTTTCTTTATTTATTTAAAGAATTGGAAGAGAAATTACTAGAAGCATCTAATTTAAAAGGAGGCTTTTATGGTTTTTCACGTTGTTTAGATGAATGTAGAAATAAAAAAACTATTCCTCTTTTAAGGTCTAATAAGATTTACAATTTTTTACGCAACGCTTCTGATTTACGGAATATGCTTTCTCATCAAAATGATGTTTGTTTAGTTACTAATAGCTTCTTATCAGAATTTAAAAATATTGTAGAAGAAATTTTGAATCCTTTAGATGTTTATGATATTTGTACTAAAAAGGATAAAATAGTTTATTCGCAATTAGGTTTTCCTGTTTTAGATGTTATTGATTTAATGGTTGAAAATCATTTGTCACATATTCCAGTTTTAGATAAGGGACGTGTAATTGGTGTTTTCTCTCAAGCGACATTTTTTATGAATGCTTATAATAATAGAAGACTTAAGGTTGATGAAACCTTTTTAATAAAAGATTACATTAAATTAGGAGAATATGGTACATTAGCTGAGAACTTTAAATTTATTAGTAAAGACCTTAAGGCGTATAAATTGTTACAATATCTTTATAAAACTGATGTCACTCAGAAAAGAACCTCTGTTTTATTTATAACTGAGCATGGAAATAGTAATGAAGAACTATTAGGTTTAATTACACCAATAGATTTACTTAAGATTCCATATTATAATTATCAATAAAAAAATAGCTCAAATTGAGCTATTTTTGTTTGTTTTTAAACTTATAATTCCTTGAACCAAAGACCATGGATGTTACAAAAAGCGTAACTAGATATTACTTTTTCACCATTTTCTAAGGTGAAGTGAGCAACAGGAGCATCTGTTGAAGTTAATTTAATTTTTTTAATACCTTTGTTAGTTTCTAAGAATACATCTTCAATTAAATGCTCTTTGGTCATTGGATGGGCAATACTACCAATTTTAACAGTAACTTCTTTATTATTTACTTCAATAACTGGTATATGTTTTTCATTAATTTCATCTTTAGAGTGAGGATTTAATTTTACTAAAGAAGAATTATTTACTTTTTCACCCTCTTTGAAGGCAACTAAGTCTTTTTTATTATCTTGATAAATATCTAACATAATAATTAATACCTTTCTTGTACTTTAAGTACATTTATATTATTTATTAATAAGATATTTTTATGCAACTTATTTGCTTTCAACTTCTTCAGTTTTTTCTTCTGTTTTATTGTCTTCTACTTTTACTCTATTTTCTTTTTCTTCAAGCTCTTGTAAAGCAACTTCAGCTTTATTAAATTTGTTTTCAGCAGCTTGTTGATAATAAGATTTAGCTTTTTCTAAGTCTTTTTCAATACCTAAAGGAGCATAACCATGTTCATATAAGTGACCCATTTCATATAAAGACCAGTTGTGTTTTTGTTTAGCGGCTTTAGAAAGTAAATCAAAATATTTATTAATATCTTGAACAACACCAACACCGTTTTTATAGCATCTAGCTAAATTATATAAAGCGTTTGGATAATTATGTTCTGCAGATTTTTCTAAATAACTAACGGCTTTATTAATATCTTTTTCTACACCATTACCAGTTAAATAGGCATAACCAATATTGAATTGAGCACGATAAGAACCTAAATCAGCAGCTTTTTGGAAATATTCATTTGCTTTTTTGATATCGACTGGATAACCATCACGACCAAATTTATAAATAAGACCTAAATTATTAATAGCAGATTCATCATTAGCTTCAGCAGCTTTTAAATAATAATCCATAACTTTCTTTGGATCTTTTTCAACTAAATCTGAATTTGAATAGATATAAGCCAAATTATTATAAGCACGAACTGAGCCTTTAGTGGCAGCTTTTTCAAGTAAAACTAATCCAAGAATTTGATCATCAGTTCTATGTCTACTAAAGAAAATATTACCTAAAGTGGCTAAGCTATCTCCATCACCATCTAAAGCTTTTTCAATTGTTTCTTTAAATTTTAAATTTTGTTCATTCATCATAATACGTACCTCTTTATTTATTTTATCACACTTAAATATAATGAATTAAAATTTATTATAATTATATTGGAAAGAAAATTAATAGTTTCAAAGCTTTTTCTTTAGCTTTAAAAGATATGATTAAAACTGATTTTAAATACAAAGCAAAAAGCTATGTTTTACAAAATTATTTGATATAATGAAAAGTAGAAAGGTTTTAAAAAAATGGTAAAGTTTAAAAATTTAATGATGTTAGCCTTCTTACCTTTATATAGATATTATTCCAATGACTTGGAAGTTCAAAAGAAGAGAGAAGCGCTTCTTAAAGAAATCAAACAAGAAGATAGTAAAACTATTAAAAAGTAATAAAGGAATCTTTTAGTAAAAAAACTAAAAGATTTTTTTATTACTTATGCTTTAAGCACAAGAAATTTCTTTAATAATCATATAGGATATTATTGCAGTTAGCAGTGTAGCCTATCACATACACAAATTTTTTATGCTGTTAACTGCTTTTAATTTATTCGTATTTTACAAAGTAAGCGCTTTAAAGACGTTAATATTAATTTTTTCTCTTTTGAATTCTTAAATTTAATGTATAATAAAAATAGAAAATTAGGCCAAGTTTGGGGAAAGGTGGAAAAACTATGACTGTTGATAAGTCTAGTCGTGTAGAAGAAATAAGAAGGATTATGCTTGAAGTTGATCCTTTTCATTATTCTCATTTAAATTCCTCTTTACCTGATGAAGAAATTTATTTGTTTCAGGCTAATGTACTTGTTGAACAGATTGGTCCTTTTTATCGTTTGAGTAAAGTTAGATTAGCTAAAGCTATTCAAGAGGCTTTTAAGTTAGAAGATTCAAAATTAAATCCTATTAAGTTAAAAGAAATTTTTAATAAATTGATTTCATTTACTGAAATTGTTCCTTTTGAATATGATGTTCTAAAAAGAAAAATTTGTAAGGATGATATATTGAAAATTAATGATGATGTTTTAAATTGTGATATTTTTACTTTATCTAATTTAAAAATTACTTATAATTATTTTGGTAACTTTTTATTGAACGATAAAATTTATTATAAATCCCCTTCAATTAATAAAGTTTTTGAAACTATTATTTACATTATTAAAAATTGTGTAGTTTTAGAATATCAAAAACCACATGCGTTTTCCTGTAAAGAATATTCTCCTGATTTAAAGACCTGTTTTTATTTAGCGGATAAGTCACTATATAATCAAGGCTTTATTAAGCCAAAAACTAAAGATAATATTTTAAAAATATATATGTAAATAATAAATTAATTTTTCTTGATAAATAACTGTTTTTACTTTTTATTTACAATTATATTATTTCTTTTCTTGTTATAATAAAGATTGGAGGCTATTATGAAAGAAATTATTTTAAATGAAAATAATTATGTAGACAGAGATGTCTCATGGATGTATTTTAATAATCGTGTATTAAAAGAAGCACAAAATAAAAGTGTTCCATTATTTGAGCGTTTAAATTTTTTAGGTATTTACTCTAATAATTTGGATGAATTTTATCGTGTTAGAGTTGCTTCTTTAAAACGTATTTCTCTTTCTAAAGGCCGTCAATTTAAATTGGAAAGACAAAAGGCAAAAACCACTTTGTCTAAAATTTTAGCTTTAACTTCTTTATATGA
>DKCH01000058.1:0-8710 GCA_002449135.1 Caryophanales bacterium UBA6879 | reverse complement strand
TAGAATTAGATGATGAACAAGTTAAATATATTAAAGATTTCTATATAAAAGAGGTTGATGGTTATATTAATCCGATAATTATTACTCGTAAAGCTGATTTAAGCGATGTTAATGATTCACGTATTTATTTTGCTTGTAAGTTAGAAAAAACTAAAACTGAAAAAGTAGCTTATGCACTTATTCCCTTACCTGTTGAAGTTATGAGTCGCTTTGTAACACTTCCTGATAAAGGTAAGGAGCACTATGTTATGTATTTAGATGATGTGATTCGTTTAAATTTATCTTTGATATTTAAAGAACTTGGGTATGATAAAATAAGCGCTTATGCTTTTAAAGTTTCTAAAGATGCTGAAATGGAAGTTGAAAGTGATCCAGAAGAAGGATTATTACAATCTCTTACTCAAGCTATAAAAACAAGAAAGAAAGGTAATCCAGTTCGTGCTGTTTTTGGTGAAGGTGTTCCTGATGATTTGAAAAAGAAAATCATGGATTCTTTAGATATTGCTGAAAGTGATCTTATTTTAGTCGGTGGACGTTATCATAACAGTAAAGATTTAATGAAGTTTCCTACTTTTGGTTTAACTTCTTTAAAAAATAAGTCATGGCCTAGGTTTGAACTTCCTGAGGTTAGTAGTGGAGATTCTTTATTAAAATGCATTCAAGAAAAGGATTTTTTCCTTCATGTTCCTTATCAATCATTTGATGCATTTATTAAACTTTTACAAGAAGCCGCTATTTCTCCAAATGTTTTACAAATTAAGGCTTGTATTTATCGTGCTGCAAAAGATTCTAAAGTTGTTCGTGCTTTACGTCAAGCTAGTAGAAATGGAAAAAAAGTTACTTGCATGGTAGAGTTAATGGCACGTTTTGATGAAAGTAGTAATATTTCTATTTCTCAAAGACTAATAGATGCTGGTGTTAATGTTTTAACTGGGGCTGAAGGGTTTAAGGTTCATGGAAAAATTGTTTATATCCAGATGAAAAATGGAAAGGATGTAGCTGTGGTATCCACCGGTAATTTCCATGAAGGCAATGCTCGTTTATATACTGATTGTTTATTGTTTACTTCTAATAAAAAGATTACTAGTGATGTTAATGCGATTTTTAAATTTATTGCTAAACCATTTAATCAACCCAATTTCCGTTATTTATTTGTTTCACCTAATAAAATGGAAAAACCTTTTGAAAAATTAATATTACAAGAAGTTGCAAATAAGAAAAAAGGTTTAAATGCTTCTATCTGTATTAAGATAAACCATATTACTGATGAAAAAATGGTTAAAGCCTTATATTATGCAAGTAGTGAAGGCGTAAAGATTAAACTTTTAGTGCGTGGTAATTGCTCCTTAGTTCCTGGAATTCCTGGTTTAAGTGATAATATTGAAATACATGGAATTATTGATAGATATTTAGAGCATTCTCGTCTTTTCATTTTCGAAAATGGAGGTAGTCCTCTTTATTTTATGGGGAGTTCAGATTTTATGCCGAGAAATTTATATAATCGTATTGAAGTTGTTACCCCTGTTTTTGATAAAACTTGTCAAAAGAGAATTCAAGAAATCTTTGATTTAGGTTTTATGGATAATACAAAATCTTTTATTGTGGATGGAACTGGTCTTAACAAAAGATATACTGCTGGAAGTACTAAAATAGAATCTCAGGAAGAGATTTATAAAAAAATAGCGGCAGAAAATAACTGATTTTAGTATAATTTATATTGCTTTGGAGGTTTTTATATGAAACCAGGTTATTATGCAGCTATAGATGTTGGAACTAATGCTGTTCGTATGGTTATTAAAGATGTTTATGGCGTTAAGAAAAATAAGGTTTTATCATCAATTGTTCAAGAAGTAAGAATTCCTCTTCGTTTAGGTGTTGATGTTTTTTCTTTTGGCTCAATTTCATTTCGTAAAGAAGAACAACTTATAGATACTATGATTTGTTTTCGCTCATTAATGAATATTTATTCTGTTTTATCTTATCGTGCTTATGCTACAAGTGCGATGAGAGAAGCTAAAAATGGCGAAGATATTATAAGGAAAATTAAAAAGACTTCTGGTATTGATATGCAAATTGTTTCTGGCGAAAAAGAAGCTAGTACAATAACTTCTATTTTAAAAGATTTACATTTAGATAAAGGAAATTATGTTTCTTTAGATGTTGGTGGAGGTAGCAGTGAAGTTTCTCTTATTAAAGATGGTAAAGCTTTAAAATCTGACTCATTTCGCATAGGAACTTTACGTATTCTTGCCAATAAGGATCAAGAAGAAACTTGGAATTATTTTAAGGAAACCTTATCTCATTATTATGATAATTATGGTAGCTTAAATATTATTGGAACAGGTGGAAATATTAACCGTTATTGGAAAATATCAAAACATAAAACAAAAGATAGAGTAAATTCCTTAGACGTAAAAGAACTTGAAAATATTTATTCCAATCTTAAAGAACTTTCTTTAGAAGAAAGAAAAGAAAAATACCAATTAAAGCCAGATCGCGCAGATGTTATTTTACCGGCAGGTCAAATCTTTTTAACTGCTGCTAAAATTTTAAAATCTAATTATATTTTAGTACCGATGACAGGTCTTGGTGATGGTATTGTTAATGATTTGGTTTTAGGTAATCAAATAGATCAAGTCTTATAAAGAATAGATTTTAATTATTAAAATTATTTTTGGTTTTAAAAATAAGATTATATTTTATTGAATTATTTATATATTTTAGGAGCATAAATTATGAATGAATTATTAAATGGTATCATTGATATGCATATTCATACTGAACCAGATACTACAAAAAGAAATTATAATGACTTTGGTTTAGTTGATGCTGCTAATAAAATTCATGCAGCTAGTATTGTTATTAAGTGTCATCATGGTTCAACAGTTGAAAGAGCCTATTTAGCTAATCTTTATAATAAAGAAAAATATAGTATAAGCAATTTAAAAATCTTCGGTGGAATAGTATTAAATAAGGAAGTAGGTGGATTAAATCCTAATGCAGTAGAATATGCATTAAAGCTCGGTGGTAAAATTGTTTGGCTTCCTACTATAGATGCTCAAAATGAATATATTAAAAGAGGTAAAGTTGGTGGTATAAGTATTTTAGATAATAATGGGGAAATAAAAAAAGAATTAATTGAAATCTTTAATATAATTAAAAACTATAATGCAGTTTTAGCTACAGGTCATATAAGTTATGAAGAAACATTAAAAGTTGTAGAAGCAGCTAGTAAACAAGGTGTTAAAAAAATCGTTATAACTCATCCTGAATATTGGATAGTAAATGAGTCAATTGAACAACAAAAATATTTGGTAGATAAATATAATGTGTTATTAGAAAAAGTCTATATTCAACCCTTAAAAGATGGTCATTGGGTCGATAATATGGAAACTGATTTAAAAGCTATCGAGCAAATAGGTTATGAACATATAATGGTAGCTACTGATTCTGGATATTATAAAAACGATCCATGGGAAATAATGCTAGATAAATACGTTAATTATTTATTAGAGCATGGTATCTCTAAAGAAGAAGTCAAATATATGACTAGAGTAAATCAAGCAAAATTACTTGATTTGTCTTTAGAAAAGTAAGTACTAAAAAAGGGAATTAGAATCTAATTTAAGATCCTAACTCCCTCTTTTTTATTATTATTATTTATATCTTATAAAAAGATAAATTAGATTTTTTCACCGTCCATATCAATTGCATTTTGATACTTTGTTTTATTATTGTAAATAAGAACAAATGGGAAAGAGAAAAAGGAAAGAACAGTTGAAGCTATAGTTGCAAATATAAAGGCAAAAGCACCTAAAATAAAACCAATTACAGCAAAGGTAAGTTTAACAGTAATAAACCAAATTATACCATCTAAATCTAAGCTGAAGATTAAACGTGGGAACTTAATTGGTAAATCTGCAAGGCAGCAGAAAAAAGCATGAATATATGAATAAGACATTAAACAATATAATAAGCTAAATAAAGCATAACCGAATAATAGAGCAAAAATCCATGAATAAGCAGGACTAACAGTAGCACGTGCTTCTTCAGGTACTATTAATACTAATAAGGCAAAAACAAATGCAAGAATTCCAGCAATGGTTGCCCAAACAAATGACTTTCTTTTAGCTTTTGAAGCTTTTTTAGCTCTTTCAGCAGCTAATTGTTTTTCCTTTTCATCTTCTATGATTTTTAAACATTCTTTATGATAAAAAGCTTTTCTATATGTAGCACCTCTACCACGACTTGCATGTGTAACTTCAATATCTTGTATAACTAAATCATTATTATCAAGTATTGGCTTTTTACAATAATCACAAATGTAAGTTTCTTTAGGTTGAACAATTATTGTTGGAGCTTCCTCTTTTAAAGATGGATTTTTATTATCACCAGCACCTTCATTATCATTTAATAAATAATCAATTGTACAATCAAAGATTTTTGCTAATTCCTTTAATGTTGTAACATCAGGTTCATTTTCATCGCGTTCCCATTTACTAATGGTTTGAAAAGCGACATGTAGTTTATCAGCTAGTTCTTTTTGCGTTATTCCTTTCTGATTTCTTAGACTTTTGATTTTTTCACCAAGTTTCATAATTTTGGCTCCTTTCCTTTAACATTCTAACTTTATTAGCGAATAAATAGCATAACTAATAGTGCGAAAAATTCACTTTAAACGGGAATTGCCCTTTTTTTGCAACAAAATTAAGATATTTTTAAAATTTTTATTAATTTTGTTGTTTTTATTTTCTCACATATGCTTCTAAAAATAAATAGGTTTAAATTTAATTTTAAAATTTTTAAAATACTTTTATATGTTAAAAAAAAAGAGAAGGGGGATTAAAAATGATTGGCACTGCAATACAAAGAGGTAATTTTGTTTATGTATATGATGAGAAAAATCATCAAATTTTTTCTCAATATGGAAGCCTTTATGGTTTTACTGGTTCAAATGTTTCTATTAAAAGAGGTAATTTCGTTTATATTTATGATGAAAGAGGTCATCAAGTAGGTTCTCAGTATTGTAAATAATTAAAAATTATTGATTTAATTACATATTTGTTTAGCGTTTATACAATATTTGTATCTATGTTTTTTAAGTGATTTAATAATTGAGATTAGAATAAAAACAATGGAACTAAAGCCATTAAAAAAGTTGGAATTGAAATTATTGAGCCATATAAACAAAACTTTCCATATGAGAAAGATACATTATGTTCTTTTAAAATACTCATCCACATCATACCTGCTAAAGCACCAAGTGGAGTAAGTATAGCTCCAAGATTACTTGAAATAATTACTGCATATAAAGAAAGTTCATTTGCCTTACCTAAAACAAGTAAATCACTAAAGAAAACAGACATAGGTAAGTTATTTATTATATTTGAAAATATAAAAGAAGAGATGCCATAACTCCATACTTGATCAAATTTAAGAAGAATAGTTACAAATTTTTCACTTATTCCAGTAAGGGAAAGACTCATAACAATACCAAACATTGATAAAAGGAAAGGCGCCAAAGTAAAAGGAAGGCCTTTTAAGGAATTAAATAAAAGTGTCGGTTTTTCTTTTTTTATTATTGAAGATATAAGAATTATTAAAAATAAAATTATTCCACCAACGCCTGCAAAAAGCCACATTGGTAAGTTAAGGTATGAACTTATCGCCATTAAAATAATAACTATAATAAGAATAGATAAGGAAATAATAAATATAGGTTTATCTTTGATTGTTTCATTATTAACTTCTGTATTTAATTTTTCTTTTAGCATTTTAAAAAATAACAAATACATAATAAATAGTGATGTTAAAGAAGCAAATAAAGTAGGTAATGCCATTTTTAAAAAATAACTAATAAAATCTACATTGAAAGTTGAAGCAAGGTAAACGTTTGTAGGATTACCAAAAATAAAAAGCATTGACCAAGTATTAGCAGCCACAAATTCGCAAAAGAGATAAGGTATAGGATTAATCTTTGTATCTTTAGCGAAAAAGAGAATAAAAGGAGTAAAAGTAATTATAACAATATCATTTGATGTAAACATAGTTAGAAATCCACATAACCCATAAAGAAAGAAAAATAGGGATTTTTGTGAGTTCTTAGCTTTTAAAACCATTTTATTTGCCAAATAAGAAAAGAAATTAAGTTTATCTAAAACACTTGATATAAAAGTCATCGAAAAGAAAAGAACAAGAATTTCTAAGGGATTCATTTTACTATCTTTAGTTAATCCTGAATAAAATTCATTAAATGGTAAAACACCACTTACTAGTAGAATTATTAAACCTAATAAAGGAGCTAAATAGAAAGTAGAAAAAGAATGACCATGTATTGTCATTTTTGGAATGAATAATAACAATATTAGCATCCCTAGTATAGATAAAATTGTAACAATAATAGATAAAGTCATAATTTAAATGTTAACACTATAAAGTATAAGTTACATTTTAATAAGTAATATTATTCTTTTTTATCTAAATCCTTTTCCATTATTAAAGGATCATTGCTTTCTTTAATTTCTTTTTTAATTAAAGTTTTAACATCTTCTTTTATTTCATTATTGATTGTATCTTTTTTCTTTAATTTTGAATGGAACTTAAAAATGTTAGGGTAAATGATATGGAAATGATGGTGTTCTTGATAATTCCCATTAGAATCATAAACTGCTGAGAGTAGTTCAGGGTGAGTTTTTTCAAAGATTTTATGGGCTTCTTCTTTATGTTTTTTGAAGTATGAATTCATTACAAATTTTGTAAAAAATGGGGAAGTTAAATTTGTAACTAATAAGACAAAAGCTAACATGGCTAAGGCATTATCTACTTGATCCTGAGTATAAATTAAACCTTCAAAACTATATCCTACAAACATTTGAGGAATTGATAGTGAAGTGCCTGCTAAAGAAGCACTACCAATAGCAAGATATCCAGGTCTTTTTAAAACAAAATGATCAACAATGTAAGGGATAATAATAGAAATAGCCCAAAAGATAACAGTAAGTAATAAAGAAGAAGGGAGAAGAGAAGGTGAAAAAGCTTTTAAAAAATCAATTTTAGCACCAAATTCAAAACCTAAGAAAGGAATAAGTAAAGTATTTCCACTTTTAAAAACGTCTCTTATTTTGTGATCTAAGTTTCCTAAAAGTATTCCAAGTAAAAAAGGTATTAACATAGAAACTACAGGTTTTAAAGTATTCCAAACAGTTGGTACTTCTCCTTCTGGATGACCAAAAAAAGAAAGAAAAACAAAAGGAAGAATTGGCATAGCCGAAATTAACATAATTGGGAATGTAGCCATATCTGAATTATCACAGTATGGTTTACTAATAGCGACAAATAATGCGGCATTTGCACTAGTAGTGGCTATTGTTAATAAGACTGAATCTATTCCGCAAAAGCCCTGTAAGCCTACAAAAAACATAATGAGACCAGATAAGATAAAAGCAGGAACTAGTCTTGCTAATAAATTCCATAAACCACGATGACTTAGGTCTTTAAAGTCTTTACCTGTTAACATAGTACCAGTACAAAATAGCATCATACCAATTACAAACATTTGGCCTTTGGCACCAAATAATAAATCCATTGGTTGTCCAAGGTAATCCCAAAGACTTATTCCTAGTTCACCTTCTTTGGTAGCTCCTAAGCCAGCATGAATACAAATTGTTGTAATAAGTGATGAAATAATTAAAGGAACAAACATTGTCCCTGCGGGAATTTTTAACATGAAATCCCAGATTTTTAACCCTTTAAATTCTCTTTTTTTCTTTTGAATTTCTTCCATAGATAATCCTTCTTATGCCAAGTAAAAATTTTAAATCGTTTTAATAAGTAGTAAAAGGCTTTATTGTAAATGTTTTAATGAAAACGATTACAAACATTAAGGGCATTAAATTTTTAAAAAATTAATTAAATAAGAAATATATAACAAAAATTTCAAATAAAAAAGCTTACTTAAAAAAGCAAGCTATAAATTGTTAATAAGAGTAATAACTAGCAAAGTTTCTTTCTTAAATAACTAGACAAGATATCAATTAAAACAATCATTATAATAATTCCGTAAATCATACTAGCTTCTTGTGACCATGAGTTAAAGGCACTATAAACCCATAAAGAGTAACCAATACCACCAGCACCAACAACACCAAGTAAACTTGCAGTACGAACATTTAAATCAAATCTATATAAAATAACAGATAAGAAGTTTGGTGCCACTTGAGGAAATACACCATTTTTAATCTTTACTAAAGAAGAAGCACCACAAGCATCAAGAGCTTCAAGTGGAGCATCATCAATAACATCTAATTGTTCTGCAAACATTTTTCCTATCATACCAATACTGTGGATTGATAAAACTACAACACCTGTAAAAGCCCCGAAACCAACAACTTTAATAATAATTAAACCAAAAAGTAATTCTGGGAAAGTTCTAATTATTATTAATAATAATTCACTAATAAAAGCCCATCTACCTACAATTTTGCGGCTTGCAAAGAAACCAAAAGGCAAAGATAAAATGGAACTAATACTTGTACCTACAAAAGAAATAGCTAAAGTTTCAATGATTTGGTAAATAGTAGATTCAGTAAATTTAAAGGAACCATAACCAAAAAATAAAGACCAATCTGGATTAATAAGTCCTTTAAATAGCATTTTTAAGTTACTTTCACTAACTTTAATATTGCCCATAAAATCAATTTCTATACATGAA
>DKCH01000042.1 GCA_002449135.1 Caryophanales bacterium UBA6879 | reverse complement strand
AAGACCAACCCCAATTAAAGTCGTAAGAATGGATAAAGTAAATAAGTCGAAAATTTGTGAAGCTTATTTTTCGGAAAAATCAACTACTGACTACAATGGCTTATACAAAGGAAAATATTTAGACTTTGAAGCTAAAGAATCTATTAATAAGACATCTTTTCCTTTTCATAATATTAGACCACAACAAATTACTCATTTGCAAAAAGTCATGAAATTGGGAGGCATAGCTTTTTTTGTAATTAGATTAAAGGCTTTTAACCAAACCTACCTTCTTAAATTTAATGATTTAGAACCACTTCTAAAAAGCAATAGAGCTAGTGTTCCTTTAGATTTTATTTTCAAAAATGGAATTTTAATTGAAGAATCTTTTTTACCAAGATTAAAAATACTAGATGCAATAGATTCTGCCTTCTTTAGTTAATTAAGAAAATGTTTTATACTTTAAATGGAGGTAGATTATGGATAAACCAAATATCGAATTAAATTTACAATTAGATGAAAATCAAATATTACATAAAGAATTTGAAGGAACAAAACCTGGTTATAACAGTTTACAAGTTGATGCTTTTTTAGATATGGTAATTTCCGATTATCAAAAAGTTGAAACCTATCGTAAAAATGTTGAACAAGCTTTAAAAGATGCAAATAACATGATAACCTTACTTAACAACAAACTAAATCAAACTGAAGCTAAATTAGCTGTTTGCGAATTAAAAATAAAAAATATCGATGATAATAATTTACCTAGTTTATCTAATATAGATTATTTAAAAAGAATTTCAGCTTTAGAGGCAGCTTTACATAAAGCAGGAATTGATCCAAATAAAATTTAACCTTTTTTTGTTATTTCCTTATATAATAATAAAGCCGGTCAAGATGATTGCTGGCTTTTTATAAGTTAGAGGAAAGTCCATGCTCGCACTTTTCTGAGATGAAAGTAGTGTTTGCGCTAGCGGAAAAAATAACGCTAGGTAGGTGAAATTCCTAACGGCTCTGATGTTCTAAAAGCTTTGCTCATGAACTAAGTATAAAGCTCCACAGTGACGATTAAAGAGAAATCTTGAAATGAAACGCGGAAAGCCCCACAAGTGAGAAACCTAAATTTTGGTAAGGGAAATCTTCAAAGGAAACTGAACTAATGAAGGTAGATTTAAATCTAGATAAATTATCATCCACGACAAAACATGGCTTACTGACCGGCTATTGAAAGGAAAATATGAAATTTAAAAACATTCCAAATATATTATCTATTTCTCGCTTTGTCTTAACAATAGTTCTTATAATTTTAATGGGTATTAATTTTTCTTACAATCCAATTATTGGCAATACAAACTTCACAATGATTGATTTAGTATGCTGCATTATATTTATTGTTGCTTCTTTCACTGATTTTTTAGATGGTAAAATAGCTAGAAAATATCATTTAGTTTCAAACTTTGGAAAATTTATTGATCCATTGGCAGATAAAGCCTTAGTAAACTCTTCTCTTATTCTTTTAGCATGTTATAAAAGCCAATATTCTTTCTTTCTTGGAATCGTTGTTGCCTTAATGATTTTAAGAGATATTGCAGTTGATGGCTTAAGATTTATTGCTGCAAGTAAAGGTGAAGTTATAGCTGCTAACATTTATGGTAAGTTAAAAACTGTAGCACAAATGCTTGCAATTCCTTTTTTGTTTTTAAATGGCTTCCCTTTAAATTATTTAACTATTGAATATGCTTATATATTACCTGAAGTTTTAATTTGTTTAGCATTAGTTTTTTCATATATCTCTGGATTTATATATATTTATCGTGGAAGGAAATTTATTTTAAATTAATAATATGGAATTCAAACTTGGTGAAATTTTAACAAAAAATCATTTAACTTTATCCTCAGCTGAATCACTTACTGGTGGTTTATTTGGTGAAACTATAACTTCTCACCCAGGTGCTTCTAAATATTATAAAGGTGGTATTATTACATACTCAAATTCTATAAAAGAAGAACTTGGTGTTAATAAAAGTACCATAGAAAAATTTGGTGCTGTTTCAAAAGAAACCGCAACAGAAATGGTAAAAAAGGCTCAGCAATTTTTTAACAGTGATTTAGCAGTTTCTTTTACTGGTAATGCTGGCCCAACCGCTATGGAAAATAAACCAGTTGGCTTAGTCTATATCGGTATAGCTTATAAAACTAATTTATTTGTTTATTCTAATATTTTTTCAGGGACTAGAGAAGAAATACGAAAAAAATCCGTTGAGTTTGCAATTGAAGCCTTAGAAAATCTATTCTAAAAAAATAAAGTTTTTGAACTATATATTATTATGAAAGGAAAAAAATATGGAAAATAATGGAAAAACTGTTTCTGATAAAGCATTAGAACAGACTCTAAAAGAAATTGAAAAAATCTATGGAAAAGGAACAGTAATGCGTTTAGGTGATCGCCCTAATTGCGCAGAAGGTGTTATTCCAACTGGCTCTTTACTTTTAGATGCTGCATTAGGTATTGGTGGTTATCCAAAAGGAAGAATAATTGAAATTTATGGACCTGAGTCTTCAGGTAAAACTACATTGGCTTTACAAGCAATTGCCGAAGTCCAAAAATTAGGAGGTAGAGCTGCTTATATTGATGCCGAGCATGCTATTGATCCTGTTTATTCAAAAGCCTTAGGTGTCGATATTGATAATTTAATTTTATCTCAACCTGATTATGGAGAACAGGCACTGGAAATTGTACAAAAATTAGCTGAATCAGGAGCATTTGATTTAATAATTGTTGATTCAGTTTCAGCTTTAGTTCCAAAAACAGAATTAGAAGGGGATATGCTAGATAACTCTATTGGTCTTCAAGCACGTTTAATGTCGAAAGCTTTAAGAAAATTAGCTGGTCAATTATCAAAATCATTATGCACAGTAATTTTTATTAATCAATTAAGAGAAAAAATGGGAGTAATGTATGGCAACCCTGAAACAACTTCTGGTGGACGTGCTTTAAAATTTTATGCCTCTGTTCGTTTAGATATTAGAAGAGGTGAAGCTATTAAAGATGGTACTGAAATTGTTGGAAATACTGTCAAAATTAAAGTTGTTAAAAATAAAGTCGCTCCTCCATTTAAGACTGTTGAAACTACTATGATGTATGGAAAAGGCATTTCTAAAGATGATGAAATCATACAATTGGCCATTAAATCTGATCTTATTCACAAATCTGGTAGTTGGTTCTCTATTAATAAAGAAAATATTGGACAAGGAATTAATGGTATAAAAGATTACTTTGCCAAAAATCCTCAAGTTAAGGATGATATTGAGCAAAAAGTTAAAGAACAAATTGCTAAAAGTGATTTAATTGAATAATAAACTTTAAATAGATAATACTTAATTAGCTTATTAACAATACAAAAAAACTCGATAGAGTTGCCAATTTTTTATAATGCTTTAATTCAACTTGACATTAAACTTATTTCATATTAAAATTTCTAGGCTAGTAAAAAATAAATCTAGAGAAAAGGAAATATTACTATGGAAAACAAAGAAATCCCATTGCATACTATGCTTTATCGTACTCATCAAGTTTGGAATTCCTCAAATCGTGAAAAAGCTGTCGTTGGGCTTTCTACTGGTCAGCCTAAAGTCTTACGTTATTTAATCTCTCATCCTCATTCATTACAAAAAGACATTGCTATTAACTGTGATATTGAAGCTGCTACTGCTTCATTAATTGTTGATCGTATGCTTAAAAATGGGCTAATTAAAAATGAAAGAGTAAAAACTGATCGCCGTGCTAGGTGGATTTCTATTACACCAAAAGGTGAAGAAGCTTATCATAAATGGGTAGAATATACTTCAGAATTAGAAAAAAAGATGCTCCAAGATTTTACCCCGGAGGAAGTTGAAAACTTTAAGGATTATCTTCTAAGAGCCTATAAAAATATCACTGGACGTACAATGGAATAAAAATACTTAGTAAAAGGAAATGTACTTAAGCTCTAATATATAAAAGTTTAATACATTTCTAAAAACTAAGTTTTTTTATTTGACAAAACAATGCGTCATTTTTAGGACGCTCAAATTTTTAAAATTAACTTTTTTCCATTTTCAATCTATAATTTTTATAGGAGAAAATTTATGAAGATATTACATTTAGCAGATTTACATATAGGTAAAACTATAGACTTATATGATTTAAAAGAAGATACAATTTATGTTTTAAATCAAATTATAACTATAATAAAAGAACAAAAAATAAATGTCGTTTTAATTGCTGGTGATATTTTCGATAGAAGCGTTCCTTCTGAAACATCTGTTGAAATTTTTAATGATTTTTTAAACCAGATTATTGATTTAAAAGTCTATGTATTAGCAATAGCTGGAAATCATGATTCTGGTATAAGAGTTGCTACTTATAACAAATTATTAGAAAAAAACACTAATTTTTATATTGAAGGCGAATACAAAGGGAAACTAAAAAAAGTTATATTAAAAGATGAATATGGACCAATAAATTTTTATTTACTTCCATTTTTTAGGCCATTTGAAATTAATAACGCATTGTCAATTAAAGAAAAACTTGATGATGATAAAGCATTTAGTAAAATTATGGAAAATGAAAAATTTAATTTACAAGAAAGAAATGTTTTAATAATGCATCAATTTGTTGCTGGCTATAAAACTTCTGGCTCAGAAGAAACCTTAGAAGTTGCCGGTCTTTCAAATATTAAAATTGAAAAACTAAAAGTATTTGACTATGTTGCTTTAGGACATATTCATCTTCCAATGATGCTTACAAGAGAAAGTATCCGTTATGCTGGCTCATTATTAGGCTATAAAATTAATGAATGTGGAAAAATTAAAAGTGTTCCAATAATAGAATTTAATGATAAAAAGATTCCTCAAATTAAATTAATAGATATCAAACCTTTAAGACCTTTAGTTAAAATTACTGATTATTATGATAATGTACTTAAAATGGAAAAGAATGATAACATTTATGCTTATATTGAGCTTTTAGATGATAAGTCTCATCTTAATACTGCAAGTAACATTAAAGAAATCTTCCCTTATTGCGTAAGTATTAATTATAAGAACTTAAAAATTAATAATGATATATCTAAATTTAATATTAACTCTTTAACTGATGAGGAATTAATTAAAGAATTTTATAAATTAAGAACAGGAAAAGAAATAGAACAAAAAGATTTAAATATAGTTTTAAATTTACTTAAGGAGAATAACTAATGAAACCAATTAAATTAGAATTCCAAGCTTTCCAATCATATTTAGAAAAAACAGTAATAGATTTTACTAGTCTTGGAAATAGCGGTTTATTTCTAATCCAAGGCGATACTGGTGCAGGTAAATCAACAATATTCCAAGCAATTATTTATGCCTTATATGGACAAAGTACTGATGATTATTTAAAGCCAGAAGACTTAAGAAATATAAACGCTCCAAACAATATTCTTTCATATGTTAAATTTACATTTGAAGATAAAGGTCATAAATACGAAATTTATCGTTCAATGAAACAAAAAGGCTTATCAAAAAGTGGAAAAAAAGAAATCACAATTAAGTCTGAAGCATCAATTACTGATCTTGATACAAATAAAATTGAAAATTTAGATTTAGAAAAAATAATTAAATTAATTGGTTTAGACAAAGAACAATTTGAAAAAGTTATTTTAATTCCTCAGGGACAATTTAGATCAATACTTGTAGATTCCTCTGCCAATCGTTCTAATATTTTTACTAAAATATTCCATACAGAAAAATATAAAAATCTCGGAAAAAAATTAAGTGAAAAAAATAATGATAGTCAAACCAATGCTAATAATATTTTAAAATCTGCTAAAAATGACTTTCAATTTCTTGAAAATAACAAATTTAGCATTGACGAAAAAAACAAATATAACGAACTTAAAGATAGCGATAATTTTGAAAAAAGACTTTCATTTATTAATGATTATATAAATAACAAAAAAATAGAAATAGAAAACAATGAAAATGAATTAAAGAATTTAAAAATAGAAATTGATAAACTAAAAGATGATTGTAAAAATTTAATAAACTATAACGATATAAAAAATAAATTAGATGCTTTAATTAATGAGAAGCAAAAATTAGATGAAAATTTTAGCATTATAAAGAACAAACAAAGCATTTTAATTAATCAAAAAAGTGAAATTGAAAAAGATAAAATCACATTAGAAGAAAACAAAAAAAGACTAAAAAAGTATGAAGAATTAAATGAGATTATTTTAAAAATAAGTTCAATTAATCAAAAAATTTCAAATAATAAAATAGAAATTCAAAAATTAAATGAAAATATTCAAAATATAAGTAATAAAATAAATAAAAATGAAAATCAAATTTCCAAAATACCAAATAATTTAAACATGTTAATAGCTGAAAATGACAATAAAATCTCTTTACTTAATAATTCACTTTCAGAATTAAAATCTTACATAAATATAAATGAGGATCTAAAAATTCAAAAACAAAAATTTAGCAATTTACAAATTGAATTAAAAAAATTAAATAATATTGAAAACAATAAAATTTCAAAATACATAGAAGCTAAAAATAATTTTATTAAGAATATTGCACCAATATTAGCTAACGACTTAAAAGAAGATCAGCCGTGTCCAGTTTGTGGTTCTAAACACCATCCTCATTTAGCAACTTCAAGTGGAAAACCAATAAATCAAGATGAATTAAATAAAATTGAAGCTGAAAAAAATGAAGCGAGCGAAAGATTCAAAGTATGTGAAAATAATATTAATAATCTCAATATTGAAATAACTGATAAAGAAAATAAATTATGTTTATTTTTATCATGTTCAAAAGAAGATATTGATTCAAAATTAAAGGTTATAAATGATAATTTAAATAGCCAGCAATTAAATTTGACTAATGACAAGAAAAAATATTGTGACTTGCTAAATCAGAAAGAAAAATTGAATTTAGAAAATAATAATTATTTAAAAGAAAAAAATAATATTAATTCAAAAATTAACAATAAAATTGATGAAAAAAATTCATTAGATATTAGTTTATCTTCTTTAAAAACCTCTAAAGATTTGATTGAAAAGGAATTGGATACAAAAACAGAAAATGAAATCAAACAAATAATAAATAAGTTAGAAAATAAAATAAGCAAATATGAAAAAGATGTTTTAGAAAACAGCAATTTATTTACAAGCTTACAAGTAAAAAAATCAGCTAATGAAGCACTTATTAATGAAAATAAAAATACATTAAATTCACTTAATAAATATTCAAATTTAGACGCAAATAAATTAAATAAAGATTTAGAAGAAAAAAGCGTACTTACTAACTCATTAGAAATCATACAAAAACAATGTAACGTATCCTACTCAAATAGTTGTCAAATTAAAACAAGATTAGAAGAACAGCAAAAAGAATATAAGAAATATGAAGAGGAAAATTTAATTTACAAAAATTTATGTGACGTTTTTAACCCAGCGAATGCAGGACAGGACAACGCTATTTCTTTAGAAACATATGTTCAAACAAAATATCTTGATTCTGTTTTAGAAAAAGCAAATATGCGTTTTTTAAAAATGACTGATAATAAACTAATGTTAATACGTTCTACAAAAAGTTATGATGGACGTTCAAAATTTGGATTAGATATTAATATTGAGGAATTGCAAAATGCAAATAATCAAAGAAAAGTTGCTACTCTTTCTGGTGGAGAGTCTTTCTTAGCTTCGCTTGCCTTAGCTTTAGGTTTAGCTGATGAAGTAACTTCATCTATTGCTGGATTAAGAATTGAATGCATGTTCATTGATGAAGGATTTGGTACTTTAGATAATGGCTCATTAAATCAATTACTAAATATTTTAAATACCCAAGTTAATTCTAGTGGAAATACATTAGTAGGTTTAATAAGTCACATAGAAGAATTAGGTGACTTAATTCCTAACAAAATTGTTGTCACTAAAGATTCAATTAGTTCTCATTTAAAAATTGAAACTAATTAAATTAATTAATGTGCTAAAATTATAAAGTATGGAAATCAAAATAGACGAAAATAGTGCAAGCCAAAGAATAGATAAAGTAATAAAAAGAATCTTAAATCAAGCGCCTTATTCTTTTATTTATAAAATGTTTAGAAATAAAGATATTAAAGTTAATGGTAAAAAAGTAGATATTAATTATATTACTAAAGAAAATGACCAGGTTTATATCTATATTAAAGAAGCTTTATTAGAACAGTTTGCTAAACAAAATGAAATAAGACCAGTAAAAGCTAACATGGATATTCTTTATGAAGATGAAAATCTTTTAATAGTTAACAAACCTAAAGGATTATTAGTTCATGGTGACGAAAACGAAAAAAGAATAACGTTACATAACATTTTCTTAAACTATTTAATCGCCAAAAAAGAATATGATCCACATAATCAAACAAACTTTATTCCTGGACCAGCCCATAGATTAGATCGTAACACCTCAGGTATAGTAATTTTTGGTAAAAATTTAGAAACATTACAAGAATTATTAGAATTATTTAGAAATAAAAAGAATATAGAAAAAAGTTATTTAGCCTTACTTTCTGGAAAAGTTCCAAATTCAGGGAAAATTGATTTTCCTTTAATTAAAGATTCAACTAAAGGTCAAGTTAAAATTGGTTTTATTGAAAACGGGGCTAAACCAGCCTTAACTGAATACAAATTAGTAAAAAAATATGGTTCATATTCACTAGTTTCAGCAAAATTAATAACTGGTAGAACACATCAATTAAGAGTTCATTTTCAGGCCATAAAATGTCCGATAGTTGGTGATAGTAAATATGGTGACTTTAAAATAAATGAATTATTTAAAAAACAATTTGGATTAACAAGCCAATTTTTACATGCTGCCACTTTTGAATTTAAAAATATTACTGGTAAATTAGCTTATATGTCAAATAAAAAATTTGAAGCACCTTTACCTAAAAAAGAACAAGAAATATTAGACTTTTTATCTCATAAAGACATAGTAAAGTAACAATATGCTAAAATAGAATTATGACAATCAGTTACATTTTAATTGTCTTTTATCTATTAATTATTATTTCATTTTTTGTTTTTCCAAAAAGACTATTATTTAAGCATTGTATAGCTAGTTTTATTAGTTTAATTTTATGTGGTCTTTATATTTATCTTGACACACTAAGTACTTATTTTAATTCTATTAATTTCATTGGTAATTTGCTTGCTGATTTTTTTAAGCCATTATTTATTCTTCTTAATGTAAATTTAGAAAGCTATTTAATGTTAGGAAAAACTATTTTTATTTTTGTGTTATTCATCTTAATTTATATAATTTCTTATATAATTGTTTCTCTTACTTCTATTGGTTTAGAAAATTCAAAACATCCTTTTTTAAATTATCAAAAAATTATTTTTGGACTAATCTATTCTTTTTGTTTAATATTTGAAACGAGCTTTTTTATTAGTAATTTTACTCCCTTATTCAAGATTGAAACAGGAATTTTATCTAGTTTTATTAACTTTTTTCAGAGGTTGTTAATATGAACAATATTAATAAAACAATACTTCTTGCTGAACAGTTTGGAGCAGATTTTAACTATATAGATTTTTCATATATTAATGATATTTTAAAATCAAAAGAATATCAGAATCTTTTAATTAATGTAAAATGGGCTAAAAAGTTTCCATTAGTTAAAGCCGTAAGAATCGTTGATGATTTTAAAGCTTTAAATTACAATATAAAAAGTTTTGAAGAAACAATTATTTTAGCAAATAGAATAAATTACTTATTCTTAACATCCTCTGAAAAATATTATCTTAATCCACTTATTAAATATGATTTTGCAATAAAAACAAGTTCAATTGGTGAACTGATGATTCCTTACGAAGGCAGTTATCATTCAATAAATGAAATGATACTAGATAATACTCATAATATATCTTACAAAAGTAAAGCTATTGTTTCTATTTGTGAAAATTTCCGGAATGAAATTAACGCAAATAATCAAGAAAATCTTCAACTTCTTAAAGATAATAAAGGCGTAAAGCACATTGTATATAGCGCTTATTTTTACTTAGTACTTAAAGAAATATTCACACTTATTTGCTTAATTCTTTCTTTTTCTATATTTATTGTTGATCTCCAAATTTTTAACGATTTTATAAATATCCATTCTCCTAACAATATTTTTACACATTTACTTTTAGCTTTTTTATGTGAAACAGCAATTTTATTAATTATTACTATATTCTCAATCGGTTATTTAGCCAATGTTACTTCACCATTTTTTTACTTCAAAAAAGCTGCAAATAAATCTATAAATAGAAGATTTAAAAATATAAACATAAATGCACAACATTTAGCAAATTATTTATTAGAAGCTTGTAAAAATAATATACCTTTAAAAAATGATATTTCAAAATTTGCTTCACATCCTTTTAACAATAATGAGTTCGATAAATATAAAGAAATCTTTACTTTTAAAAAGAAAAATATTTACACATCTTTAAATTACTTGTTTCTACTTACTTTTGTTTTTATCATCTTAACTTTAGTAGTTACAATTATTATTTATTTCGTTTCTCGAGGTTAAAATGAATAACGTAATCAAGTTTGACAATTTTTCTTTTAATTCATTAAATGAATTAGCTAAAGAATCTTATAAATATCCAAATAGATTCTATAAATATTTTTCTTCTAATCAATTTACATTGTTATTAAGAAAGCTTGATATAGATAAATATCAAAAATTTTTAAAAATTAAAAAACAGGAATTAATACCAGATATATTTACTTTTAAAGTAAGTTATCTTCTAAATCCGTATATGAAATTAGCCTATCATCATTTTATTTTTAGCAACTATATTGAACTTGCTAAACAAATGCAAGTTTATGCTCCAACTGTGGATATTTACTTGAAAGATTTGTTTACTTATCATCTTCTTTCTGATTATATGAAAAACAATAGAGAAGATATTAGATATAAAAAAATATATAAATATGTTTTACAAGCTGAGAAAGAAAGTGAAGAAAATTCTAATAAAGCTTACTGGAATTTTATGTTTAATGTGCTAGGCGATAATAATTTTTACTATAAAGGAAAAACTTTTACATCGGAAAAAGAGTTTTTTCAATATATTTTTGCTATCCCTGATTTATTAGAATTCTCTTCAAACTTTTTAGATGATTCATATTTATTAACTTATTTAGAAAGAAAAGGATATAAATATAAAATAAGTAAATTTCTTTCTTTGATTAGGTTAGTTGATAAGCTTGATGAAAAAGCAAAAGAAGAAATGGCTAACGAAATACTAAATAAAATTAACAAATAATTTGCATTTACTTTGATATTTATCTAGTTCATGACTTGTTTTGTTATATAATAAAAGATAGAGAAAGGATGTTATTATGACTATCGAACAGAAAGCAAAAAAATGGTTAGATTCAACAATAGTAGGTGAAGATTTAAAAGACGAAATCAAAAAAGCCACTCCAGAACAATTAAATGATATGTTTTTTAAGGATGTTGAATTTGGTACTGGTGGTATGCGTGCCTTATTAGGGCCTGGTTCAAATAGAATGAATGTATTCACTGTTAGAAAAGTTACTGTAGGTTTTGCAAAATATTTATTAGAAACTTATAAAGATGCTAAATCTAGAGGTGTAGTCCTATCTCATGATAATAGAACTAATTCCCGTTTATTTGTTACTACAGCTAGTGAAGTTCTCAATCAATTTGGAATCAACACTTTTATTTTTGATACTCTAAGACCAACTCCTGAATTATCTTTTGCTGTAAGATATGAACATGCTGTTGGAGGTATCATGATAACAGCCTCTCATAACCCCAAAGAATATAATGGTTATAAAGTTTATGATGATACTGGCTGTCAACTTGTTCCAGAAAAGATTAAACCTTTATTAGATATTATTGCAACTTTAGGTGATGAATTAGATTTAACATTCGATATTGCTAAAGATTTAGGTAAACAAACCTTACTTTCTAGTGAAGTTGATGATGCCTTTATGAAAAAAGTTCATTCTGTTGCTTTATATCCAAATGATAAAAAAGTTATTAAAATTGTCTTCACTCCTCAACATGGTACATCTTCAGTTTTAGGTAGAAGACTATTTGCAGAATTAGGTTATGAATTTTATCCTGTTTTAGAACAATGTACTCCTGATCCTTTATTTTCAAATACTCTTTCTCCTAATCCTGAGAAAAAAGAAGCCTACGTTAAAGCTATTGAATTAGCTAAAAAAGTTAATGCTGATTTAATCTTAACTACTGATCCTGATGCTGATAGATGTGGTTTAGGTTTTTTAAATACCAAAGGTGAATATGAATTATTAACTGGTAACCAAACCGGAGCCTTATTAATTGATTATGTTTTATCTATAAGAAGCAAACGCGGTTTATTAAAACCAAATTCAGTTATTTGTGATACTATTGTAACCTCAACATTAGGTGAAAAAATTGCTGCTAATTATAATGTAAAAACTCTTTCTTTCTTAACTGGATTTAAATATATTGGCCAAGCAATTGATAGAGCTGAAACAACACACGAATTTACATTTGAATTCGGCTATGAAGAATCTTATGGTTATATTATGGATACTTTCTGCCGTGATAAAGATTCACTAGAATCCTTATTATTAATAGCTGAAATGACAAACCACTATGCTTTAGAAGGTAAAAAACTAGATCAAGTTTTAGAAAGCTTATATCAAAAATATGGTTATCATATTAACAAATTATATGATATCTACTTTGAAGGCGAAGCTGGTTTAAAGAAAATGAAAGACTTAATGGACAAATTAAGAAAAGATAAGCTTACAGAAATAAATGGTGTTAAAATCACTAAAATTGAAGATTATCAATTACAAGAAACTATCGTTAATAACAAGGTTTCTAAATTAACTGGTTTCCCTGTATCTAATGTTTTAAAATATTACTTAGAAGATGGCTCTTGGCTTGCTGTTAGACCTTCTGGAACTGAACCTAAGTGTAAATTCTATTATGAAGCTGTAGATAAAATTAAAGAAAAAGCTCTCCATAAACCTGAAGAGTTCCATAACTATATTCTTAATTTATTAGGTTTAAATAAATAAAATAATTCAAAAAGGTTAGTAGATATTATTAAATACTAACCTTTTTAATTTCAATGTTTTTAGTTTTTTAAATCGTAATTAGAAAGTAATAACTCTAAAGTCTTTACAACACCATCATTATTATTATCAGCTAAAGAAAGCATATTAGCACTTTGTCTAACAAACTTGGACGCAGCATTACACATACCAACACCAATTCCAGCTCTATGGATCATTTCAATATCGTTATCAGCATCACCAAAACAAATAATATCGCTATTTTTAACATCATATAATTTTGCTACTTTTTCAATTGAAGTATATTTATTAACATCATTAAAGAAAAGTTCTGCAATTAAGCAATCATGCCAAAAGCGTATATTAATATCTTTAAATTTAGAAGTTGAACCTAATTCTAATAACTTATTATAATATGTAAAATCCTTTAAATTAAAGGTAACACACAAAGGCTCTTCATTCAATTGAGAAAAAATATCACCATATTTAATGACCATTCCCTTTTTAAAAGCAATTTTATCTAGTTCACTATCTTTTTTATTAATATATAATGTATCAAAATCTTCAATCATAATAGACTCAAAATTTTCTTCACCAATACCAGCAATAATATCTTTTACAAGTGAAATAGGAAAAGATTTTTTAAAAAGTATTTTATCATTTTCTTGTGGATCAACAATTAAAGCCCCATTATAACAAACGATTAAATCCTTTAAACCAATTTCATCATAATATGGCTTAACAGCTCTATATGGACGGCCCGAAGCTAAAACAACTCTAATTCCTCTTTGATTAATATAGTGTAAAAAACCTTTACTATAATTAGAAATAGTTTTTTCATCTGTTAATAAAGTTCCATCCATATCAATAACAACCATGGATTTTCTTCTATAACTCATTATCTTAACCCTACAGCTTTCATTATTTTATCTAAAATTGGATCGGCAACTTTTTTAGCTTTAATAGCACCTTGTTTAAAAATCTCATTTAAATAATCTTTATTTCCACGATATTTTTTAAACTTTTCTTGGAAAGGAAGAAGCTCAGCTAAAACAGCATCTGCTACAGCCTTTTTAAAAGTTCCATAATTGGCATTAGCAAATTCCTTTTCTGCCTGTTCAACTTCAATATTTTTAAAAGCAGAATAAATAGTAAGTAAATTAGAAACACCAGGTTTATTAATTGGATCATATTTTACTAAACTATCAGAATCAGTAACAGCAGACATGATCTTTTTTCTAATAGTTTTTTCATCATCTTGTAAATAAATAACACCTTTATTTGCACCAGGATTATCTGATTTTGACATCTTATGTAAAGGATCAGTTAAAGACATAATTCTTTTACCGACTTTAGGAGTTACAGCTTTAGGTAACTTAATTAATTCTTCTTTATATCTAGCATTAAAACGTCTAGCTATATCATGAGCAAGTTCAACATGTTGCCTTTGATCTTCACCAACTGGAACCAAATCAGTATCATATAAAAATATATCAGAAGCCATTAAAACAGGATAAGTAAAAATACCAACACCTATTTCTTTTTGATTCAACTCTGCAGCCTTTTGCTTAAATTGAATCATTCTAGAAAGCTCACCCATATAAATATAATTTATTAAAATAGTATCTAAAACTGAAACTTCATATACATCAGATTGTTTAAACAAAGTAGTCTTTTCTGGATCAAGTCCACTTGCTAAATAATAAGCAATAATATCATAAATATTATCATTTAAAAATTTAGGATCAATAGGTAAAGTTAAAGCGTGTAAATCCGCAACAAATATAAATACCTCATTTTCATCTTGAAAAGAAGAAAAGTTTCTAAAAGAACCGAGATAATTACCTAAAGTCATTTTACCAGTTGGTTTTACACCAGATAATATTCTCTTCATAATTTCCTCCTTTTTAATTATAAAATAATTAAACTTTATTTTATTTATTTAAATAAATAATTTACAATCTTTTTACTTTTCTAAAAAATTCAAAGCCAAATTAAAACGTCTATTAATTTCTTCTTTAGAAATAAGATGTAAAACATCATATAAATTAGGTGACATACTAGAAGTAGTTAAACAAACTCTAATAATATTTGCTACATCACCAACATGTCCTTTAAAAGCATCTTTATTCTTTTTATATTCCTTAAAGTTAGCAGCAAAATTATGTCTAACACCTAATTCTTTTAATGAATTAAACCAATTAGTTTGATCTAAAGAATAATCATTATTTTCCATAAAATCCTTAATGATACTAATTGTATCCTCTTTAGAAATTAAATTATTAAAGTTAAAAGAATTTTTCTTTAATAATTCATCATATTTATCAGGATAGAAAAATTCAATTTTTGAATAAATATCAGAATACTTGGTGTAATCTTTTCTTGGCTTAAGTCCACCCCTTTCAATATTTAAAATATTTTCAAATAATGAATAATCTCTATTGATTAAATCAAGTAATTCAGGAGAATAAATTTTAGCCCAATCTTTTGCCTTAGAAGCAATTTCTTCTTTAGTATAATAAGCTAAAGTTTCTTTACAAATATTTTCTAACTTTGGTAAATCAAACAATGCACCATCTAAAGACATTTTCTTAAAAGAAAAAGTAAAATCATCTAATTTTGCTTGAGGATTAGCTAAATACCATTCTTCAAAATTAGAATTAGCAATAGTCATTAAATATTTAATAATACCATCCACAGGATAACCTTGTTTCAAAAAGTAGCTAACAGCTGCTTCAGGATCTTTTCTTTTAGAGAGTTTACGCTTATTCCCATTATCTAATTTCATAATAACAGGTAAATGAGCATATTTAGGAGCTTTAAAACCCATAGTTTTAAACAATTCTAAATGAATAGGTAATGAAGATATCCACTCTTCACCACGAGAAACTAAAGTAGTACGCATAAAGTGATCATCTACACAATGAGCAAAATGGTAAGTAGGTAAACCATCAGATTTCATAATAACAATGTCTTGATCATTTTCAGAAAGGTCCAAATCCCCTCTTACTTCATCATGAACTCTAATGTAATTATTATGATTGCCCATAGACTTAAAACGAATAACGTATCTTTCACCATTTTTAATTTTTTCATAGGCCTCATCAACAGATAAATAACGGCATTTAGCGTATTCACCATAATAACCTGGAATAACTCTATTAGCTTCTTGAGTTAATCTTAATAAATTCAATTCCTCAGAAGTGCAAAAACAAGGATAAGCACGACCAATTTGTAATAAATGTTTAATACAAATCTTATAGATATCCCCTCTTTTAGATTGAACATAAGGTCCATAATTACCTTCCTCATGATCACCAAAATATCCTTCGTCTTGAACAACACCAAATTCTTTTAATTGATTAATAAGGTCTAATCCAGATCCTTCAACTTCTCTTTTTTGATCAGTATCTTCCAAACGGAAATAATAAACACCATGAGATTGCTTAGCAACCTTATAAGCAACTAATGCAGTAAACAAAGAACCAGTATGTAAAAAACCAGTAGGAGAAGGAGCAAAACGAGTAACTTCAGCACCTTCAGCTAATTTTCTTTCAGGATATCTTTTTTCTAAATCTTCAACTGTCAATTTAACATCAGGGAAGATTAACTCAGCTAAATCATTTAAAGTATGCATAATAAATTTTCCTTTCTACTTAATCGGTTTAATAAAGAATTTACCATAAACTTGATTAGAAGAATTAACATTAACAAAACTATTAGGATCCAAATTCTTTACAAAAGAAACAACCTGTTTAACCTCACTAGAAGAAACAATCATATAAATAATTTTCCTTTTCTTATGAGTATAACCACCTATCGAATCAACAATAGTACAACCATGTGGGAATGAACGCATAAGCATTTCAGCTAAGTCATTTAATTCAGTATTAATTTGTAGTTCAACTTTTTTGTTTTTAATATTAATCAAATCAATTACTTTAGAAGAAGTAACAAAATAAATTAAAGAATATAAAGTCATTGTACATTCATTTAAAGAATGAATTCTAATAGCATTTACAAAAGTGTAAGTAATAACAATCATACCATTAGCAATAGTAGAATACTTACCAACATTAGTTGATTTCTTTTCCGCAATAGCGTAAGTAATAATATCAACTCCGCCGCCAGAAGTACCAGCATAAAAAGCAACTCCTGATGAAATACCTGTTAAAATTCCTGAAAATAAGGCACGAGCAGTATAATCATCATAAATAGTAAATATTTCAGTCCATTCTTGTGGCATATAGTTAATAAGAAAAGAAGTTAAACCAACATTCAGTCCAGTTAAAATAGCAAACTTTTTACCAACAAATTTAAAAGCGACAAAAAATAAAGGTACATTAATTAAAAAATAAAGAATAGAAAGGGCAGTTGACTCAGAACCAGTGTAACCACAAATTTGAATAAATCTTAAAATAACCTGAGAAATACCGCTAGCACCACCATTAATCAAAGCTGGAGCACGTTCAATAGAAGTACCTGTAGTAGGATCATAAGTAGTAGGAGCAGTAAAAGCACGATAGCCATAAGCCAAGGTAAAAGCTGAAATAAATAAAATAATAGCAATATATATTGCTGAACCAGTTTCTCTAACAAACTTATGATCTAACAAAAAATCATTTATTCTTCTTTTAAATATTTCTGTTTTAGTTAGTTTTGTTTTGTGAATTGGATGGGTAATAGCTTCCCCTTCATTAATAGTTTGTAAAGGATCAATAGCTTCATCTTTAATTGTTGTATTTTCCATAAAATAACACCTTTATTATATAAAAAATTCTTGCAATAAAAAACCTATAAGATTATAAATTTTCTTATAGGTAAAACTTTTTTAAACTTATTCAGCTTTAGATTTGACATCTAAGACTTTTTTGCCATCATAATAGCCGCATTTTTTGCAAACAGTATGAGGCTTAATAGTCGCGCCGCAGTTAGGGCATTCAGTTAATCCAGGATTGGATAATTTGAAATGTGTTCTTCTTAACGCTTTACGAGTTTTTGATGTTCTTCTCGGTGGTACTGCCATATTAATATCACTCCTTTACATTCGCTTAACAATTATATAAATTAACCTTATTGTTGTCAAACAAAACTAAGGTCTACGGTTAAGGCGCTATATAAATATAGACCTTTTTTCAAAAAAATTCAATATAAATTTAGCTATTTACAATCATTTTAAAGTAAAAATAAATATATTAAACACTTAATATAAAAAATAAAGCTAAAAGCTAGCTCTTTAAATAACAAGAAATATAACTTTTTATTAGATAAAATGGTAATTTCAAAAGCAATTTTCTTTAATGGCGATTACGATTATTTTTAGTAATAAAATATAAAATTACTGCTCCAATAATTGCAATTACAAAAGCAATAGCTGAAATAATGTAAAACCCATATTGATTATTTGCTAAAGGAATATTAGAAAAATTCATTCCATAAAAAGAAGCAATCAAAGTAGGGATAGAAATAACAATAGTAATAATAGTCAAGGTTTTCATTACAATATTTAAATTGTTGGAAATAATAGAACCGAAAGCATCCATCATACCAGCCAAAATTGAACGATAAATAGAACACATTTCAATAGCCTGATCAAGTTCAACTTCTGTATCTTCCATCAAATCAAAATCAGCTTCAAATTTCTTATAAACACTTGATTTTAATAATTTAGATAAAACAGCCTTATTAGCATTTAAAGCAGTAGCAAAATAAACTAAGGTTTTATTAAGATCCATTAATTCAAAAAGCTCTTTATTTTTCATAGTAGAATGAAGTCGTGCTTCAATGTCTTTAGTATGATCATCAATTTTAGTTAAATATGAAATAAATTCTTTAGAAAGTTGATAAATTAAATTCAAAGTTAATCTTACATGCTTTTGTGGTTCAATAGCCTTAACCTTTTTTAAGACACCATTAACTAATGTCTTATTATATTTTGAAATTGTAACATAATATAATTCATTATAAGCAATAATTAAAGGCTTAGTAGTATAAAGATCCTTTTCAGCAGTATCAATACAAGGAACATCCAAAACAATTAAAATAGAATCATCCTCGTTATCAATACGAGCAGTTTCTTCTTCATCTAAAGATGAAAGTAAAAAATGAAGAGGAATACCAGTTTTATTTGCAAGAATTTCTAACATTGATTGACTTGGATTAGAAATATCAATCCATGTTCTTTCTTCAATGTTAGTGTCTTCATCAATTTTTTTTAGAGGTTCACAACTTAATTTATCCCCTGTTTCTTTATAAACTCTAATCATAATTTTTACATACTTATTCTAATGTCTTTTTATAAAAAAAACTAGAAAAAAGTTTAATAATTATAAAAGTATATAAAAAGTTAAATTAGTCAATCAAAATTTTTATTTATAAATGAATTTTATTTATAACTTGCATTATTAATAACATCTGTTACACTTTGATTCTGTTTATCATTTTTATGTAATGATACATAATTATCTAAATCAGAAAAATCAATAACTTTTCCAAAATCAATAAGTTCAACATTTGCACTTAAATAAATTTCAATTCCAACATCAATACCTAAATAAATACTTAAACCTTTGAGAATATTTTTTTCATTATCTTCATATATTTTTACATTAAAGGTCTTAAGATCACTATTTTTAGTAATCTCCTCAAGATTTAAATCAATTAAATAATAAGGATACTTTGCACCATTAAAATCTTCACCTTCCTTATTGTAACTGAAATTTTTTAAGACATTTTCATAATGAATAGGGTTTTCTTTTGTAGGTCCATTAGTGGTTGACTTATTAATCATATTAATAAAACTATCATTTAAAGAAAGAGTAAACTTGAGCAAATAGTCTAAAATATTATCAAAGAAATTATCTAAAGTAGAAACAAAATTTGCTTCAAAATTTTGGGTTCCAATACCTAAAAAATTAGAATTCCCTGTCTCTGTACGTTGACCATAGACTAAATTATCAGAATAATAAAATACTACATTTCTATTTTTAGCATAATATAGTTTAGGATTTGGATTAATTCCACTTACTACTGGAATATCATTAATAGCAAAACTTGCTTTAATTTTACCTTTAATATTTTTTATTCTTATATCAACATTTACATCAAAATCAGGAAGTATAGAAAGAGAAAACTTAAGATTAACTTTTCCTTTAAAAATCCAATCATCAACATTAGAAGTATTAATACCAGATAAAATTAAAAACTTAATATCACTAAAATCTAAATATTTATCATTAGCATTTAACCTATTTTTCTCTAAACTAGAATCAAAATCTTTTAAAAAGACTTCAAAATTAATAGTTTTATTAGAAACATTAATATCTTTAACTTGTAAAGATTCAATAGTAGAAGAATTAGTTTCCTCATTATAAGAAGTATTTATTACTAAACTAAAAACATCTTTTAAACCAATAATTGATGCATCCAAATCTAAACTAATTTGCTCAGGACTTGTTTGAAGATTCTTAACAATATTCATGCTTAAGAGCTTGCCATAATCTTTATTTTCAATAATCGAAGTTAAATTGCTTTCTTCTAAGGCAGATAAAACATCTTTAAATATTTCAGTAAAATGCTCATCTTTATTTTTAATAAGATCAGTTATTACATCATAAATATCTACAACTGTTTGGCTTTTAAATTTACCAAGCATCTTTTCATTATATTTAAATAAGACTTGATTTTTATCTTTTACATCAATATATAAGTTATGTCTATAACTATTTTGATCAACAACACTTAGAGAACCATAGCCATAACCATTATCCACATTGTCAGTTAAATCAAATTGTAAATCACCATTGATATCTATAGGGTTAGTTTCATTATCAATAGAAGTAACATTTCCATCAAAAATTAAACGGTATTTTCTTAAATTTATTAAATTCTTAATATCAGGAATAGTCATTAAAGGATATTCTAGTTTTGCAAAACTACTTTTATCAATAATAACTTCTTGATATTCTTTAGGATTTAAATTCAGATCTAATAAATATCCATTATAGGAAAAATCATTAAGACTAATACCTAATAAGTTCTTATGATCTAAAGAAAATGTTAAACTTAAATTAGATAAACTACTATCAAAGTAAGAAAGATCAACAACAACTTTAACAGTATTATCTTTAACTTCTAAGCTTTTAACAAATTTATTTAAATCAGGAAAATTACTTAAAAAATTAACAACATCAATATTATTAGTTAATTCACTAATTTTTGTAATTATATTTTTAACATTACTATCATCAAACTTTCTAAATAAATAATCTACTAAGCCATTAATTGTTTGATTTTCAATAGAAACTTTTAACGCATCATTATAATTAGCATAAATTGTACTATCTTCTAAAACAGCATGAATATGATGAACATTTTCTTTTTCGTTTAATAATCCTGCAAAAGAAATCTTATTTTTATCTAAATCATAATTAAGATTTAAATTAGCATTTATAAAATCACTATTATCCTTTTTAAGATTCAATTTAATATCTACACCATTTTGTTTATTCTTAAACAAAGAATACATTCCATTTACTAAACTAAATGCAGGTGAAAAATTAGAATAAGTTTTTCCATCAGAAAATTCAGTAGGATTAATAAGTTTATAACTTAAACTATTTAAATCAGAAATTTTCAAATCAGCTTTTAAAGCAATATCAAAGTCTTTATAAAAAAATTTATTAGTTTTTATACCTTGTAAATTAAAATTATTGTCACTAACAAAAATTAAAGAAACTATATCTGATAAATTATAGTTAAAATAATATTTATCTGCCTCTTGTGTATAAGTCATATTTAATAAACCTTCTTCTAATTGAGAAAGATTTAAATTAGTTAATTCACTTGGTAATTCCAAATTAAGACCCATAGAAGGCAAAGTACTAATAAAGTCTAAAACATTATTAGTTGATAAATACATATAATTATTATTTAAATTAAAATAAAGATTTTGATCATAAAATCCAAGAGAAGTTGATAACATGAAAGAACCAAACTTTCCATCAACATCGCCTTGAAGCTTAATTTTTGTTAAATCAGAAAAATCACCACTGCCATTAAAATTAATATAACCATCAATATTATTTTTTTGATAAGAAAAATCAATTGAAGCTTGTAAATCAAAAGTTTGAATATTGTTTAAAGAATTTAAAAGCTTTTCCTGAGGAGTTAATTCAGTTCTTATAACCGAAGATGAATTTTCATTAGAATCAGTTTTTTTATTTGCATAGCATATTAAATATGTAGTAGAACTACTAACAGCTAATAAAGAAACAAACAAAGCGCTTTGTAATAATATCTTTTTAAGAATCATAATTAATTCTCCTTAACACCTTCTTCATTAAGTGAAGGCATTTTTTCTTCTAAATCATAAAAATATGTAGTTTTCAACTTACCATTTGTATTATGTTTACCAAATTTAAAAACTTCATAAGTTTCCTCAGTTTCAAATTCTAGCAAAGTCAATTTACTATCTAAAGTGAAGGTCAAATTAACCTTGGAAAACTCAGGATATGAATTTAATTGGCTCATAGATTTCATTTGCTTTACATATCTTATAACACTAGTAGAAGGATCTAATTCCAATGTTATTTGATATTGATTATCATAAAAATTTACATTACTAGAGACAACAGTCTTAGATGAAATAATATAAATACAAGGTCTATCAAGGGTCTTCCCCCATTTATTTTCAAATTCATTTAAAGGTGAAATAGCTTTAGAATTCTCTTGGTATTCAGCAGATGTAGCAGATTTTACATTACCGGTATATTCATCTATTTCATTATCATTTTGATAAAACCTTTTAGCAATGTGTACTAAACTAGAATTAGAAATTGATTCATTAAAATAACTAGACTTATTTTTTATATTTTTTCCATTAATAGTTTGTGTAATCCCACTTGCAACAGCTTCACCTTCTTCAATGGATGAAAAATAGTCTAAAGTAGTTAGTTTATATAATGAAATATTTACCAACTGATAACTTTCTAACGATGAATAATCATTCATGTTTAAATATTTTTGATATAAAGCTTTGTTGTCATCTTCTAAATTATTAGCATCTAAAGCATCATAGTTTGTTTTATTTGTTAAAAATTCTTGACCAAAATAAAGACCAACACCAGTACCTAAACCTATAGATAAGATGCTAACAATAGATGTAATAATAATTCCTTTTTTTGTAAACTTTTTCATACATTTTATATTATAATTTTCAAAAATAAAATTACTATCTATTGTTCAATTCTAAAGCAAGAGAGCTATAAAATTTTAAAAGAGAGTGAATATTAGTTACTCTATTTTAAAGAGAGTTTATAAAAAACAATTTGAAATTACATGCTTTTTTATATAAAATATTGATATGAACAACTTAAAAGAGACAATTGGGAATAACTTATCAAAATTAAGAAAAGAGAGTGGAAAAACTCAAACAGAAATTGCAAATCTTTTTTCATACACTGATAAAGCTGTTTCAAAATGGGAAAATGGAGATACTTTACCTGACGTTGAAACCTTATATAAATTAGCTAAATTCTATGGCGTTAGTTTAGATTATTTAACTGACGATATTTCAAGTGAAGAAAAAGCGAAAATTGAAAGTCAAAAAATACCTGGTTTAAACATAGATAAAATTTTAATTGTTTGTTTAGCAGAGTGTTTAATATGGATGACTGCTACTATTATTTATGTGTGGCTTTTAATTTTTAATAAACAAAATATTTGGCAATCATTTGTTTTTGCTATTCCTTTATCTTGCCTTTTGCTTTTTTACTTTAACAAGATTTGGGGTAAGAAAAAATATTTTTTCTACATTGGAACATTATTTATTTGGAGTTTAATTGCTTCTGTTTATTTTTTCTTTTTAAGATATAATCTTTGGCCTTTATTTTTAATTGGTGTTCCTGCTGAAATCATTCTTATTCTCACCACTCGTATTAAATATAATTTTTTAAGCAAAAAATATAAAAGTTAAATTAAGTTAATTGTATTTTTCTCTAGTAAATTTTATTAATATAGTTTAAAATTAATTCTTGTAGAGTTAGATTATTTTTTGTTAACCAATAAATTCTAAAATCAAAGGAGAATAAAATGAACGCTTATCAAATTATCTTACTTATAATATCATTTTTGTTAATAATATTAGCCTTACTAACTGGTCCTAAATCTCAAGGTGCTTCTGGAGCTATTACTGGTGGAACTAACATGAACATTTTCGCTAAGACTAAGGAAAGAGGAGTAGACAAAATTATTTCTATCATCACCTTAGTTTGTGGGATTTTGTTCTTCCTATTCGCAATTTTTGCAAAATATTTCTAAAAACACTTAAAGGGCTTAAAAATAGCCCTTTTTTAAAGACTGAAAGGAGAAATTATGGATTTTAAAATACTCTCTAAATTATTAAATAAAAAACAAATGTCATTAAAAGAGCTTTCTAAAGCATTTAATATAAGTGAAGAAGAAGTTAAAAATGAACTAAAAAATTTAATTGAAACTGGTTTAATATTTGAAACTAATGGCTATTATGGTCTTTGTTCTAAAGAAGGCTATATTTTAGGTAAAATAGTTTTAAGAAAAAGAAACTTTGCCTACATTACCCCAATTAATCCCATTTATAAAGAAGATTTAAGAGTTTCTAATAATTCATTAACTGGTTTTATTTTAAATGACTTAGTTTATCTATTAAAAGATTTCAATGGTTTAAGTATCGTTGGTCTTTATTATCGTAATCCTGAAATTTCTGGTAATTTGTTTAAAGGCCCGGATGGAAAATTTCAACTTCATTCTAAATTAGTTGAAGATTGTAATGTATCTATAAAAATAAAAACAGATTTAAGTAAAGAAAAACTTAGTGATGGTGACTTAGTTAAATGTAAAATTGTAGATTTTGATGAAAAAACTATTACTGTTGAATTTGAGGAAGTATTAGTAAAAGCTAACACAGTTGGGGCTGATATTTCTACTATTATAGTAAATCACGATGCCCATTTAACTTTTCCTAAAGATGTTTCAATTCAGGCTAAAATGCTTCCACAAGAAGTTACTAGTGAAGACTTAGAAGAAGTTAATACAGGTAAAAGAGTAGACTATCGAAATTTAAATATTGTTACTATTGATGGAGAAGATGCCCTTGATTTTGACGACGCCATTTATGTAAGCAAAATTACTAATGGTTATCAAATTGGTGTCCATATTGCTGATGTTTCTCATTACGTAAAAGAAAATTCACCAATTGATGAAGAAGCTGCAATTAGAGGAACCTCTATATATGTAGCGGATCGAGTAGTCCCAATGCTTCCATTTGAATTGTCTAATGGTATTTGTTCTTTAAATCCAAATGTTGATCGTTTAACTTTATCAGTTATTATGAAAGTTTCAAATGATGGTGAGGTCTATGATTTTGATATCCATCCTGGAATAATAAATTCTCATGCACGTTTAACTTATAAACAAGTAAATGACCTTTTTAATGCTAAAGATAATAATTTAGAATACAAGGCTGATTTTTCTAAAGGCATTGAAGATATGCTCTTTTTAGCTAGAGAAGCTACAAGTAAAATTAGAAAAAGAAGAGAAAGATATGGAGCTTTAGATTTAGATTCAACTGAATTAAAATTTAGATTAGATGAAAAAGGTCAACCTATTGAAATTATTAAAAGAGAACAAGGGGAAGGTGAAAAACTCATTGAAGATTTAATGATTATTGCTAATGTCTCTGTAGCTAAATTTTTAGCTAATAGAAATATACCAACATTATTTAGAATTCACGACAACCCACCTGAAGATAAAATTAAAAAGTTTGAAACTTTCTTAAAATTTATTGGTCTTTATGCTAATTTCCCTAAAGTTATTACTTCTTCTTCCCTTTCAAATTGGTATTCTTCTATCGAAGATGAAAATAAGAAAAAAGCAGTTAGCAATTTCTTACTCCGTTCATTAGCTAAAGCGAAATATTCTCCAAACAATGATGGACATTTTGGCTTAGCTGAGGATTTTTACCTTCATTTTACTTCACCAATTAGAAGATACCCTGATTTACTAGTTCATCGTACCTTGCATCGCTTTGTTTTTGAGCATGAGAAATTAAACTATTCTAGTTATTATTCTTATTTAACTAACATGGGTATTTCAACTTCTGCTAGTGAAAGAAGAGCAGTAGATATTGAAAGAGAAGTTGATGATTTAGAATCATGTAAGTACATGTCTAAACACCTCAATGAAACCTTTAAAGGCCACATTAATTCCTTTACTGAAAAAGGCATGTATTTAGAATTAGAAAATGGTGTCGATGCTTTCTTAGCTATTGACCAAATCAATCCGGAAAAGAAATATACTTACTCAGCTAAACATTTTGATATTGTAGCCCAAATACAAAAATCTAAACAATCATTTGAAAAGAAGAGAATAATTCCTGAAACCTTTAAACTAGGTCAAGAAATGACTGTAATTATAAACAAGATAACTTTTGAAGATAAAACTATTCATGTAGTTACTCCAATTTATCAAAAATATTTAGAAACATATCAAGATGTATTAAATAAACAAGAAGAAGAGGAAAAAGAAATATCTTCGCGTCCAGATTATTCACGCTTCAAAAATAAGCATCCATATAAAGGAAAAAAGAAATCACCTTACAAAGAAAAACGTAGCTTTAGCAAACAAAAAGAAAAAAGAAGCAAATATAAAAATAATAAAGGCTACAGTAAAGGTAAAAAATCTTTCAAAAAGAATTACAAAAGATGAACAATATTAAACTAATTGCTTCAAATCATAAAGCAAAATATTTATATTTCTTATCTGACAATTTAGAAGTAGGTCTTGTTCTTCTAGGAACAGAAATTAAATCTTTACGAGAAGGACATTGTTCCTTAGATCAAGCTTACTTACAAATTGTAAATAATGAATGCTATATTTATCAAATGGATATTCCTACTTATTCTCATGGAAATATTTTTAATCATGATCCTAAAAGAGTAAGAAAAGTCTTACTCCATAAAGATCAGATTATTAAATTAGCTAATAAAGTAGCTTTAAAAGGTTATACTTTAGTTCCAGTTTCTTGTTATTTAAAAAATGGTATTGCCAAACTAGAAATCGCCTTAGGAAAAGGTAAAAATACCATAGATAAAAGGGAAACAATAAAGAAAAGAGAAAGCGAAAGAAATATCGCTAAAATTATGAAGAATAAAAATCTTTAATAAACAAATTATCAATACAAAAATAATTAATGAAAAACTTTTGGTTACAATATTTAAATCTCAAAAAAAATAACTTAATTTTCAACATGTCATTTTCTGCCATGATGATTGCTTTAGGAGTTATTTTATCTCGTTTTGTTTCTTTAAACACTACATATTTTCGTATTGGTTTTGGTTCACTTCCTGTGGCTCTTACTTCAATTTTATTAGGGCCAATTTGGGGTGGATTAGTTGGTGCAAGTTATGACTTATTAGCTAGTTTTATGTTTCCTTTAGGTGCATATTTCCCAGGATATACAATTGATGCCTTTTTACAAGGTGTAATACCTAGCTTAGTTTTACTTTTAATTAAAGGAAATAAATTTAAAGAAACAATTTATTTTATAATCTTTAGTTTCCTAATTTGTTTATATGTCACTTGTTTTACTTCTCTTTTTGATACTTTTAAAAAGATTGAACTTCCTTTATATGCAAGAATTTTAATTCCATTTGGCTTCTTGCTGTACTTTTTTGCTATTTATTTTATTAATTACTTACTTGAAAAACAAAATAAAATACTTAAAACATATAAAAAATATGAAAAAGGCCTATCTTTTTTTGAAATATATTTATGTTCAATGACAGGATTAGTTTTAATATCTATGTCTTTACTACCAATATGGAATTTAATGGTAGTAAAGATTCCATTTTTAGTAACTTCCTTTACTCAAGGTATAATATTTTTAGGTTCAAGTATTGTTAGAGTTACTATCTTATATATTCTAGTTAATGCCGCTTATAAAATAGTCCCTCAAAAAGTTATCTCATACTCATAAAAATTATGGACTTAAATAAAAAATTATAAAAGTCAAGTCTCGTAATTTATAAAAATAAGACTTATATTTATATTATTGAAGAGAGGTTGTTATATTATGTATCAGGAATTTCAAAAAGGTTGGATAGAAGTGATTACTGGACCAATGTTTGCTGGTAAATCAGAAGAATTAATTCGTAGAATTCGTACCTTAAAATATGCAAATAAATCAATAGTCTGTTTTAAACCTACTATTGATGATCGTTATTCAGAAACAGCAATAGCTAGTCATGCCGGTGGAAGATACAAAGCCTACCCTGTAAAATCTGCAGATGATATTGAAAAAATAATCAATGAAAAAAATGATGTAGATGTAATTGCAATAGATGAAATTCAGTTCTTCGGTCCTGAATTACTTCCATTACTTGATAAATATGCCGATAAAGGAATAAGAGTAATGTGTGCTGGCTTAGACTTAGATTTCAGAGGAGAACCATTTGGAATTATGCCAAGTTTACTTGCAAAAGCAGAATTTATTACTAAACTTACTGCAGCCTGTAAAGTTTGTGGAGAAGCGGCCACAAGATCTCAAAGAATTATTAATGGTCAACCTGCTCACTATGAAGATCCTATTGTGGCAGTAGGAGCAAAAGAGTGCTATGAAGCTAGATGCAGGCATCACCATGAAGTTCCACATCTTCATAAAGAAGACTAACTAATTATTTAAATCAATTTTAAAAAGAGAGTAGAAAGGCTCAATTAAGTCTTCTACTTCTTTTTTTAACTGAAAATAAATTAAACTATATGGGGAATCATCAATCTCTTTTTCTAATTTTTGAAGCCTCGATACTTCCAAAAAACGCTCTTCAGGACTTAAAGAAGG
>DKCH01000041.1 GCA_002449135.1 Caryophanales bacterium UBA6879 | reverse complement strand
TGTGATATTACTTATACAACTAACTCAGAATTAGGCTTTGATTACTTAAGAGATAACATGGCTACAAGTTTAGATAGACGTGTTTTACGTGGCTTACATTTTGCTATTGTTGATGAAGCGGATTCAATTCTTATTGATGAATCTAGAACTCCTTTAATTATTTCTGGTGGATCTGGAGTTACTGCTAATTCTTATCAAACCGCTGATAGATTTGTTAAATCTCTCCGTAAAGATGTTGATTTCACTATTGATATCAAAAAGAAAATTGCCACTTTAACTGATACCGGTGTTAACAAGGTTCAAAAAGCTTTTGGTATTAATAACCTTTATGCTCCTCAATATTCTGATTTAGTTCATAGAATTCATCAAGCTTTAAAAGCTAACTTTATTTTTAGAAAAGATGTTGAATACATGGTCGCTGATGATGAAATTTTACTTATCGACTCCTTTACAGGCCGTGTTTTAAAAGGTAGAGAATACTCAGATGGTTTACAACAAGCTTTACAAGCTAAGGAACATGTAAAAATTAAACCTGAAACAATCACCATGGCTACAATTACTTATCAAAACTTCTTTAGATTATATGATAAATTATCAGGTATGACTGGTACTGCTAAAACTGAAGAAGAAGAATTTAGAAAAATATATAACATGAGAGTAGTTCCAATTCCTACAAACAAACCTGTTATTAGAATTGATGCTCCAGATTTAGTTTTTGCTACTGAAAAAGCCAAATATAAACAACTTTTAAAAGATGTTATTGAAAGACATTCTAAAGGTCAACCAATTTTAATTGGTACTCCTTCTGTTGAAAAATCCGAAATTGTTGATAAATTGTTAACCCAAGCTAACTTACCACATGAAGTTTTAAACGCTAAAAACCATGCAAGAGAAGCTTCAATCATTGCTAACGCTGGTCAAAAAGGCGCTATAACTATTGCCACTGATATGGCTGGCCGTGGTACAGATATTAAACTTACTGATGAAGTTAAAAAACTAGGTGGTTTAGCTGTTTTAGGAACCGAAAGACACGAGGCTAGACGTATTGATAACCAGCTTAGAGGACGTTCTGGTAGACAAGGTGATCCTGGTTATTCTCGTTTTTATGTCTCTATTGAAGATGAATTAATGCAACGTTTTGCTTCTCCAATGTTATTTAAATCATTTGATAGAATCGGTGATGAAGCTTTAGAATCTAAAACAATGACTAATTTAATCACTAACGCTCAAAAGAAAGTAGAAGGTCAAAACTTCGATACTAGAAAATCTTTATTAGATTATGATGAAGTTTTATCTAAACAAAGACAAATTATGTACGCTACTAGAGATGAATTACTCTATTCAAAATCTATTAAAGATCGTATTAGTTCATATTTTGAAAGATTCTTAAATTCAGCTATAGATAAATCATTAAAAAATGAAGATGGCGAACAAGTAGTAGATGGTGAATTATTATATAAAACTTTAGTCCCACGCTATATCCCAGAAAATAGATTTAAAGCTAGTGATATTGATGGCCTCAGTAAAGATGATGTTTTAGATTTCTTATTAGCACTATTAAATCACGATTATGAAATAAAAAGAAAAGGTTGGTCTGAAGATTTAGCTAATTATGTTGAAAAAACAATTTGTCTACAAATGACTGATCGTAACTGGACTAACCATATCGATGCAATGTCCAAATTAAGAGAGGCAATTTTCTTAAGATCCTATGCAAATACCAATCCTTTACAATCATATACAAATGAAGGTTATGAAATGTTTGATAAAATGCTGACCCAAATAGCAGCTGATATCACTTCTGCTCTTTTTAGAGTACAAATTCAACAAAATATAAATCACGCTCCTAATGCTAATTCAACCCCTGCTCCAACTGCACCTGCTCCTAAAGAAGAAGAGTCTACTGTTAACAAAGCTACAACTCCATTTGTACCAAAACCAGGTGAGGAAGCCAACAAAGAATGAAAGAACTCTATGAATTAAACGGCATTTATGCCAATTTATTAACTAAACTTAATTCTATAAGGGGGTCACTTTGACCTTCCTAAATTAAATTTAGAAATCCAAACTTTACAAGAACAAACTTGTAAAGCAGATTTTTGGTCAAACAAAAATCAAGCTACTGCAACTCTTTCTAAATTAACTAACTTAGAAAATCAGTTATCTTCCTATAACAAGATAGAAAAAAGTTTAAACGACATAAAAGAATCATTAGAATTATTAAAAATAGAAAAAGATAATGATTTTCAACTTGAAGTAGAAAATAACCTTTCAACCTTAGAAAAACAAGTTAATAATTTTGAGAATGAAATGTACCTTTCAGGTACTTATGATCATAACAATGCTATCTTAGAATTTCATCCAGGTGCTGGGGGAACAGAAGCTCACGATTGGGCAAATATGTTACTTAGAATGTATCTCCGCTTTGCGGATTTACATAAATTTAATGTTGAAATGATTAACTACTTACCTGGTGAAGAAGCTGGTATATCTTCAGCTACTATTTTAGTTAAAGGTAAAAATGCCTATGGTCTTTTAAAATCAGAAAGAGGTGTTCATCGATTAGTAAGAATCTCACCTTTTGATGCTTCTGGATCTAGACATACTTCATTTGCTTCAGTTAATGTTATGCCTGAATTTAACAATAATGTCGATTTAAAAATTGAAGAAAAAGACTTAAAGATTGACACTTTTAGATCACAAGGCGCAGGTGGACAAAACGTTAATAAAACAGAATCTGCTGTAAGAATCACTCATATTCCCACAGGTATTGTCGCTTATTCCGAAGTTGATCGTTCACAGATTGCTAATAGAGAATTAGCTATGAATCTTTTAAAAGCTAGACTCTTTCAACGTCTTGAAAATGAACGCTTAGAAAAATTAAAAAAAATAAATGGTATAAAAAAAGATATTGAATGGGGCAGCCAAATCCGTTCATATGTTTTTTGTCCTTATACATTAGTAAAGGATCATCGCACAAATTATGAAGAAACTAATGTGGCTGATGTAATGGATGGTCATATAGATAATTTTATTTATGCTTACTTAAAAGACCTTTTTAAAAAAGGAGGAGAAAAAGATGAATAAAAATTCACTTGGCTTAAAAGAACATCTTTCTTTTAAAAACGCTGTAAATGAAATTAAAAATGACTTTTCAAAACAAAACATAAAGAAAACAATATATCGTTATTTACTTATTATTTTAGGTTCTGCTTTAATAGCTTTATCTTCTGTCTGGTTTTTAATCCCATTTAATATTGTTAATGGTGGTGTCTCTGGCATAGGGATTGTTTTTAAAAATGCCTTCAATTTAAACGAAAATCAAACAAATTTAACTATTACTATTTTACAATTAGCCTTATTCTTTTTAGGATATTTTCTCTTAGGTGCTTCTTTTACTTTAAAGACTTTAATTGCAACTATTTTTTATCCGTTATTTTTATATGGATTTACCGCTATTTATGACAACGTTCCTTTAAATTGGCATTTAGCACAAACATTAAATCCCACTATTCAATCTGAACCACTAGCCTTCATGATTGCCACCATAGTTGGTGGTGGATTAGTTGGTGTTGGTGTTGGTATTACATTTGCTGGTGGTGGCTCTACTGGTGGTGTTGATTGTCTTGGTCTTTTTGCTGCTAAGAAATTTCATATTAAAGCTAGTATTACTACTTTCATTATTGATTTTTTAATTATTTTAGCTAATTGCTTTGTCTCTAATGATTTAGCTACTATCTTAGTAGGTATTATTTCCGCTTATATGATGGCCGCCTTAGTTGATAAAACCTACATAACTTCTTCTAAATCATTTATGGCCTTTATCATCTCTGATAAATATCAAGAAATAAATAATCAAATTATAAACTATTTACCTCGAGGCACAACACTAGTAAAATGTTTAGGAGGTTATACAAACAAAGATAAAACTATGATTCAAGTAGCCTTCAACTATGAAGAGTATGATAACTTGCAAAATTTAGTCTATAAAATTGATCCTCATGCTTTTATGACTATTTGCCAAGCAAGTGAAATCAATGGTTATGGTTTTAAAAGAATCTCAATAAAAACACCAAAGCAAGAAAATAATAATAAGGAGTAATTATGGAACTAACTAAACTACAAGAATATTTAGAAAAAGAAATTGAAGAAATTAAATTAAACTCAAATAGTATCACATTAACTTTTATCAAAAAAATTCTGTTTTTTAAAAAGAAAATATCATTCAAAATTGAAGCTAATGAAGATATTTCTAGTTTAAAAAATAATAATTTAGAACATAGCGTACTCTTAAAAGCTGAAGTTAATAACATGAGACTAACTTTAACTTTTAAACAAGAAAATAAAATTCCATATACTATTGTCTTTAAAATTAAAGACATCATTTTACTATAATGGGCATTTTAAATAAAAAGATTCAAGTTTCTAAGAACTTATTAATAATTTCATTGGTGGGTTTAACCGCTATTTCTACTTGCTTAACTGGAGTTTTAACGTACCATTTTACTAAAAAAAATGATAAACAAATATACTCCAAAGGCGTTTCTCCTTTAGTAACAGAAATTTATAATTATTTAGTAGAAAAATGGCTTTATGCTGGTGATATTGAAGATTTAGAACAAAAACTAAATACTTTAATGATAAATGGTATGTTAGATAATGATGGGGATCCTTATACTTTTTATACTTCTAATTATGGTGATCAAAATTTAAATACTTCTGGTTCTGGAGCATACGGATTTACTTATAACTACTACACCGCTTTTATAAATAATACTAGCTATGGTGGTTTACTTATTAAAGATATTTATGAAGGCTCATTTAAAAAAGCTGGTTTTAAAGAAAACGATATAATTATCGCTAGCAAATTCCAAGATGAAAATGATTTTAAATACTTTGAAAACTACTCTACAAATAGTTTAACAAATTTAATATATCCTGATGAAAATGCTAAAAACAAAGAAGTAACATTCAAAATTATTAGAGACAATAATTTTTTGGATATCAATGCTGAAGCTAGTTATTATTCAAAAATTCCTGCTAGTTTAGTTTATGAAGATGATAAAACCTTAGGTATTAGAATATCATCATTTTTAGGTGATAATGATTCTTCCTATCCTGCTATAATTGTTAAAAAAATATTAGAAGAGAAAACTAAAAATAAGACATACGAAAATCTTGTTTTTGATTTAAGAAATAATGGTGGTGGGTTTACTTCTCAAGCTAGTGACTTAGCTTGCTTATTTTTACCAAAAGGATCAATTATTTATCAAGAAGGTACTGAAAAGCAGATTACTAAAACATATTATCAAAATCAAGATCCTGAATTTGGTAAAGACAAGATAAAAAACATTAAAATAATCATCAATGGGGGTTCAGCTAGTGCTACTGAACTTTTTACTAGTGCCTTAATAGAAAACAATTTAGCTACCACTTACGGATCTAAATCATATGGTAAAGGTATTGCACAATCAATTATTAACTTGCAAAATGGTGGAACACTAAGATTAACTACCTCAAAAATTTATACTCCAAAGGGCAACTCTATTCATAAAGTTGGAATAACTCCTGATCATATTATTAATGATTTTGAAAAATTTGGAACAAATCTTGTTAGTAATTGTTATTTAGAAGATAGCTATCGTTTAACCTATGAAGAAGAAGAAAAAGTAAAAAATGCAATTTTAAGAGTAAAAAATTACACAGAAACAACCTATGCTGATTTAGTCACACATTTTCAACAAGATAATAACATAGATGTCACTGGCAACTATGATTCTAAAACTGTATATAGACTTTATTATGCAAATTTAGAAAAATATAATTTAGGCTATAACAATTTAGCTAATGATATATATAAATCAATTTTATGAGAGAAAAAGAATACATTCCTTTTAAAATAGTTTCTCCTTTTTCACCAAAAGGAGATCAACCACAAGCTATTGATAAACTCGTTGATGGTTTAAATCATGATAAAAAAGTACAAGTTCTTTTAGGTGCTACTGGAACAGGAAAAACTTTTACTATGGCAAATGTAATTCAAAAAACTCAATGTCCAGCTTTAGTATTAGTTCATAATAAAACACTTGCAGCACAACTTTATGGAGAATTTAAAGAGTTATTTCCAAACAATAGAGTTGAATATTTCATCTCTAACTTTGATTTTTATCGTCCAGAAGCTTATTTACCTAAATCAGATACATATATAGAAAAAGAAGCCGTAATTAACGACGAAATCGAAATGATGCGTTCTTCAGCAGTAAATTCAATTTTATCCAGAAAAGATACAATAGTAGTCGCTTCAGTAGCTTCAATATTTGGTTTAACTGATCCTGATGAATATTCAAATTTAACAGTTGATTTTCGTCGTGGTGAAAAAATTGATATAAGAGAAATTCAAGCAAGACTAGTTGATGCACAATATACAAGAAATAATATGTCCTTAACACCTGGAACCTTCCGCTTACAAGGAGATATGTTAGAAATAGCTCCTTATAATCAAGGTGAAAATTGTCTAAGAATTTATTTAGACTTGGATTCTAAAATAGAAGAAATTCAAGAAGTTAAACTTACCACAGGAGAATTTGTAGCAGACTTAGAATATAGTATGGTATTCCCTGCTGATGAACATGCTTCTTCTTATAATCGCATTAAGCAAGCAATACCTAGAATAAAAGAAGAATTAAAAGAAAGATTACATGAATTTAATGAGCAAGGTAAACTATTAGAAGCTGAAAGACTAGATCAAAGAACTAGACATGATTTAGAATCTTTAGAAGAATTTGGCACTTGTAGAGGAATTGAAAATTATTCTCGACAAATTGAAAATAGAAAAAAAGGTGAACCTCCTTTTTGCTTATTAGATTATTTAAGTGATGATTATATTATTTTTGTAGATGAATCTCATGTTACTATTCCTCAAATTTCTGGAATGTATAATGGTGATCAAGCAAGAAAACAAGTTTTAGTAGATTACGGATTTAGACTACCTTCTGCTTTAGATAATAGACCTTTAAAATTTGATGAATTCTTTAGTAAAGTCCATCATATGATATGTACTTCCGCTACCCCTGGTGACTGGGAATTAAAAGAAGCACATGGTGTCTCTGCTGAACAGATTATTAGACCTACTGGTTTACTAGATCCTAAAATTGAAGTAAGATCAAACAAAAACAATCCTGTCTATGATTTATTAACTGAAATTAATAAACGTATAGAAAAAAACGAACGAACACTAGTATGCACTTTAACTATTAATGATGCTGAAAACTTAACAGACTTTTTCAAACAAAAAGGTCTAAAAGTCGCTTATTTACAGCACGAAATTAAAACCATGGAAAGAACTGAAATAATATATAAATTAAGAAAAGGTGATTACCAAGTTTTAGTAGGTATCAATTTATTAAGAGAAGGACTTGATATTCCTGAAGTAAGTTTAATTGCAATTTTAGATGCAGATAAAGAAGGGTTTTTACGTTCCACTCGTTCATTAATTCAAATTGTTGGTAGAGTAGCAAGAAATGATCATGGTTTAGTCTTAATGTATGCTGATTCTATTACTAAATCAATGGATGAAACAATTAAAGAAACTAATAGAAGAAGAGAAATTCAAAATAAATACAATATAGAACATCATATAATTCCTAAGACAATTCAAAAACCTTTAGTAGAACCTATAAGAATGATATCTACTAATAAGAAGATTGATAAGCCTCAAGGAAAATTAACAAGAAGTGAAAAAGTTAAATTAATTGCTCAATTAGAAAAAGCCATGAAAAAAGCAGCAAGTGAACTTGATTTTGAACAAGCTGCTTTACTTAGAGATGAAATTTTAGAATTAAAAGCAGATAACTAATAAAAAGCTGGAACAAAATCTAGAAGAATTTATACCATTATTCTTATAGATTTCATTGCCAGCTTTTTTAAAATCACACTAACAAGCTAAAACTTCAAATTATAAACATTAATTTTTAATAATAGAAACACAAGACTCATTATTAGCAAATCTAATAATATCATCATCAGTAATAGCCTTATCATTAACTATTGATAATGAATCATAATTTAAAGTCGCTTTAATAGATTCACTATTACCACGAATATAAATCGCTCTTTTACCATTATTTACTAATTTAGTATTAACTAAAGTAACAGTTTGAGTATATTTTGAATAAGTTCCATTATTTCCATTACCAACAACTAAGCAAGAAGTAGGTACTTCATTTCCAGCTCCCCAATTAGTATCTAAATACAAATCTTTACCATCATATGTTCCATTTAAGGTTAAAGTAGAGTCTCTAAAAGTTACATCCCCACCTCTAACAATAGCACTTTGTCTACCACCTTCTAATGTACTATTTTCAACAACTGTATTACATGGAACATTAACTAACAAAGCACAGGAATCTTTATCAGTAACTTTAATTTTTGAATTTTTAATTGTTAAACTACCAGTGTAAATATCTTTAGCAATAGAAGCATTAGTAGCAACACCATATATAGCAGCTTCAATATTACTATCTTCAATTAATACATTAAAACCATTAGATGATTCATTTTCATCTTTTGTATTAGCAGAAATTGTAGCAAAGGTGCCAGTGGTTTTTATATTCATTTTCTTCAAGACTAATTTACCTTTAGAAAATACAGCTAAATCAGCATTAACACCAGTCCTACCAGTAAAATTAATTGAACCATTAGAAAGAGTTAAAGATTTATTTTCATAAATATTTGTAGCATTTGTAGAAGAACATTCAATAGTATTTCCATTTAAATCTAAGCTTAAATTTGCAATTTTGCTTGATTTATCAACAAATGTTTTATCTTTCGAAATACTAATATTTACATTTTCTTCTAATTTAAAACATAGATCACTAACACCTTCTATTATAGAAATATTATTAAATTCATATTGGCTTTTAATAACTATAGGGTCTGTAGTAGTACCACTACCACTACCACTAGTAAATGAAGGTAAATTTTTATTTTCTTCGCCACTTACATATTTACCTTTTTCATTTAAAATTAAATTAGTATAAGGTTTACCTTTATAATAACCAATTGATAACTTAGTATAATCAAAATTAACAATTTTTGAAGGTGAAATAGTTTCATTATCAATAGTTACTTGAGTAGGATAATATTCTTTATTTGAAACAGGTCCTAAATGAGTAACTCCATTAGAATAAATCATCTTACAAATAACATATGGAGAAAATGAATAATGATAATTTCCACTATTAGTATTAACATAAACACTTCCAGCTTTTAAATTAGAAGAACTAGTTACTTTTTCACCATTTACAGTTTGATTTTTTACATTAATTATATATTCACTAAAATCACAAAGAGAAATAGGTTCTTTTTTAACATTAAACCATGCACCAAACTCAATTGTAGAAATAAATTTCTTTTTTGTATTAATAAATGTATTATTTTCTAAATTGAAAGTACCATTAACAGCAGTTTTATTATATTGGGCAAACATAAGAGCTTGTGTAGATGAAGAATTAAATTCATTATCTTTTAAATTGGCAACAAAATTATTTTCGGTTCTTTGAATTGCAAAAATTTGGGCGGAATATAATTTTGAATTTAAAATATTAAATTCCTCTAATTTACCTTCATTAACTAAGGATATTAAGCTACTAACATTATCAAAACAACTTTCATTATTACTAACATTATCTAAAGTAACTTTTCTAGTTCTTTCTCCAGATAAATAAATATAATTTGTAATTTCATTTTCAGCTTCAAATGTGGCATTAAATAAAGTATTTTTAATTTCTAGATTTTCAATATTGAAATTTAAATATTTATCTATTTGTGAATTTATAGTACTTGTAAAAGATAAATTATCTATTAAGACATTTTTACCTTTAATAATTGTAGATGGAGCAATTGTAACACTAGATTTTTCAGTATTATTACTTTGCATAATAATATCAGCATTTTTATCACCAATAGTATTAACAGTTGTTAAGTCAACACCATTTGCTATTTTTAAAATATTCTTTCTATCAGAATAATATTCTGCATCTGTTAAATCATTAGCAGAGTTAACAAAAATAGTATTTGCAAAATCAACTCTAACAACATAACCACCTGCTACAATTGTAGTAGTAAATGTATTTAATTCATTATCACTATCTACAGCTTGATTTCCATTATTATCAATAACATACCATTTGTTAATAATTTCATCACCATGATAAGTAAATACAACTTTATCACCAACTAAACCACTACCAATAGATGGAGTAATATATCCAGACTCTAATGGAAGGATCGTATTAGACCAAGCTGTTAATCCATTATCGCCCTTAGGACCTTGAGCTCCTGTTTCGCCTTGATCACCTTTTGG
>DKCH01000063.1:58837-63579 GCA_002449135.1 Caryophanales bacterium UBA6879 | reverse complement strand
CCAAAAAAGAAATGACCTACACGATCTTGAGTGCCAATAAATTCATAATTACTAACATCCATTGAATATAATTTATTAATATCATCTAAAGCTAGAATATCTGAATCAAGATATAAAATTTTAGAACAGTTAATATTATCTAATTTATCTAAAAAAAGTCTTAAAAAAGCATAAGGAGAATAAACACTATTAATATTAGCTCCACTATTTTTAAAATAATCATTAAAAATCGATTCTAAATTAAACAAAGTAACTTTATTATTAATATTATATGTTTTAACAAAATAATTCAAAAAATCAATTTGTTCCTTACTAATAATTTTAAATTCTCTTTTAGATGTTTTAATATTCATACTTAAAATATTTATGTTTAAACATTCTTTAGTAGTCTTTAAGATTGAAAGAATAGACATAAAAACATATTTGAAGTAATTTTTATCGGCAGAATAAGCTAAATAAATCATATTTTACAAAATTATTTTAACATATAAACAAATCTTATTCATTTATAAAAACAATAAAGATATAATATATAAATATTTATTTATTAAAATTTATGACCACAGTTAGAACAATACTGAGAATCAATTTCATTTTCTGTATTGCAATTAGGGCATAACTTAACTAATTTACTACCACATTTATTACAATACTTACTTCCTTTCGGATTACATGCCTTACAATTAGGGCAAATAATTGACTGATCTTTTATTAAAGAAACAGTTTCACCCAATTCTTTTTGAGTCCCATCTAAATATCTATTAGTCATTTCAATTTTAGTATCTATAGTTTGATTAGAAATATAATGATTTATATTTTTTAAATTACAAGCCAAAAGAAAAGCAAGACCGACAAAGAAGATAGGTCCACCAATAAAACAAAGGAAAAATAATTTAGGTGATGTACCATTATTAAAACTAGAAAAGAAGCTATAAAGTCCAATAGTAACGCAAATTAATCCTGCAATTAATAAGATTGTACCTACAATAATATAAATTTTTTTAAGTGAATTATTTTTAGCCATTTTATGCTCCTTTTTTATTATCCCATAAATAAATATATTTTTGTAAATAAAAAAGGGAAACAATAATTGTTCCCTTTATAAGTTTATTCAAGTTCAAAAGCCCCAGTATACAATTGATAATAGACACCTTTTTGAGCTATTAACTGCTCATGAGTTCCTCTTTCTATAATATGACCATGATCTAAAACCATAATAACATCAGAATTTTGAACAGTAGATAATCTATGAGCAATAACAAAAACTGTTCTTCCTTTCATTAATGCATCCATACCTTTTTGTACTAATCCTTCTGTTCTTGTATCAATTGAAGAAGTCGCTTCATCTAAGATCATAACTGGAGGATTGCAAACTGCTGCTCTAGCAATAGATATTAATTGTCTTTGTCCTTGAGACAAGGAATTACCACCTGCATAAACCATAGTATCATAACCATTAGGAAGCATTCTAATAAATGAATCAGCATTGGCTAATTTAGCTGCAGCAATAACTTCCTCATCTGTAGCATCTTCTTTACCATATTTAATATTATCTTTAATAGTTCCAGTAAATAAATTAGTATCCTGTAAAACCATACCTAAAGATTTTCTTAAATCTTCTTTTTTAATCTTTTCAATATTAATGCCATCATATCTTATTTTTCCAGATTTCAAATCATAGAATCTATTAATTAAATTAGTTATAGTAGTTTTACCAGCACCAGTTGCACCAACAAAAGCGACTTTTTGACCTGGTTTAGCATATAAGTTAATATCAAATAAAATTTGTTTATTTTCGTTATAACCAAAATTAACATTTTCAAAAACAATATCACCCTTTAATGGTACATAAGTAGTAGTATTAGTAGCTTTATGATAATGTTTCCAAGCCCATTGACCAGTTCTTTGAGCTGATTCAATAATTTCACCTTTTTCATTAGTTGTAGCATTAACTAAAGTAACATAACCATTATCTTTTTCTACAGGTTCATCTATAAATACGAAAATACGATTACAACCAGCTAAAGCATTAATAACAAAAGACATCATCTGGGCAATTTGTCCAATTGGGTTTGTAAAAGCCTTAGTGAAATTAATAAAAGCAATAATAACACCAATTTGCATAATATCAGGTCTAGTAATAGCTAAAATACCACCAACTAAAGCGACTAAAATATATTCTAAATTACCTAAGTTATTAGCCATTGGCATTAAAATATTAGAAAATTGGTTAGCCTTAGTAGCAGATAAATAAAGCTCATTATTAATCTTATCAAAGCCTTCTTCAGCTTTCTTTTCATGATTAAATACTTTAATAACCTTTTGTCCATTAGTATATTCTTCTACATAACCAGTAATTTTAGCTAAATTAAATTGCTGTGCTCTAAAGTACTTAGAAGATTTTCTAACAACCAAATAAGTAATAAGTAAAACAAAAATAGAAAAGAAAATAACAACTAAAGTAAGAATCCAATTAAGAATAAACATACTAACTAAAGTACAAATAATAGTAACAAAACACATTAAAATCTGTGGAATAGCCATAGAAAGTAACATTCTTAAAGTATCAGCATCATTAGTATAATAAGACATTATATCCCCATGAGTATGAGTATCAAAGAATCTTATTGGAAGCTTTTCCATATGAGCAAACATCTCATCTCTAATTTTCTTTAATGTTCCTTGGGAAATAATAGCAATAATTCTAAAATATAAATAAGTAAATAAAGCACCTATTACATATAAACAAGCCATTACTATTAAAACTTTATTTAGTTTAGCCATTGTAGAATCAATAATGCTTGGATCACTTAACATAGGGTTAATGTAATTATCAACCAATTGTTGAATAAATAAGGTATTAACCGCACTAATAACACCAGAAATAATAATAGAAAGAATAACTACAATAAAAGCGAATTTATAATATTTCCAAACATAAGAAAGAATTCGTCTAATAGCTTGAATAGAGGCTTGTTTCCTAGATAAATTATTAGTCATTTTCTAAACCTCCTTGATTATTTTGAGTGTTGTAAATTTCTTTATAAATCTCATTTCTTTTTAATAATTCCTCATGAGTTCCAATATCGTTAATTTTACCTTCATCCATAATAATTATTTGATCCGCATCCTCAATAGAAGAAATTCTTTGAGCAACAATAAATTTAGTAACATTTGGAATATTTTCTCTAAAAGCATTTCTAATTAACTTATCAGTCTTGGTATCAACAGCAGAGGTAGAATCATCCAAAATTAATATCTTTGGTGACTTTAATAATGCTCTAGCAATACATAATCTTTGTTTTTGACCACCAGATACATTAGTTCCTCCTTCTTCAATATAGGTATCGTATTTTTTAGGAAATTGTTCAATAAAAGAATCAGCTTGAGCTAATTTACAAGCATTAATCATTTCTTGCTCAGTCATATCTTCCTTACCCCATGCAAGATTTTCCTTAATTGTTCCACTAAATAAAGTATTTTTTTGTAAAACAACAGCAACTTTATCTCTTAAAGAATATAAATCATAATCCTTAACATTTATTCCACCAACTAGAACTTCACCTTCAGTTGCATCAAACAAACGAGCAATCAAACTAACTAAACTAGTTTTAGAAGAGCCAGTCCCTCCTAAAATACCAATAGTTTGACCTGATTTTGCTTTAAATGAAATATCATCTAAAACTTTCTTTTCAGAAGAACTAGAATATTTAAAAGAAACATTTTTAAATTCTACATCACCATTTTTTACTTCTTTAATAGCATTAGGTTTAGAAGTAATATCTGACTGTTCCTTTAGCATTTCAGTAACTCTTTTAATAGAAGTCATTGCAATAATAATAGTTACAAACATCATTGAAATCATTATTAAAGTATTTAAAATCATCCAAGCATAAGAAATAGAAGAAGATAATTGACCAGTAGTCATAGTACCATTTACAACAATAAATCTTGTGACAAAATAAGATAAACAAATCATAATGCCATAAATAGATAATTGAACAACAGGTTGTTGAAAAGCGACAATTTTTTCACCAGAAGAAAATAATCTAAAAATCTTGTTTGATATTTGACCAAATTTTTGATCCTCAAAATCTTCTTTAACATAAGACTTAACTACTCTAATACCTTGTAAATTTTCTTGTACTACATTATTTAAATCATCATAAGTAAATACACCAGTATTAAAATAAGGATGAGCTTTGCTAGCTAAAAAGATTAAAATAGTTCCTAAAACAACAGCCATTATTAAATAAATAATACCGATAACCCAATTAGAAACAAAAGAAAGAATCAAAGCCAAAATTAACATAATAGGTGCTCTAATACCTGTTCTTATTACTTGTAAATAAGCGTTTTGAATATTAATAGAATCAGTAGTAATTCTAGTAACAATACTAGCAGTAGAAAACTTATCGATATTTTTAAAAGAATAAGTTTGTAACTTATAATAACAATCTTGTCTTAAATTCTTAGCAAAACCACAAGAAGCCTTACTAGCTTTAAAACCAGCCACAACACCGCAAATAAAACATAAAATAGTAAAAGAAATTAAAACAATACAATAATAAACTAACGGCATAACATCACCATTATTATGTTCAATAGTTTTATCAATAGCTAAAGCCATAATAAATGGAACACTTACTTCTAATATACATTCAATAAAAACAACAATCATTGTAATAATTGAATCTTTTTTATACTCCCTAATTGATTTCATCAAAATCTTTATCATGTTT
>DKCH01000063.1:46618-58735 GCA_002449135.1 Caryophanales bacterium UBA6879 | reverse complement strand
ATTTTTCCATCTTTAAGCATTCTTTTTCACCTAATTCAGTAAGAATTATTTCTTTAGCACGTAAATCATTCTCCACAACAACTCTTTTAATAAATCCATCATTTTCTAAGCAATTAAGAATAGTTGAGACAGAAGAACGTCTAATTCCAAAAGCTTTTTCTAAATCCTTTTGATAACAGCGTTCACCATGATTTTTAAAATTAGTTAAAGTCTTAAGAACAAGGCCTTGAGCTCCTCTATGTGCGTTGTTAACAATAGCAATATTAATAATTTCTCTTTCTAAAAGTTTATCTGCTTTCCTAACTAGAAAAATCAATTCCTTTGGTTCCAAATCTTTCACTTCTTCTCCTTTTTGTTAGAATCCTAACAATTCACAATATGATTTTAATGTTTTAAAAAACAATGTCAATTGTGAAAGCGATTACACCTAAAAGGCAAAATTTATCAACAAATTTATAATCCAAAAAACAAAATATAAAGCATAATATTTATACAATGTGTAGAAAATTTATAACATCAAAAGAAAATCAAGAATTATTAACAAAAATCTCAAGCGATAATTTAAAAGAATTACCAGAAACCATAACACTTAATAAACAAGCTTACGCTATTGTTTTAGAAGATAAAAAATTAAAAATCAAAAAACTAAATTTTGGATACACTAATCTAGATAAGATAATATATAACGCTAGAAGCGAAACAGTTTTAACTAAATCATTATTTAAAGATGATTTTTTACAAAGGAAAGCCATCTTTATATGTAATGGCTATTTTGAATATAATCGTTTAAAAGAAGAAGAGTATTTTACTAGCAATTCGTATTTCTTTTTAACTGGTTTTTATAATCAAAACAACGAATTTGTCTTACTAACAAAAAAAGGTGATTATCTTCCTAGAGAGCCTTTAAGCATCACAAAAAAAGATGCGGTAAATTATTTAAATAACAAACTTGATTTAAATAAAATAGAGCATCCTTTAATAACAAAAGCTAATGATATATCCTTATTTTAGGTTTTATTTCTTAGAAAGTGCTAAAGCAATTTGAGCTGCTACTTTCGCATTATTTTTTATTAAAGCAATATTAGCTTCTAATGATTTACCTTTAGTAAGCTTAACGATTTCTGCTAATAAATAAGGAGTAATTTCTTTACCTTTAATTCCTAATTTAATTGATTCGTTTACGGCTTTTTCAATATATTGTTCCATCATTGTGGCATCTAAAGAATTTTCTTTTGGAATTGGATTAGTAATAATAGTACCTTGTTTTAAATTCAAAGCTTGATAAACATGAATTAAATTAGCAACTTCTTCTGGAGTTTCACAGTATTGATCTAATTTATATTTTGACTCACGTGAATAAAATAAAGGTAAAGTAGAAGTACCATAACCAATAACAGGAACACCTTTAGTTTCCAAGTATTCTAATGTAAGTGGAATATCTAAAATGGCTTTCGGACCAGAACAAACAACATTAACAGGGGATTTTCCAAATTCTTCTAAATCAGCAGAAACATCCATACTAGTTGTTGCCCCACGATGAACACCACCTAATCCACCAGTAGCAAAAACTGAAATATGTGCTAAATTAGCAAAAATCATAGTAGCAGCAACAGTAGTAGCACCAGATCTTTTATTAGCTAAACAATAGCCAATATCACGACGTGAGACTTTCATAATTTCATGTTGCTTCTTACCAAAAGTTTCAATTTCATCAGGATTCATTCCTATCTTGATTTTTCCATCTAAAATACCAATAGTTACAGGAATAGCTCCAACTTTTCTTATTTCATGCTCAACAGCTAAAGCAGTTTCAACATTTTGTGGATAAGGCATTCCATGTGAAATAATTGTTGTTTCTAAAGCAACAGCAGGTTTTCCTTCATAATTAGGAATATCTTTCAATTGTTCTAATATTTCATTATAAAAATTCATATATAATCTCCATTTCCTTTAAAAGTATACAATAGAAAAATCAAAATATTAAGTTTCATACAATATTTACTCAAGACTTTAATAATCAAAAAAGACATACAAAGTTTTAAACACTTTATATGTCTTAATCATCTTAAATTAATAAGTTCTAAATCTAATTAGCTATACCAAAGTAAATATATTTAGAAAAATCATATTCACCTTTTTCACCAAATCTAATTCTTACATTATCCTTAATATAATAAGTATATTCAATTGAACTAATAGTAACTTTAGTTTCTACATATCCTTGTTCCACTAATAATTCTTTATAATTAGTAACATAAGAAGTTATATCTTGAGAATTATAAATACAAAAATCTCCAGTACTATCATAATTAGTTCCTAAAAACCATTTACCTGAAATATTAGCATCATATAAATAAGGAATAGAAGAAGCTTTATCACCATATTTTTTAGTAAACATCTTGCCAATATTAGTGTCTTTTTCTTGTGTCCAATTATAAATTGCACTAGTACCTTCTGTTAGTGTGTCAAAACCATCCTTATTAACAATACTACTAGGGAATTCAATTTCATTTTTATAAGAGAACTTTAATTCTTCCTTACCAGTTAATAAACCACTAGTAACATATTGATAAGAAACATTATCAATTCTATTATTATCATCAATATTAATTCTAAAAGTTGAACCGACTAAACCATGTACAGAAGAACCACCAAATATAGTTTTATCAACATGCTTAACATAAGGTTTTAAAGCATAAGTTTTTTCATCTATCTTATTAAAAACTACACTTTTAGCAGTCCAAGGAATAAAGTCACTTAAAGTTTTATCAGCAATAATATTACCACTTGCAGTAACATTACCTTTTTTATCAACAGTAAACTTTAATAAACCATTATCCATCTTTTTATAACCATAAATGGTTTCAACATAGTTTCCTCTATTCTTTTCTCTAAAAATTAAATATTGATCCTTTTGATAATAATAAGTGTTACTAGGTAAAGTTTCAGCAATAGCACCTGAACTAGTTAAACCATGTCCATCAGCAACAAATGATTGACTAAAAGTATTCTTAATATCAGTATCTAATGCTTTAGAGTCCTCATCTTCTTTATATCCTTCTAAAGGAAGACTAACTATAGGATCAGTAATTAAAGTAGAAGTAGTCTTTAAAATTAAATCAATAGCTGAACCATCTTCACCATAATAGAAAGCATCTAAATCAGCAGTAATTACTAACCCATTTTCATTAGTAGTAACAGTCATTCTAACAATATCTTTAATATTTAAATCAGTTAATACAGTTAATGCCGCAATAGATTCATAAATTCTATCATAATTAATACCTAAATAAGAAAAATCATTATCAGTATTAGAAACAAAAGAATCTAAATCAATTTCTTCTTGTAAAAAGAAAATACCATTACCAAAATAAAAATCAGAATGATCAAACTTCTCAGTTTTTACATTATTATTACCATCAATATAAGTATCTAAAGCGCCTTTTAAGTCAGTATCTCTTTTTAACACATAAGAATAACTTTCATTATTAATAGTATCTGTAAAATCATATGAGACTAAATCATTAGCACGATTATTACTATCATAATGGGAAACAACTTTAGTAGAGCCAAAAGATTGGAATTGACCATAACTATTTTTATAACTAATATCAGTATTAAAACCTACATTTTCAGCCGTTAATTTTTGTCTTACATCATCACTCATTTTATTAGTTGGTGTTTTATAAGAAGCAATAAAATCAGCTAACACTTGAGAACTAGTTTGATTAAGCTTATTTAAAGTAGCAGTAATTAAAACCTCAGTAGAATTATAATCAGTTTCAATTTGCTTATATAATTCAAAAGTTAATACCCCATTTTCTACATAAAAATCAGCTTCAACAATATTGTAATCAGTATTAGTAGAATCATATCCCATTAAATGGCTTAAAACATATAATACATTATCAGCAGTAGAATAAATACGATTACTAGCTTTCTTAAAATCACTAGCTTTTAAAGCATAATTAGAATTATTAAAAAGCTTTAAATAATCCAAATCCTTACAGCTTTTTACACTAGATAAATTATCATTATCATCATAATAAGAAACTGCTTTACCTAAATGAACTTGATTATCAGTATCATACTTAAAAGAATAAACCATACTAGGACCATATTTAGCAGTATCAACACTAGGTAAAGTTACATATCCACCTTTAGCATAGCCAATAGAAATATAGTCTTTAGTATAAATATCTTGTAATTGAATAGTGCCATCATTACCATCAGATTCTAAAGAATCTACTGTATATGATTCAGCCTTAGCATAATTATTTAAAATACTAATAACTTCTTCAACATTAACTGTATTTTCACTGCTAGAAGTACTAGAAGAACTACTACTAGTACTAGAAGTAATATTAGAAATATTAGCACTATTTGAAGTTAATTCATTTGAATTATTACAACCAACTAAAGCTAATATTGATAATAAGCTTAAAGATAAAAATTTTTTATTCATCTATTTCCCCTTTTATTTTTTAATATTTAAAGTTTGAAGCATTTTTGTTGTCTTGTTATACAATACATAAACCTTTACTTGAGAAGGTGTATTTGAACTAAAATTAACTTTATTATATTCAGAATTACTCTTATCATTACCATCAAAAGTATATTTAATTGAACTATTTAATGTTCCAACAATTGTAACATTAGTAAATACAATTCTATAATCAGAATCATTCTTCTTTTCTAAATCCCAATTAAATGAATAATTATTAGTTGACTTAAGCGTAATTTCACCAGTAGTCTCATTTCTAAAAGTTAAAGAAGCTGTAGAATTTTCAAATGTTTTTCCAACTAAAGATTGTTTAATACTATCTGTACCGCTAACAGCTTTCTTAATAGTAATAGTAATTTGCTTTTTAATGTTTTCATCAGCTAAGGATTTAACTTCAATAGTAACATCTTTATCTTCACTAATTTCTTTAGCAGTTACAATAAACTTAGAATTATCTAAATCAACTTGTAAATCAGCATAATTAGCCATTTCTTGGTCAGTAAAGCTTGCAGAAAACTCTTTATTTTTAGCATTAATAGGTAAAACATTAACCTTATATTCAGCTTTTTGCTTACTATTTAAAGAAGTAAGACCAGTAATTTCAATACTAGTAGGTTGAACCTCTTTTACAGTAATAGTAATTGTTTTACTAACACCATAAGCTGAATTAACAGTAATGGTAGTAGTACCTATAGTACTTGCTTCAATATAATATTGATTTTTGTCTTTAGTTAATAAGACAACACCTTGTGGATTAATATCAGTACTATCATCAATTGTGAAATTTTCAGCTAAATAAATAGCAGGGCTAGTAACTTTAATCTCTAATGGGATTTTTTCACCAACATACATAGTATTATTCTCATGTAAACCAATACTACCAACTTCAAAATCTTTTACATGATAATCACTTTCATTAATAAGATGTTCATCACTTGCTACTCTTGCATCATATTTTAAAGTAGAATCAACTGAAAAAGAATCATCTGATTTAGTAGCATCAGCTTTTTTATTATTATTTGCAAAATCATAAGCATCTTCACCATAAATATCGCAAGTAAAATTAAAGCTAACTAAATTACTATTAGCATCAACTTCGAAAGATAAAAGATTCTCATAATATTTCTTTTCAGAAGCTTTGGCATATTTATTAATAGCTTCATATTTAGTAATACTACCATGAGTAATACTAAATGTAGGGGCACCACTAGTAAAATAAGAACCAGTTAAATAATTAGAAACTAATTTAGAAACAGTAGAAATATTATTTAAAGTAAAAGAAGAATAATATGATTTAAACTCTTCATCACTAAGTTCTGAACTAGAAGAAACAACAGTAGATTTACTAATAGATGTTGTTGTTAAATCAATTTTTTCAATTGAATCACCAGTCTTAAAATACTGAGTTTTACTTTCAACACCATTATCATTAAGAACTGTAGTTATAGTGTCTGAAGAATAAATAAACCAATTATAAGTCGCTTCACCTAACTTATTTTTAATTTTATATGTTCCTGTATTATTAGACTTAATTTCATTAGAAGAAGTAGTTTTTAAAATACTAGTTAAATCATTACTTTCAATCTTTTTAACTTCTAACTCAAAAGACTTAGTAATATTTTCTAACTTAACAGAAATAACAGTATTACCTTCTTTAATACCAGTAATTAAACCAGTTTCAGAAACAGTAGCAACATCGGTATTAGAAGATGTAAAGGTGATAGAACTTGATTCACCACCAACCACTTCATAACTAACCTGTAAAGTTTCACCAACTTTAATAGATGTTTCGGTATTTTTAACAATAAGATCTAGTTTTTCACTACTAGAAGAGCTACTAAAAGAACTGCTAGATGAATTAGGTATAGAACTAATAGATGAACTACTAATGCTACTAACTGAGTTAGATATAGAACTAGTAGATGAACTACTGACCTCCCCTATACTAGATGTTAAGAGTGAACTACTATTATCATTACAAGCTACAAGTGTTAATGATAATAAAGCAACCAAGGTAAATAAAGACTTTTTCATTTTATCCTCCTAATGAATTATAAAAAGTATACATCTTTATAAAATTAAAAAAAAGCATTTTTTAAAAAAACTTATAAGTTAAACATTAAGCAAAAGATACCTATAGAAATAACTACAGGTATCTTAACTTAATTTATAAAAAAATTTATAAAGAATACATTAAACCAGAATTTTCAAATAAATAAGCTTTAACATCTTCTGCATTTAACATAACTTCAACATCACTAGCTTTTTTATCAGTATCATAATAGAAAAGTCTAGCATCAGTTTCAAAATGAGAATAATCTAAACTATTACCATTTGCATCTTCTGTTTTTCCATTAAATGGATAAGTATGCCAAGTATCATCTTTAACAGCAACTGTTCTTGCTTCAGCATTATAATACTCTTTTGAAAAATACTGATTACCTTCTTCTGTACGATCTTGAAGAACCTTAGTAGCATTTAATGGACCACAATTATAGAAAATATCATTATATGATTTAATAACACCATGATTAGGTTCAGTAGAATAATCAACTGAGAAAGGTTGAACACAATTTTCAAAGAAATTATTTTCAGAAAATCCATAACCATCATTTCTAAAATCCATTACACGTAAACCACCAAAATAATAATTATTATATAAATGGACATTAGCTCTTCTCCCTAATGGAATACGTTGCCCATCAGCATAGTTTTGATAGAAATTATGATGATAAGTAACATTTGCTGTATAGTTAGAATTACCACCACCAATTAAACCAGTCTTATGACATTCAATAAATTTATTATAGGCGGAAGTATAATAGGAAATACCTTTTATATCATTTGAACCATCACCTTCATGTTTATCCTGTTCTTCTGTTAAATCCCAATTATTTTTACCCTGTAAAAAGGTAGTATGATGTAAAAAGAAACGAGAAGAAATATTAACATCACCATTTTCACCTTTTTGATCATTATTTTCAAAAGCACAAGCATCTTCAGGATAATTTTTAAAAGTTAAATTAGTAACCTCAATACTAGAACAAGCTTGGAATGACATTCCCCACTGGTTAATAACAGCATCCTCAAATAAACCTTCAACAGTAATATTTTTAGCGTTACTAATATTAAGCATATTCATTCCAGAATCACAATCAGTATATTTGCTAGCAGATTGAATATTTACTAATTGTCTTTCTCTTTCCCCATAGAGTTTTTGAATTTGTTCAGTAGTTAATTTAACCCTAATAGAAGAAGTAAGACCTAATAAATCATCATAAGTATTCTCTAACTCATTAGTATAAACAGAAGGATCATCTAAAAAGTTAGGATGAGTAGTACCATATTTATTATCAGAAGCACCACCTGACTCAGACCAATAAACAATAGGAAAAGTTTTTGATTTAAATTGATTAGCATTAATACTCCCTTTAATACGAATATTTAATGGAGTAGTTATCTCACTTGCATGACTTAAAATATCACTAATTCCTTTATATGTTTTATCGCCATTTACAAATTCAACAGTATTTTTAGTTTCTTCACTAACATAGACAACTTTTGTATTTTCTTTTAAAGTTCCATCTAAATTATAAGCACCTATGCCCTCTGTAGCATTAAAAAAGCCATAACCAGAACGATCAACATCTTTAACTTGAATATCTCTAATAATTACCGCTTCATTTTCTTTATTATCAGGAACAACTTTAACTATATATTTTCCTTCCTTTAAACCTAAAATAGCAGCTCTAGAATTATTTAAATCAACTAAATCATCATCAATTTTAGTAAAAGATTGACAATTATCTACAGAATAAGAAACATCAATTCTAGCAACATTTTTAGAAACAATAGTAGTTAATTCAATTCGATTAAGTAACCCTCTTCCATAAACTTCTAAATTCTTTTTAGTAACTAAATCACCATTAGCTAAATCTTCTAACCATTCTTTTTCTGTTTTAGTGTATTCAGGGTGATTTGCAACATATAATTCATAAGCAGATTTGCCATCTTTTCCGTTTTCTCCTTGAATCCCCTGTTCACCTTGAATTCCTTGCTCTCCTTGAGGACCAGCTTGATTACAGGCACTCAAAAAAAGAGAAAAAGCTACAACTGGAAGTAATAATAAACTTTTTAAACGCATAATTATTTTCCTTTCTGTTTAAAGTTTTATTTTAAGCCAAATATTAAATAAATATATTTTATAAAAATATAAAATACAAATAGAACAAATTAGTATATATACATAAAATCATCAACAAATTAAAGTAATTATTTAACTAATTACAGGTGTTAAGAGCAAATAAACTAATTAGCTAGCAAACCTTAACAGTTTAAATTTTAATAAGCAAAATATGCAAAATCAAGCAAGCGCTTTCATATTTGTGCCTAAGGCACAAACGCTAATTTTAATCGTAAAATATATTAATTTATTTATATAAAAAACTATTATAAAATTACATTTTTTATATTAAATCCAACTAATAAAAATACAATATTTTTATAATTAAATACTATGATTTTTAATAACTTTTTCAGAAATAATAGAAGGAACCTCTTCATAATCTTCAAAAGTTAAATTAAAGAATCCTGTTCCTTTAGTTAAAGATTTAATTTCATTAGCATATTCTAATATTTCCGCTTCAGGAACAACAGCAACAATATCTAAATCACCATTTTCTACTTCTTCTGTTGATAAAATACGCCCTCTTCTTTTTGTTAAATCAGATAAAACATTTCCTAAATATACATTATTTACTCTAACAACAATTTGATCATATGGTTCTAAAAGTATTGGTTTACAATTTTTATAAGCTTCTTTAAAAGCTAATATAGCTGCGTTTTTAAACGCCATTTCATTAGAATCCACACTATGTTGCTTACCATCTTTTAAAATAGCTTTAATTTTAATAACAGGTGCCTGTACTAATTCCCCATGTTTAATTGCTTCTAAAAATCCTTTTTCTACTGCAGGAAAATATCCTTTATCAATATGTCCACCGAAAACAGTAGAAACAAATTCAATTTTATCAGAAGGCATAAATTCCATATCAACTACCCCATAATAACCTGAACCACCTGATTGTTTAATATATCTACCGGTGGCTTTTCCTGCTTTTGTAATAGTTTCTCGATAAGAAATTTTTTTATCTTCTATATCAAATTTTAAACCATAATCATCTTTTAACTTACTAAAAAGATAATTCAATTGAGTAGTAGATTGCCCTCCTATTAATATTTGATTAGTATCCTCATTTTTAGTTAAGGAAATAGTAGGATTTTCAATAGCTAACTTTTCAAAAGCTGGAAATAACTTATCCAAATCATTTTTAGTTTGTGGAACTATACCTTTAAAATAAATCGGTGTTGGATAATTAACTTTCTTAAAAGAAACTAAAAAATCCTTACTAGTTAAAGTGTCTGAAAGTTTAATATCTTCTAAGCGGTTAGTTGCCCCAAGATCCCCTGCACTTATTTCAGTTACTGGAATTAACTTACTTCCTTCCACAGTAAATAAGGAATTAATTTTATAAGTCTTTTTATTATTCGGGCAAAACAATTCATCACCTAATTTAACTACACCTGATTGAACCTTAAAAATAGAAACTAAACCTTGATACTGATTATACATATTTTTAAAAATCGATAAAGTAAGAGGCTCATTAATATCTGTTTTTATTTTTACCTCTTCCCCATTTTCTTTAAATGCAGTAATAGGTTTTAAATCAAGTGGTGATGGTAAATAATCAACCATCATAGTAAGTAAAGTATTAATACCTATATCTTTTAAAGCTGAGCCAACAATAATAGGATATAATTCACCTTCCAAAACACCTTGTCTTAAACCCTTTTTAATTTCATTATTTGTTAAAGCTTCCCCACTAAAGAATTTTTCCAATAATGAATCATCAGTAGTAGCTACCGCTTCACATAAACGATTATGAAGCTTAAAAATCAAAGGTTTTTTATCATCATAAATTACATCATCAACACATTCTTTGCCATTATATTTTCTTGCTTTAAGTTCAACAACATTAACAAAGCCATCAAAAGTTTTTTCTTTACCAATTGGATAAGTAAATGGTACACATTTTTTAGGATCCAAAGAATTTTCAATTGAGTTTAATAGTGCATTAAAATCAATATTTTCCTTATCCATCTTATTAACAAAAATAAAAATAGGAACTCCTCTTTTCTTTAATAAATTAAAAGCTTTAATAGTTCCTATTTGTACACCTTTAGAAGCATCAATAACCAAGATAGCCCCTTTAACTAACCTAGTAATACCAATCATTTCAAAAATAAAATCATCATTACCAGGCACATCGATCAAATTTAATTTATGTTCTTTATATTTCAAAGGAATTATTGATGAAGATAAAGAAATTTGTCTTTTCTTCTCATCAGGTAAAAAATCAGATAAGGTATCCTTCTTTTCAATAGAGCCTTTTTTACTAATTAATCCAGCTTTATAAGCCAAAGATTCCACTAAAGAAGTTTTTCCGCTTCCTTGATGTCCCACAATTGCAATGTTTCTTATTTTATCTGGCGTATAAGTCATAATCGCTCCTTTCTTATGATGTAAACGCTTTCACTATCTAATTAAAGTATAACATAGAAACATACTTTTTTAAATTTAAATAAAAAATAGATTACCCTTACTTAAAGGTAACCTACTTTTTTAAATTAATCATCAGTTAAACTAATTCTATTAATAGCTTTCTTTAAAGAAAGTTCAGCTTTTTCAAAAGTCTCTTTATCACTAGGATGTTGTTTTAAAACTTCTTCCCAATGCTTTTTACTTGCCTGTACTCTTTCTTTATCTATTTCTTCAACAGACTCAAATGTTTCAGCTAAGATCAGAACCTTATCCTTTTGAACATCTAAGATACCACCTGAAATAGCAAAGTTTTTCCTTTTACCATTTTTAACATAATTAAAATGTGAAATAGCAATAATTCCAATTAAAGGTGCACAGCCTTTTAAAATACCAATAGCACCATCAGTTAAAACCATGTTTAAAATTTCAACATCATCGATTAAGCTTTTTCCATCAGGTGAGGAAACAACAATTCTAAAAGTGTTATTTGGCATTATTTATCCTTCTTAGCTTTAGCTTCAACATCTTCAATAGAGCCACAATATAAGAAAGCAGATTCAGGATAAGAATCATATTTTCCAGTTAAAATCTCTTCAAATGATCTAATAGTATCTTCTAACTTAACATACTTACCTTCATTACCCATAAAAGAAGAAGCTACAGAAAATGGCTGAGATAAGAAGTTTCTAATTCTTCTTGCTCTATTAACAATAATTTTATCATCATCAGAAAGTTCATCCATACCCAAAATAGCAATAATATCTTGTAATTCTTTATATCTTTGTAAAACAGTTTGTACACCTCTAGCCACATTATAATGTCTTTGTCCAATAACTAAAGGATCCAAAATATTAGATGCAGATTCTAAAGGATCAACTGCTGGATATATACCTAAACTTGCTAAGCCTCTATCAAGAACAGTTTTAGCATCAAGATGAGAGAAAGTAGTAGCAGGAGCCGGGTCAGTCATATCATCAGCAGGAACATATACTGCTTGAATAGAAGTAATTGA
>DKCH01000063.1:0-46537 GCA_002449135.1 Caryophanales bacterium UBA6879 | reverse complement strand
TAACCAACAGCAGAAGGCATTCTTCCAAGCAAAGCAGAAACTTCTGAACCAGCTTGAGTAAATCTAAAGATATTATCAATAAATAACAAAACATCTTGGTGTTCTTTATCTCTAAAATGTTCAGCCATAGTTAAAGCAGTTAAAGCAACTCTCATTCTCGCCCCTGGAGGTTCATTCATTTGACCAAAGACCAAGGCAGTTTTAGCTAATACACCAGAATTGCGCATTTCATAATAAAGATCATTACCTTCTCTTGATCTTTCACCAACACCAGCAAAAACAGAAATACCATGATGTTCAGTAGCAACATTGTGAATAAGTTCCTGAATTAAAACAGTTTTTCCAACACCAGCCCCACCAAACAAACCAATTTTTCCACCTTTAACATAAGGGCAAAGTAAATCAATAACTTTAATACCAGTCTCTAAAATTTCTTGACTAGTAGCTTGTTCTTTAAAAGAAGGTGGTTCACGATGAATAGGATCATGTTCAACATTATTAAAGCAATTAGGCATCTCATCTATTGGTTCACCTAAAACATTAAACATTCTTCCTAAAGTTTTATCACCAACAGGAACAGAAATAGGAGCACCAGTATCAATAACTTCCATTCCTCTTACAATTCCTTCAGTAGGACCCATAGCTACACCTCTTACCATATCATCACCAATATGTTGTAAGACTTCTACTACTAAGTGTTTATTATCTTTTAAAGGAATATCTAAAGCGGTTAAAATCTTTGGAATTGCATTTTCTTCAAATCTTACATCGATAATTGGTCCAACAGCTTGTACTATATAACCTTTATTAATAGTTTTTTTCATCTTAACCTCCTTAATTATTATCATTAATACGTCCAGAAACTATTTCTGTGATCTCTGAAGTGATTTGCCCTTGTCTAGCTTTATTGTATTTTAATGAAAGATTCTTTAATAATTCATCAGCATTATCACTAGCGCCTTTCATTGCATTTCGCCTTTCGCCTTCTTCTGAAACAAGACCTTCACATATTTTTTCAAAAAGAATCGTATTTAAATATTTAGGAACTAATAGTTCAAAGACTTCTTCTTTATTTGGTAAATACTTTTCTTCAAAACTATTATCGTATTTTTCTACATTATGAGAAGTGGGCTTCTCTAAAGGTAAAATCTTTTCACAAGTAGGTACAAAAGTTAATGCGTTTTTATAACTTGTATATACTAAGAAAATATTTTTATACTTACCATCTAAATATACTTGTTCTAATAAAGTAGATAAATGACCAGCTTGACGATAATCAAAATTAGAAACAGTCTTCATTTCAGTAGTGTTAATTACATACTTTAAAGGATCAATTTTATTAATAGAATGACTTCCTAAAAACAAGACTGTATCTCCTTCTTTAATATGCTCATTTAAGCATTTTAATAAGTTGTAATTATAACCACCACAAAGCCCTAAATCCGAATTTACTAAAACATATAAATCATTAGTAGCATTTTCGTTAATTTTAGTTAACTTTAAAAGCGGAAACTTACCTTTTTCATCTAGTTTAGTAAGTAAGTCTAAAAGAATGGATTCAATAATATTAGTATAATCTTTAACATTTTCCATCATTTTCTTCTTTTTCCTAAGCTTAGCTGAAGAAACTAATTCCATTGCATTAGTTATCTTCCTAGTTGAGGAAATTGAAGCGATTCTCCTTTTAATTTTAACTAAATCTTCTGCCATAAAAAATCCTATTTATAAGCCTGTACAAAATCTTTAACAACCTTATCTAAATTAACAGTAAAGGCTGCAGACATTTCTTTTTTATCTTCCAATTCTTTAATTAATTCATGATGATTTTTATCAATAAAAGTATAAAGTTGATCTAAAAAAGGATGAATATCACTAACTTTTAAGCTATCCAAATATCCTTGTTTAGCAGTAAAAAGTTCAATAACTTGTCTTATATAAGACATTGGTTGATATTGACCTTGTTTTAAAACTTCCATTAAAGCTTCACCATGAGCTAAAGTCTTTTTAGTTTGAGCATCTAAATCAGAACCAAATTGAGAAAAAGCCTGTAATTCATGGAAATTAGCAAGTTCAATCTTCAATGATTTACTAACCTGTTTAATACACTTAAATTGGGCAGCAGAACCAACTCTAGAAACAGATAATCCAGAATCAATAGCTGGTCTTTGACCTGCATTAAATAAATCAGTAACTAAGAAAATTTGACCATCAGTAATAGAAATAACATTTGTAGGAATATAAGCAGAAATATCCCCTGCTTGAGTTTCAATAATAGGTAAAGCAGTAATTGAACCACCACCATATTCTTTAGATAAACGACATGAACGTTCTAGTAAACGAGAATGGATATAGAAAATATCGCCAGGATAAGCTTCTCTACCTGGAGCTCTTTTTAAAAGTAAAGACAAAGTACGATAAGCAACTGCATGCTTAGATAAATCATCATAAACAATTAAAACATCCTTACCTTGTTCCATCCACTCTTCAGCCATAGCACAGCCAGCATATGGGGCAAGATATTTTAAAGGATCTAGTTCAGCAGCATTAGCGCAAACAACAGTTGTATATTTCATTGCATCAAAAGCTTTAAGCTTTTCAACAACTCTTACAACAGTAGAAGTTTTTTGACCAATAGCGACATAGACACATAAAACATTTTTACCTTTTTGATTAATAATAGTATCAATAGCAAGAGCAGTTTTTCCAGTTTGACGGTCCCCGATAATTAATTCTCTTTGACCACGCCCAATAGGTATCATATTATCAATAGCTTTAATACCAGTTTCTAAAGGAGTATCAACGGATTTTCTAGTCATAACTCCTGGAGCAATCCTTTCTACTGGTCTAGTTTTAGTATATGGAATATCACCTAATCCATCTACAGCTTGCCCTAAAGCATTAACAACACGACCAAGTAAGCCATCACCTACTGGAACTTGAACAACCATTCCAGTTCTTTTAACAATATCATTTTCCTCAATCAAAAGATCATTACCAAATAAACAGGCACCAACTGAATCTTCATTTAGGTTCATAACCATACCATAAATATCATGTGGGAAAACTAATAGCTCACCTAACATTGCTTTTTCTAAGCCATAAATAGAAGCAATGCCATCACCAACAGTGACAATTTTACCGATATCTGAAGCATCAATTTTTGCATTATAATGCTCAATTTGCTCCTTAATAAGAGCAGAAACTTCATTTGTATTAAAAGCCATTATTTTACTCCTTTCAATATTTGTTCTTGCATTTCAGTTAGTTGCATTTTTAAAGAAGAATCAAAGATTTTACCCCTTAATTCAACCCTAATTCCACCTATTAATGAAGGATCAACAACATTTACTAATTCAACTTTAGTCTTTAGCCTCTTTTCAAAAGCCATAATAACTTCTTCTAACTCACTAGAAGAAAGCTTCCTTGCAGAAATACATTTACCTGACATAACCTTAAGATGAGTTTCTGCAAGTTTAATAAACTCCTTAAGAATATAAATCAACAAATAAGCTCTTTTATGTTTAGTAACGACTTTAAAGAAAGTAACAATCTTTGTATTATTAAAATCCTTAAAAACCTCATCAAGTATCTTTTCCTTTTCATTAAATGAAATGAAATAAGAAGAAAGGACATTTAAAAATTGGCGGTTATCCTTTAGAACTTGTCTAATAGCTTTTGCCTCATCCAAATAAAGATGAAAATCATTAGAATCTAAAGCCAATTCATATAAAGCCTTAGCATAAGCATCTGCGACACTAGCCATTTCTATTTATCCTCATTAATAGAATCAATAAATTCTTGAATTAGTTTTTTATCAGTCTTAGAATCAACCTTCTTCTTTAATAAATTAGAAGAAGCAGCTAAAGCTAAATCAACAACTTCCTTTTGAGAATCAATGATAGCTTGTTTCTTTTGCATTTCAATATCTTTTTCACATTGTTGACGCTTATTATTAAGTTCAACTTGTAATTCTGAAAGATATTTATTTCTATCATCTTGTGCTTGTTTTTTAACATTAGCTAATATATCACTTGCTTCTTTTTTAGAATTATTAACACGAGTTGTCGCTTCTAAATTCTTCTTTTCAGCTTCTTCATTAGCTTTCTTTGCTGCTTCTAAATTAGAATTAATATAATTCTTTTGCTTACTAATATAATTAGAAACAGGCTTATAAGCAAACTTAAAAACAATCAAAACCAAGACAACAAACGCTAATAACTGAGCAATAAAAGCCCAGAGATTAGGAACTAGTTTATCAATAATAGTAATATCTGGTTTATCTTCGAAAAGAAGAAAGAATTGACTCATACTAACCTCCTATAAAACTAAGCACATAATAGCGATAACAAAGCAGAAAATAGCAGCAGTTTCAGTTAAACCGCAACCTATCATCATCGCGGATCTTAATTTAGAATACATTTCAGGATTTCTAGCCATAGAATCCATAGTTTTAGTGACAATCATACCTTCACCAAAAGCAGTACCGATACTTCCAATCATAGCAATAGCAGCAGCAATGTATTGAATACCTTCCATAATTTCACCTCCTTATGCCTTAATTTTTACTGATGTAGATGTTAACACCTCTTCCTCATCAGGATCTTCTTGACTAACCCATATCATCGTAATCGTGGTAAAGATTAGAGTTTGAATCGCTCCTATAAACATATCTAAGAAAAGATGTAACCAAGGTGTAACAAGCCAAGCGAGGAATATTTGATTAGCCCCACTTGCAATAAAACCAAAGAGTAAGCTAGAAGCTTTCTCTAAGTAGAAATAAGCTAAAGTTAATAAACAATAACCAGCAATAGCATTACCAAACAAACGCAAAGTTATAGATAACAATGGTGCCCACATAGAAATTAAATTTACTGGTAAGAAAATAGCAAATGGCTCAGTATATCTTTTAAAATACTTCCATTTTTTAGCTCTAATAGCAGTAATATGAATAAGTAAAAAAGTCATTAAGCCAATACTAAGAGGCATAGTTAAGCTAACTAAAGGCGCTGGGAGACCAGTCATACCTATAAAAAAGCAAGTAAATATATATAGACCCAAAGCCATAGTATAACCAGTAAAATTCTTCCATTTTTTACCCATAGAAGAAATAGTATAGTTTTCTACCATTTCAACTAATCCACTAATAACTGCTACAAAACCATTAGCTTTTTTATATGGATCAGCTTTTCTAAACACAAAATAAATTACAAAAGAAAAAATAGCAATAATAATCATTACAATAAAAGAAGTGATAACCTCACCAGAAAAAGTGGAACTATTCCAATCTAATACATGTGACAAGTCCATATTATTCACCTCGATTCTTTTCCCTTATTAGCATAGAAACTAATAAAAAAACAAAGTAAGGTATAGCAGCAAATAGAATATAAAAATAAGTCTTTTTATCGCCACTATCATTTGTTAAATATATCACTAAAAAAGATAAAACAAGCCCTAAAAGTAGCAAAATCATTCTAAAAATTTGTAAAAATAGTAAAAAAGCGGTTCCAGGATTTTCTTTACTCATTAACTCAGTTGTTTTAAACAAAGAAAAGATATTTGCCAAACCAAAAACAGCACCTATTGCTAAAGAAGTTGTTACATAATAATTATGATAAATCAAAAATATTAAAGATAATAAAATAAGTGCTAAATTAACAAGAAGATAAGTAAATATAATCCTAAAAGAATAAGAGTTTTTATTGAGTTTCATCTTTTTAATTATACTATTTTTTAAATTGAAAAAATAATAGTAGAAATCTACTAATAAATCTTTTAAAATCACTATGTGAAAAAACTTATAGAAATAACAAAAAATCTATTTAAACCAGTTGATTTAACCAAAGGAAGACCCTTAAAAGTCATATTAATTTTTATGACTCCTATTTTACTTTCTTTGTTTTTTCAACAAATTTATACAATATCAGACGCAGCAATTGTAGGAAACAACCTAGAAAAAGAGCTTGTAGCTGGTGTTAATCAATCTTACTCTTTAGTTTTTATAGTTATACAATTCGCCTTTGGATGCACTTCTGGCTTTTCAGCCATTTCTTCTCAAAAAATGGGTCAAAATGACTTAGAAGGTGTTAGAAAATCATTTGCAGCTCAACTTTTAATGAGCTTAATAATTTCAATAATACTAACAATTGTAGCTGTTTGCTGCATTCCATTTTTACTTAACTTTATAGGTTCAGTAGAAGGAACAAAAACATACACCGCAGCAAAAGAATACATTTTTATTATTTATTTAGGCTTATTTACACAAATTTTTTATAACTTAATGGTCTCAGTTTTAAGAAGTATCGGTGATTCTTTAACCCCTCTTCTATTTTTAATAGCCTCAACAATTATTAATATTTGCTTAGATATTTTATTTATTGTCGCTTTTAAGTGGGGTGTAATTGGAGCAGCAGTTGCTACTGTTATTTCTCAATTACTAGCAGGTTTAGCATCATTTATTTATTCTCTTTATAAATATCCTTATTTAAGATTTAAATTAAATGATTTTAAACTAAATTTCAAATTTGCCTTTGCTCATTTAAAACTTGGTTTACCTTTGGCTTTGCAATTTTCTATCTTAGCAATAGGTTTAATCATTTTACAAAAATCAATGAATAATTTCGGTGTAGATGCTATTAACGGATATGGAGTTGCTGCTAAATATAATGACTTTTTAATGACTCCTTTTTCCGCTTTAGGTACAGCTATGCTTTCTTATATGGGTCAAAACTTAGGAGCTCATAATACCTCTAGAATTAAAAGTGGTTTAAAAGATTCAGCAATAGTAATGCTAATAATGTATGTAATTTTTGGTGGTCTTGGTATTTTAACTGCAATTAATGGCACTTATACTCATATTTTCTTAAGTTCTGAAAATATTAATGATAAAGTTAAATTCTATGCTTCTATGTACATATTTATAGATTGTGCATTTTATCCAATACTCGGCTTCTTATTTTTATACCGCAATATATTACAAGGCTTAGGAAAATCATTATTTCCTTTCTTAGCTGGAATTGGTGAATTAATTGGACGTACTCTTTTATGTGAATTCTTACCAAGTTTAATAAACAAAGAAAATCCTACTTCCGACGCCTCTTATATTGGTTTATGCTTTGCTGATACATTAGCTTGGACCTTTGCTGTTACTTTACTTTTAATTGGTCTTTATTTAACATTCATTAAAGGAAAATTATTACAAAAATTAGATCAAGAAAATTTAAAAGCTGCATCTTCTAATTAAATCTTCTACTTCTTTTTCTAATTTAGCCTTTTCACGTGGTCTACTTACTTGTTTTAATTCATCTTTTTTAATTTGAATAATTTTCTTTTGATATTTCTTTACATTAAAAAAAGGATCTATTAATAAAGACTCATAAATACCTTTAAAAAGGTTAGAAAAGCTTATATACGCATTTAAAAATTTATTTACAAATTCTTCTTTATTTTCACATAAATTAAAAATATCCTTTAAATAAGAAACTAAAGCATATAACTGAGGAGTCTGCTCAGAAGAATAATCAATAACAGGATCATCTAGTGTTATCAAAAAAGAAAGAAGATAATCTAGCGCCTTTAAATACTCTTTATTATTTACATAATAATTACACTTTTTTACTAATATCAAAAAAGAATCATCTAAAAGAAGCTGAACTGAGTAACAATCACAATCCTTTTCTTTAATATATTTTTTCTTTAAATTTTCAATTTCTAAAATTTTTTCCATATTATTAATATTTTAAAATAAAAAGTGCTAATTTTTAATATGAATCTAATCTTTAACCTTAAAAATTATTAGATTAAAATTTTAAATCATATAATATTAGCACTTAAATATTAAATCTTAGGTAAAGTAAGAGTATTCTTAAAATAATTAAATTCTGTCTCTAAACTAATTTCATAACCACTTTGAACATAGTTAATATTAAATTTATTTAATCTAATATTTGTTTCTTCATTAGAAGTATTCTTAATAAGTTCAGCATGCAAATTTACATTACTTATTTTTGAAACATCTTCTAAATTTAAAAATGATGCATATTTATCTTGATTAACAGTAGCAGTAAATTCTGCTTTGCTTTGTTCCTCTACAGTTTTAGTAAGTTCAATACCTTCTAAATTATATTTAAAAGCATATATATCAATATTACGCTTAGAAGTATTTTCACTTGCTTGATATTTACCATCACTTCCTAAAATATAAGTATGGGAAGAAGTATAATATTTATTTACTGAAGTTTTAGAAACACCTAAAGGATCAGTAGAATCAATAGAATTAAAGACTGTTTGTGAACCAGATTCAAATTCTATTTTATTTTCTAAATCAACCATGTGATTAAAATAATTATAAATGATTTGTTTACCATCTTTTTTAACAATATATGTTGTTGAATAAGTTGGAAAAGTAATTTCACTTCTTAAGGCTTTTTCAAAATCATTATTAGTTATTTCCTCACTATTATTACTAGTTGGTGTACAAGAAGCTAAACCTAATAAAATTAATGGTAATATTAAAAGATTCTTTTTCATTTTATTTACCTCCAATATTGCTATTATCAATACTATAAGCATTATCTAAAATTAATCCTAATAATTCTAATAATTCATTATATTCTTTTAGTGCTTGATCAAATTTAGCTTTTTCTGTTGTAACTTTGTTTTTATCTTCTTCACTTAAATATTTATAAACTTGATTAGCTTTATATAAATAATGACGATTAGATAAAACATCAGTAGTAGAAAGCTTATCAACATATGTTTTAAATAATTCAGAAGTCATTTTTGCTCTAATTTCTTCTTCTGTTTTAATGTTGACATATGGTTTTCCAGTTTCTTCATTAAAAGAGAAAATAAATGAAGTATCAAAGTCTCTAATAAAAGTATTTTCTTCCCACCACATTTGAGTATAATTATCTACCACATTTAAACTACGTCCAAAAGAAATGGCAGTTTTAGTAGGAGTAATAGAATCCGCTAAAGAAGAATAATCTTCATTAATATAATAAACATCACTACCATTATAAGAAGAAGTGTTAGCATCATGAGAACCAATGAAGTTATTAAAATAAGTAACTTGAGTAATCATGCCGATTTTTAAGTCAGTAACAATATTTTTAACTTGTAATTTTCCGCCTTCTTTATTATGCCCAGCAATAGCTCCAACTTCTTTTTTGCAATTCTTAACATCTAGATAAACAATAGCGTTATTAATAGTTGTACTACCTCTATTTCTACCAATTAATCCAATAGCTGCCCCTTCAGTAGTAATACTTCCTTCACCAAAGAAATTTTCAATTGTAATAGCAACATCCTGACTAGAGCCACCTACACCACCAGTTAATAAACCTATGTATTTAGGCCCGTTTATTTCAGCATTATAAATATTAATATTAGTTAATTTACATCTATTACCATCGCTTCTAAAACGACCACAGATTACGCCAAAATAACCTTCACCACCAGTAACATTAGTATTTTGTTCAATTTTAGGATTTATAAAATCAACATTAGTTATTTCACCATCAGTAATTAATCCAGCAATAAGTCCAACATCTGATAATCCATTTACTGAAGCATTTTCAAACTTAACATTTTTTATTACTCCAGAAAATTCAGAAAATAAACCTGTTCTAGCTGTAGTAGATTGAATAGTTAAATTAGAAATAGTATAACCTTGACCATCAATTTCTCCAGTAAATTTAACAACTTTAGCTGAATCAAATTCCCAGTTAAAAGAAGAACAATCAATATCATTTATAATACGATACTTAGAACCTTTAGTATCCATATTTATGGTCATATCATATAAATCTTCTACAGTTGATAAATTAATAACAGTAGAAATCTTTAAAGCTTTATAAATAGAAGAATCACCATAGCTATTACTTAAGACAGCATAAACATCATATTCTTGATTAATATCAGGAACTTGAATAGTATCAAAACTGAAAAAAGTAGAAAGATTATTACTTAAATCAATAGTTTGATGACCTATAGCATTAGATGAGCCATTTTTAATTTGTTCAACCTTAGGCTCATCACTATTAACAGGTAATATCAAATATGATAAACTTACATCACTTCGATAAATATTACCACTAATAGTCATATGAGCTTTGTTTGCATCTATAGTAGTTCCATCTTCCCCAACTTTAGAATCGCTTTTTAAGTATGAAACTTTAAAATCTTCTAAACGAGGAGTATTTTCTTCACTATCTAAATAAAAAGTTTGAATAACCTTTTGCACTTCATTAGTAGCTTTTAATTTGAATGTATATTCTATCTTGTGTACTTCATAATTTGAACTTGTATAACTAACAGCAAGCTTATTACTAGTAACTGTATAATCTATATCTTTAGCATATGTTTTATTAGAATTAAATCTATCATGAACAATAAAATCAGGAATAGCATCTAAATCATTTTTATTAGTAGTAAAAACTTCTTTTTTATATCCTTCAATTAAACCTATACCTTCAGTTCTATTAGGATTATTAACACTAGTTTCTTGAGCTAGATTTTCAAAAGAATCAAATTTTAAATTAGATAAATAAGTTTTACCAACTTTTGTTCCAGTATTTACTTTTAATACTAAAGAATCAATATTACCTTTAGCTCCTGATAAAACACCAGCATTTGAAATATAATTTCCACTTTCGCTAGTTAAATCAACATATTGATTAGTAGCAAAATTAAAAACTTTAAAAATAATATAACCAGATAATCTAACTTCTACTCTAAACTTAGTCCATACACCATTAACAGGAAGAAATTTAGTAGCATTAACTTTACTACCTGAAACAAAATATTGGTAATTAGAAGAATTAAAACCAAAACTAGCGACAGTTTTACTTCCAGATCCAAATTCTAAAGTTACTCCATTTGTTTCACCATAACTCATTACATATCCTTCTAAAACAACAGTACCTTTTTTTCCAATATTAGTAGAATTAGCGTTTAATTTTGCTTTATAAGTAATATTAGAAGCTTGTCTTTTAGAATCAATTTCAATAGCCCTATTATTAGCAATGTTATTATAATCACCAACTGAGTCTACAATTTTAACACTTCCCATTTCACCATTAGTAATTTGCCATTTATAGTAATTACCTAAATCAATGCCAGTTTTATAACTTGAAAAATCATCTTCAAAACTTAATGGTAAATCTGAAACAACTTGATTTGTTTTTTTCAAAACAACAACCTCAAAATCTTTATTACCTTTATATTCTTGATCTCTTTCTTTATAAGTAACAGTAGCTGTTAATTTTACTTTAGTATCAACATCTAATCTAGTTACTCTTGCAACAATATCAGCTACACCACCATCATCTTTTTTACTTACATCAATATTAATAACATTAGTATTAGAAGAAGCCCAAGTAATAGAAGTGTCATAAATAGAAGATTTTAATAATCTAAAGTCAGAAACAATTTTATTTAAATCAATATTAAAAGTAACTAATTTTAAAGCCTCAGTTAATTGCATAGGAGTAGAAGCTTCTACTTCTTTTTTTTCATCATTTTTATTAATTTGATTTTGAATAATATTATTAGAAATTCCTAAAATAGATGTAAAAGCAGTAGCGATTGTTAATAAATTAATAATTCTTTTCATATTTCACCTCTTAATTATGCAAATTAGCACCTAAAGGGCTATTATTTTCACCCATAGTCTTAAATTTAGATTCATCTTTTAATTTTAAGAAATCACCTAAATTAACTGAACCATCCTTATTTCTTAAAACTTTATGAATATCAACTTTATTTTCTACAGCTTCTCCTTTAAAAGACTGCTCCTGTGGAGTAGTAATAGAAACAAAAGGATTTTCTAAATCTTCAAATAAAGTACCTCTTAATGCTTCAACATCATAATCAACTTCTTGCATACTACCTATATATAAAGAAGACAAAGAATTAAAGAAAGCACAATAACTTGCAGAGCCCTTATAGGCATCTTTTGAATTATTAATATTTTTTTCTTTAGTTATAGGATTAACTTTTTCACCAATAGAAAAAGATAAACAATTCTTATATGAATTTAAAGATGTGGCTCGATCTCTACAAGTAGAAAAATTATATCCATCTTCATCTCTTGATCCGTTATTAAAAGCTGTACAATTTTCAAAATAAATGGTTCCTGGATTAGAATTATCAGTAAATCCTGTAGCTAAATTATTAAAAGCTACACAGTTAATAACAGTATGATTAACAGCAATAGATTCACCACCTAATTTAAAACCATTACCATCAGAATTAGCAGTACCAATACCACCAGTAGTAATACCATTATTAAAAGCTACGCAATTTTTTAAAGTAACTGGACCAATAGGACCTGATTCACCTTTAGTATATAAATCCCAGCCATCATCAACATTGTTATAAGCAATACATCCATCAAAAACATTGTTATAACCTGTAGTTAATTTGCAGGCAAATCCATCAGAATCCTCACCAGTAGGATCATGATTATCATAAGAAGTGCAATTAATAATTAAATTATTACTAGGCCAAGTATCAATAGTTTCGTAATTAGAAAAAGAACGTCCTAATTGAAGACCAGTATCTCTACATTCAAAAGTTTCCATTTGAGAAACAATGTTGTAATTACCGCCAATATAGATACCATTATCACCAGCACCTTTAACTTTAAATCCTTCTACAGTCCAATAATCAGAATCTAAAGAAATTCCTCTATTAGAAGAAGCATATGCCATTTGCGAAAAATCAAATAAAACATCAACATATGTTCCATCTTCTTTTTTCTCTGGAGTCATATATTTTCTCTCTTCTTCTTTACTAGCAACACCTACGCCGCTATTTTTTTCACTATCTCTAGTAACTCTTAAAGTTGAAGTAAGAGAATAAGTACCTTCTAAAAGAATGATTCTTCCTCCTTTGTTCAACCTATTCATTGCAGAAAAAGCATCCAAAGGGGATTCTTTACTTCCACTATTAGTAGCTTCCCCTTTAGGTGAAACATAAATCACATTTAGTCCATTATTATTTTCTTCAACTGAAGTACTAGTAACAATATTTTCACTATTAGATGAATTTTGTGTATTACACCCATACAATAAAGGTAGAATTAAAGCGATAAATAACAATTTACTTTTTTTCATATAAAACACTTCCTATCTATACAATTTTAATTTTATCAAAATGAATGCCCTTACACTTAAAATAATTAGTTATCTAAATAACATTTGTGCGGACCGCACAAAAAGCCGCTAAAAGTCTTTATTATTTTTTATGTTTTATATTATATTAAATCTATGTAAGCGATTACTTACAATAAAGCGAAAGGAAACTTTTATGAAAATTAAAAAAATTATTCCCTTATTTTTATTAGTACTTGGCCTTGCTTCATGTACTTCAACTTCAGATTCAACTGTAACTGAAGTTTCAACTTCTGAAAAGCAAAGCGAAACTAGCTCTGATTCTGTTACTACAGTCGTTCCAGTAAGTTCTGAATCTGCTGCTCCAGCCCCAACTAGTTCCGAAACCACTTCAACTTCTATCACAAAATCTATTGATATGACTACATTACCTGTGGTTAGTAAAGCTGATTTTACAGCCGCTGATGGTTTCTTTAAAATTCATACAATGTCTACTGAACCAGGTAAAAGAATTAAAACTGATGCAACTTCTGATGTTAAAAAATCAAAAGCTGTTATTGAATTTACTGTTACTGGTAGTGGTAAGGTTTCTATTTCTGCTAAATCTGGTAGTAGTAAAAATTTCACTAGATTATTCTTAGCTGAATTAACTGGTGGCGAAGTTGGAGAAACTGCTGAATTTAATTATTTAAGTGCTCATACTGTCAGTCCTTCTTATGAAGATATTGAATTTATTTTACCAAAAGCTGGAACATACTTAATTCTTTCTAATCAAAATACTTCTATACAAACACTAGAAGTTACTTATACTGAAGGAACTACTACTGAAGCTCCAGTTGTAACCCCTGCTATTACAGATTCAAATGTTTTAACTCCATATGAATTATTACCAGGCACTTATACTGATCAAAAAGTTGGAAACTTCACTATTAATGGTGATATAGAATATAAAGGTCAAAGAACTTTAACTGGTTATACTTTAGAAGGTTATACTAATGCTTTACTTAATGACTGCTTTAATTTAGCTGCTGGTAAAACCTTAAAATTTGAAGCTAGTGGACAAGGAACTCTTTCTTTCTATGCTCTGTCTAGTGATTCAGCTGTTGCTCCTAAACTTGGTCATAAAAAAGCTGGTGAAGCTGAATTTACTTATGAAACCACTGCTTTACCATTAGGTGGAGAAAAAACTTTAACAGCAGTAAATATTAGTATTCCTGAAGCAGGAACATATGAATTTACTGTAGATTCAGTTTCTGCGCTTATCTTTATTGCTTCCTTTGCTGCTATTTAATCTTAATTATTAATCCTCATTAATAAATTACCCTCCAAAAAGAGACTTATTAATTTAAGTCTCTTTTTCTTTGTTTTCTCTCACTAACTTTAAACTATTTCTTTATAATTATTAAGCTTATGACAAATTATATTTATGTAATTTTATTAGGAATTTCCTTAGCGATGGACGCTTTTACTGTTTCTATAATCGATGGCTTATCTTTTACTAAAATTTCCAAATTAAAATTACTTATTATTCCTTTAATGTTTTCTCTTTTCCAAGGATTAATGCCCTTAATTGGACATTATATTGGCTCAACATTTCTAAATTATATTGATTCATATGATCATTATATTTCTTTTGCAATTTTATTATTTATTGGTGGAAAAATGATTTTTGACTCGATAAAAGAATATAAAGAAAAAATAGAACCTGAATTAAAAATAAAAAGCTTTAATTTTCTTACAATAACACTTCAAGCCATTGCTACAGCAATAGATGCCCTTGTAGTTGGTTTAACTCTACAGGAAGACTCTAATTTAAACATTTATATAGATATTTCAATTATTATATTTATTACTTTTGTTTTTTGTATTATAGGAGTATTTTTAGGCAAACAATTATCTAAAATTTTAAAAGGTCATTTTGAATTAGCAAAAATTTTGGGTGGATTTATTCTTATTTTAATCAGCATCAAAATTCTTCTTTCTGGTTTGGGAATTATTAATTTTTAAAGTAATTTATATAAGATTTTTTCTAAATCATCTTTACTTAATAATTTAGGAACAGGATATAAAGGAATGGCTTCCTTGTAAGCCATATTAACTAATTTTTTTATATCTTTTTCTTTTAAAATACCATGTAAAGAATCAGGTAAATCTAGATCATCTTTTAAGAATTCTAAATATGTAAAAAACTTTTGTCTTTTATTTATTAAAGAAGAATTAGGATTAAATAAGGTAAGAGAATTAGATAATTTATCAATTTTTCTATCTAAACACGAACCATAGCTTTTTAAAACCTCTACTAATAAAACACCCATTAAAAAACCATGTGGCAAATTATAATAAGCACCTAAGGCATGACCTAAAGCATGCACATATCCAACATAAGCTTTTGAAAAAGATAAACCTGCTAAATAACTAGCTTTTAACATTTTCTCTAAATATTCTAAATTATTTTCTTCCTTATAAGCTTTAACTAAATTTTTAAAGATTAAATCAATAGCTTGTTTTTCTTTTCTAATTCTAAATGGAGTATTAGCTTTATTAAAATAAGCCTCTAAAGCATGAGTTAAGGCATCAATACCGGCGTAAGCTATTACTTTTCTAGGAGATTTAGTAAGTAAATATGGATCAAATAGAACCTTATCGCATATTAATTTAGGAGAGAGAATTGCATATTTTTCTTTCTTTTGATGATTAGAAATAACACTAGCAATAGTAACTTCTGAACCTGTACCAGCTGTAGTTGGTATTCCTATTAATAATGGTAATTTACCTCTCACCTTAAAAAGTCCCTTTAAATCACTAAGTTTTTTATTTTTATTATTAGTTAAGCAACAACAAGCTTTTGCTAAATCTAAACATGAACCTCCACCAAAAGCTAAAATTGCTGTTAAATTATTTTCTTTATAAATATTTAAAGCTAAATAAACTTCTTGCTCATCTGGATTTGAAGAAGTTTGGTCAAAAATCTTATAAAATATTTTCTTCTCATCTAAATTATTTTTAAGTTCATTTAAAAGACCAAGGCCATTAATATGCTTACCTGTTACTATTAATAATCTTTCATTTTTAATATCATTTGCAAGATTTAAATATTTATTTTGCCCACTATATATTTTGCTTTTTTTATATTTTAAAAAAAGTCCTGATACAAAAAGAATCTTTTGATACAATCTTATAAATAATTTATTCATAATCTAACTTTATTTCAGTTACAGAAGTAAAACTATCTAAAGTCCCTTTAACAAAATCAGGATTAGAAAAAGCAACTAAAGAACATTCTTTTACCTTAGAAGAAATTTTAGCAATATAACTAGAAACATCTTCTAAACTTGTATCTAACATATCTTTTCTAAATTTTAAAACATCACTTTCATTATAATTAACATAAGCCCTAAAGAAAGCAGCATAAGAAATAAAGTCTAAAGAAGGATCCTGGTAACTATCACTGTAATCTTCTATTTTTGCTAAAAATAAATCTTTTTCTGTAAAAACTAATCTATTTAAATAGTCACCAAAATAAATTATTTTATCGCGAGATTTACTATAATTTTCTGCAAGGTAAACATTAATATTAACTAATTGTAAATCAAAAATATTTAAAAATATATGATAATTAATTCCCTCATTTTGCCCATCATCATAAATTTTGTTCATTAAAAGAATTTGAACTAAATCATCCCTCATTTCTTTAATTTCAGAATCTCCTAATTTAAAAGAAACTGAAACAGTATTATTTTTAACTTGATTGCTAATAAAAGCTTCATTTCTTTGATATTTTAATGAATAAAAAATAGGATCTTGAATTTCAATTTTATTTAATTTAGAAACAATATTTTCCCTTAAATTATTTTCAATCCTATTAATATTTCTTTCATTAGAAAGTAAACTAAAATTAAATCTCTTAAAAGAGAAAACTTTTTTAATAATATTTTGAATATCATTTATTAATTTTGGATAAACACTATCAAAATTATCTGACAAATCTTGTAAATAATTAATATAAGAAAAGCCATAAAAATGCTCATTTAAAGAAAACTCATCATCAGCTAAACTACTAGAGCGAATAGAACAATAAAGAGAAGTATCAAGTAACTTATGTTTTGCATGTAAAAGCGCTATATGTATTAATAATTCTAAATTATGCTTTTCCAAATACGGATTAAACATTAGATTACTTATAATCTTTATTAACTTTGGAAAATCATCAACAAAGCAAGTAAAATGTAAAGAAAGGAATTTATACATCTTTTTAAAACGATCATTAGAAGAAGATAAAGCTTCAAAATTATATTTTAAAGCGTATTTACTTAACTTATTTGAACTTAATGAAGAATGACTACAATTAGGTAACTTATCAAAAATAGAAGTAAAAAGAGATAAAACATGTATACTATCAACATCAAGATCATGAAGATCAAAAATTAAAGAAAAATAACATGTCTTCTTATTTTCAATATTAAAATGATAAAAATTAAATCCCCTTTCAAGTTTCTTAGATTTTAAAAAGAGTAAATCATCATTTAAATCTTTAATCTCAACAGAAGGATAATTGGTTTTTTCTATTCTTTTTTCGTAATTTTTAGAATAATTTAAAAAGCTTATATTATCTTTAATAATATTTTCAGTTTGACTTATTGTTAAACTATTTTGATATTCTTGTATTTTTTTATTTAATTCTTCTTCTCTTTCATCTGCAATTGATAAAGAAGGAATATAATCTATAAAAATACATGATCTCTTAAAATTTTCTGAAACTTCTTTAAATATCAATTTAATAAATGCAATTAGTTCTAAATTACTAAATCTCAGGAATGACATTAAATTTTTTACAACATTAAAATAATAAGAGTCTTTAAGATTTTTCTCTCCGGCAAAATTAATCATCATCTTTAATTCACCAACATCAAAATCACTATATTCATTACTTTCGATATTTAAGATTTTTTTCTTAATTTCAAATCTAAAATCATCTAAATCTTCTTTAGATGGAAAATAATTGTTTAAAAATTTATATAAATGATTAATTTCTTTATTAGAGTCAAAGTTATATTTTGTATTTTTAAAACAATTTAATGAAAAAACACAAGGATATGTTTGAGAAAAATAAATTTCACATTTAGTAAAAATTTCTTTTTGTTTTACATCACTTCTATCTAAATAAGCATTTTTATGTAACATAGAAGAATATAAACCAGCCTTATTAATAATTAAAGGTAACAAAATTTTACATATTTCTACATCAAATTTACTGAATTTATGTGGATCCAAAACCATAGAAAATGAACTAGCAAAAATATTTTTAACTCTATTTGAAGGATATTTAACAAATTCTTTTTTGCTTTCTAGCAATTTAAAGTGCTCAGATAAATTATCAAAATAATTTTGTCCTAAACCATATTTACTCAAATATTCTTTATCTAAATAATCTAGTAAATTATCAATATCTAAATCGCCATAAAAAGAAAGTATCATGTTGCTAGGTTGATAAAATTTTTTATATGTTGCTAAAGTTTTTTCATAAGTCGAATTTAAAAATCCTTCAACACTATAATCATTAATTAATTCTAAAGAAGTATTTTTAAAATTAAATTCATGTATAGCTTTTTTCATTACAAAATCAGCATTATATTCATTATCAACTGCGGCAAAATATAATGGGCTATCTATTTGTAAAGTATCAAAATTGAAAGTCATTATTCTTCTTAAAGCGTAACAATAATAAGCATTTTTTGAAAAAAGAGGATTAAATAAAGTATCTAATAAAACATCTAAAAATATATTAAAAGAAGCTTTATTATAAGTAGCAAAACTATAATGTGTTTGATTATTAAAAATTTCATCTTTTTTAAAAATCAATGCTGTTCTATAACTAACATTATTAAAAACATCACTATATGGATACTTCTTACTTCCTTCATTTAGAACTAAAGGAATAAAACTAATACATGCTGATTTATCATAATTTGGAGTATTAACAGTAATGTTAGCAATCATCTTTTTGCTTTTAGTTTTATAAAAATAAATTAAACAATTTGTCTTTAGGTGTTTATATACTTTTAAAATACATTGTGGGTACTTGATATTAAAAGTATTTTGTAAAATAAAATTTTTGTTCATAACCAATATTATAATGTATTTAACTTTAAAAATAAAAAACAATAATTAAATAAACACACCTTTTTAAAACTAAAGTAACTAAAAAGTAATATCCTTAATAAATATATTGAAAATATATTATTTAAAATATACACTTTTAAAGGGGTTTAAAATTATGCCAAAAATAGTATTAATCGGAGGTGGTTCCTCTTCTGGAAAAACCTTTATTACAAAAGAAGCATTAAAGAAATTAGGAAGAGAAAATTTTACATTCATTTCTTTTGATGATTATTATAAAGATATTTCAAACCTTTCTATTGAAGAAAGAAAAAAAGAAAATTTCGACCATCCCTCAGCCTTTGATTGGCCTCTAATTTTAGAACAAATTTCAAAATTAAAAGTAGGTGAATCAATAAATAAACCAGTTTATGATTTCAATATCTTAACTAGAACCAACAAAACTGAAGTAGTAAAACCTAAAAATGTTGTAATTTTTGAAGGAATTATGGCATTAGAGAATTCAAAATTAAGAAAAATGGCTGATTTAAAAATATTTGTGGCTGCCTCTCCAGAAAAAAGATTTTTAAGACGTCTAATACGAGACCATTCAGAAAGAACTAATCGTCCTTATGACTTTATTATTGATCAATATTTTTCCACTGTTAAACCAATGTATGATGAATTTGTAAAACCTACACAATTCTATGCTGATACAATCATTTATAATGAAGATGACGCAAAAAAGACCTCTCGTGCTATTAATATTTTAACTGTTTTACTTAATGCAGTATTACATGATAAAGAATACCCATCATTCTAAAACTATATTTTTATAATTTTATTATTTAATAAATTTCACTCTTGAAAAATCAATTCTTTCATTTAATTCACTATTAGCATTTTCTAAGCTAGGATAGCCTACACAAATAAAACAAAAAGGAAACTTAGTATCATCTTTAATGTTTAAAAATTCCTTAGCTTTTCTAACTCTTTCTTGATTAGGATAAACTCCTAAATAAACAGCACCTAAACCTAAATGAACAGCTTCTAATAGTAAATTTTGACTTGCTAAAGCCATATCTTGTTCAGCATATGAGGTACTAGTAATAACTTTATTTATATCCAAAATTGGAACAATAATAACATTAGCTTTTAAACATGCTTTAGCATACTGGCTCACTTCACTTAATTGATCTTTTAAAATAGGATTAGAAACAACAATTAATTCCCATGGTCTTTCATTTTTTGCTGAAGGGCCTAGCATAAAAGCTTCTAAAAGAAGTCTAATTTTGTCTTCTTCAACTTCTTTATTAGTAAATTCTCTAACGCTTCTTCTAATTTTAATTTCTTTTAAAATATCCATACTAATTCACCTTAAAATTCTCAGCATTCTTTAAATCAAAGTCTTCACCTTTAAATTCATCCATGTTGTGATTTACTTCATAATTAAAATTCATAAATTTAACATTTTTAGCATTTCTTAAATATAATACATTAACCTTATCTTCTAACATTTCAAATTTATAATATGGTCTTAAATCCTTAAATATCTTAGGCCATTTAGACTTATTTTCAATACTTAAATTAACAGTATCAAAACTTATATTTGAAATATTAGTCTCATCTTCACCATAAATTAAGATACCATTTTCTGAATTGGCATTAATGTTTCTAAATACTATATTTTTAACATGCCCTATTTTAGTATCTTCTTTTCTTTTAACTGCAGTAATGCAAATAGGTTCGGAAGAACCCCAATAGTATTGTTTAGCAAAAATACGTGTATCAATATTAATATTTGAAAATATAATGTTTTCAATAGAGCCTTCATCTCTTAATTGAATAGAAATACCTCTATTAGAATTAAAAATATTACAGTTTGTAATAGTAATATTTTTAAACAAAGAACAAGATTCTGTACCAAATTTGAATCCAGCTGAGGTTGTAATAATATTACAATTAGTTACTGAAATATTTTCACAGTTTCCATATTTTTTCTCAGCAGCTGTATTTTTAAAAACAATTGCATCATCGGCACAATGAATAAAACAATTACTAATACGTAAATTTTTACAATGATCAGGATCAATACCATCACAATTTGCAGTTTTTAAACTATTGTTAATTCTAATACCATCAATTAACCCATCATTTACACCGACTAAATGTAGAGTCCAAAAAGCAGAATTAGCTAAGGTAATATCCTTAATAGTTAAACCTTCAACCCCTTCTAAGAAAATCAAAGGCATACGTGGATAAAATTTTCCATCAATAAAATATTTATCCTCAAAACCTTTATATATAATTCCATTACCATCAATAGTACCAAAACCAGTGATCTTAATATTTTTTGCTTGATTTGCATAAATAAAATATAAAGAAGGTTTACCATTATAATCACAATTAGTATAAGAAGGAGTTTCTAATTTATCTGAATATTTCAAATGGCGTTTAAAATAATCAAAATCATTAAAATTATTACTAGCTTTTAAGCAAGCACCATTTTCAAAATAGAGTTCAACATTATCTTTTAAAACAATTGTCCCAGAAAAATAAGTCTTTCCAGCAGGAATTATTACTCTCCCACCTTTATTACTAAAGCAAGAATCAATAGCATCTTGAATGTAACAAGCGTTATTTAAATTTTTAACATCCGCACCAAAATCCTCAATATTAAAATCCATAACATACTCCTTATATCTTAAAAATTATAGCATGTTAGTTTTAAACAAGAAGAAAAGATATTTTATTAAATAAAATATTTTAATTAAAAAAACACCCTGCTAATTCTAGCAAGGTGTTCAAACTATTTACTTATATTCAATCTTAAAATTAGAAATAGTCGTACGATTACCAACAGAAGTTGTACCAGTATTAATAAAACCAATACCACCTTTATTTTGTAAACCATTAGTAATATCAGCTTCTAAAGTTACAGACATTTCATGATCATTATCAGTAATAGTTGGATCTTTTTCTTTATCTGAAACAATACTAGCAGTTAATTTAGTATCAGTTAAAGAAATGCTAACATCAACATTTCCTTTATATGCCGCTGCAAATAAACCTTTGTATTCTACATCATTAACAGTTGTTTTAACCTTTGAAATATATTCAGCTTTATCATTATTAAACTTATATAAACCAAATAAGCAAGCATTAGAATATGCTTTTTCTCTTTCAATTCTTAAACCATAACCACTTAATGTAGTAGTATCATATCCAATATAAATATCTAAATATTGACCATGTGCAGAGCCAAAACCTTGACCAGCTGATTTAGCAGGATTTAATCTCATTGTTAAATCCATAGCCTTATTTTGATTAGAACTAATAGGAGTATAAAGCATTCTAGCCCCTCTACCTTTTTGACTAAAACCATATTTTCCTAAAGCTCCATCAGCCCCTTCAGTATATTCAAACCCATCTGGGAAAGAAGTCTTTGAATCTTCAACTTGTTGCTTATATTGAACAAAGTTTTTGTTTTCAGATCCATCAGCATTATTTGGATAATAAACACTTTGTAAATCAGCAGGAATATGAGTATCAAACATAAAAGAATCTTCACTTACTACTTTATTACTAGAAGCAATATTTTCTAAACTATTAAAATCTAAAATAGTGCTAGATGAAGTAACTTGTTCATTAGTAATAGTGCTGTTAGTTACAAAAGTTTTAACTTCACTATTAAGATCAGATAAATTAGATTTAGTAGCAATAGTTGCAATAATATATTTACCAATATCACCATTAGTTAATGTATATGATTTAAATGGTTTATTTAAACGAGTTGTAGCAACCTTAACGTCATCATTATCTAATTTATTATCATTAGAACGATAAAATTCAATAAGAGAATTATCTTTTAAATCTTCATTATTAAAATCTAAAGAATAATTTAAATTTGCTTTACCATCACTAATTTCTAATGAAGCACCACTTTCTAAAGTAGGAGCAGTTCTTTTAGCAGGAGTTAAATTAAAATACATTACAGCATGTAAATTAGATTCTGATTGAATTTCTACATAATCAGTAACTTCTTCTAAACCTATTTTATCCTTAACTTTAACATTTAAAGTATTATCTTCATTAATTGTACAAGTAAAGTTAGAATTCTCTGCTAATTCTACTTTGTATTTAACATTTGTCAAATCTGTAGAAGAAGAAATAAAAGTTGGAACTAAAGTAGTTTGTTGACCTTCTACTAATTTACCATCAGCACCTAATAAGCCATTTTTTACTTCTAAAGTTGCACGATATGGTAAATCAATATTATTAGATACTAAATCTTTTACATTATTAGGATCCCAATTATCACTTCCTTTTAATAAATTATAAGAATTATAAGTATCTCCGACTTTAAATGCTTTTAAGGCAACATCAGTTTCTTTTAAAGTAATTGTATTATTAAAACCATCAGCACCAATAACAACATCTAAATCTTTATAAGTAGAATTATATACATAATTTTTAACTTCAGGATGACGATCTAAAGTGTTACACCAAGTAATACCACCTTCGAAATCATCTTCAAATTTACAATCAATAAGAGCTAAATTAGTAGGATCCTTAGAAAAATAAAACTTTGAATTTGCATCTCCTTTTCCTCTAAAGGTACAGCCTAAGAATGCTATATTTTGTGAATTTGAGCCCCACATTGGGTGTTTACCATAAAAATCAAAATCACAATTTTCATATACTACATGATTACCTGGTTGAATAGCATCATCAGTACATTCAATATGACAATCTTTAAAATAAAATCTATCTGCACCACCTGGAATACAATTTAGACGAGAGATAAACCTAACATTATTAAATTGCCACTTATCAGAATTAGTACCAATATTACTTACTGTTTGACCTTGTGTTATAGATGTAGAATTTCTCGCTGGAACATTTAAACTAGGATTATCAGGATAAACTAAATCCAAATTAACATAATTTCCAATAGTTAAATCCTTAGCGACAAACCCATTAGAAACACCCATAACATTCCAGTTTCCAGTAGATCCTTCTCTATTACCTCTATTACCAGCAATAATAGTCTTACTAGCATCTTTATCTAAACCATAAATTCTTACAAAATCTTGTTTTAATTCTAAACCATGCATATTAGAACCAATGGTATCTTCTTCTGCATCTTTATCATCTACCCAATAGACACCCTTAGCTAAATAAATAATTGTTGGCTCATCATAAGAAGCCCCAGCAACTAAATGTTTGCTAGCTTCAACTAGATCGTTATAAACAAAATCGTTTAATTTACTAGATTCTAAAGAAGAATCTACTAAAATATGATGTTCATCTAAAGTGATATCTTCACCAAAATAATTAATTTTAGTGATTTTTGTTTCGCTTTGACTATTAGAACTTTGACTTACACTTGTACTAGAACTTGAACTCATTTTCTCACTATTACTAGAACTGTTAGACTCTGAACTAGGATTACAACTTGCTAAGCTAAAAGATAAAGTCAAAATAAAAGCTAAGCTTAATAAATTACTTTTTTTCATGTTTCATTTCCTTTTTTCATGCTGATAACTTAGCTAAGTTATACCCTAATATAACACTAAATGTAAGCCTTTACAATAATTAATTAGCTTATTAACTATCTCAAAAAATATGTTAAAAAATTTATAATTAATTAATAAATTTTGTGTGCTTTTTATGTTATTAATTAACATTAAAATCCTACTGAATTTTTAATAATATTTATATATTAAAAAATAACAAGTTTAATTGGTAATATATGGCTTTTATTTAATATTTTTATAAAATCAGTCCTTTTATTTACATTTTTTACAATCTTAAAATATTGTAAATGTTTTGTAAAAAATATGTGCATTCAATTGTTATTTATGTATCTATTCAATTACACTTTTTTTGGAGGATTTTACATGAAAAAATCAAAATATTGTCTTTTAGTCGCCTTCTTATTCCCTCTTATAGGTTGTAGCAATAATAATAGTTCTACTTCTTCTAGCTTAGATTCTTCTAGTAAACTAAGCGAAGTAGTTTCAAGCTCAACTAGTTCTAGTTCCTCTAGTTCAACTAGTTCTTCTGCTGCTGAAAAAAATAAACACCTTATTATTACAAAAGCCGCTACTAATAATTATGTAAGTAGCTATTTTGTTGAATTATACAATCCTACTGATACAACTATTAATTTAAGCTCCTATTCTTTACAATATTTACCACCTAAACTTGATAATGTTACTGCTTTTACTAAGTTTGACTTAAGTGGTGAAATTAAACCAAATTCATATTTCTTAATTGCTGGTAAAGCAAGCGAAGATGCTACTAAAGTAGTTTATACTTTACCTCAAGCTGATTTAACTTTAGATAATTTTACTTTATCCAATAAAGGCTTCACCTTAGCATTAACTAGTAGCCAAACTCTTTTAGATGGCACTTTATCTGGTGATAGTACTACTTTAAATATTCCTAATTTAGTTGACTTAGTTGGTGTTGCTAGTAATGATCACTCTGAAGAACCAGAAAGCAATGAAGTTCCTCTTCTTTATGAAAAAGATTTCCCTTCAATTTTCTCTAAAAAGAAAGGCTTCATGAGAAATTCTTTAGAAGATAGTGATAATAATAAAAACGACTTAGTTGTAGTTAATTATTCTGATGCTGCTAGCTTAACTAATGATATGAAAGCCACTAACTCTAAAGGTGAAAAAGAAGGCAAAACAGAAGACACTTATCCTTATGATGATTCTTTAGTAACAAGTACTAAAAAATATACTGGTTTTAATAATGAAAATGCTAGCTTAAAAGTTGAACAAGTAGCAAGATACAATTCCAAAGCCAAAAGCAAAGATGGTGGAAGTGAAGAAATTGTTGCTTATAACCCTGTAAACAAATTTTGCTATGCTGTTAATGGTGTTAAAGGTGTCTTAACAGGTGTATTACAAGATCAAGAAAATTTAACAGAACAAGCTGATAAAGTAGTAGACCAAAAAGGAATTGAAATTGATATTAAAAAATTAGTAGAACAAGAAGACAAAAATTTTGAATATGGTGACTTATCAAGCGTTAGTGCTTCAACAGATAATAAAGTTGCTGTTACTATTCAAAGTAAAGACTTTACCAAAAAAAGTAAAGTAGCTATTTTCCAAGGTAATACTGATGGTAGCTTAACTCTTTTAAAATTAGTAGATACCGGTATTGGTTCAGATTCTTTAAAATTCTCTAATGATAACAAATTAATAATTACTGCAGATGAAGGTGAACCAAGAAATGGTTATAGCAACAATGCTATCGACCCTCAAGGTAGTATTAGTGTTATTGATGCGATTTCTTATGAATCAAAAATCTTAGACTTTACTAGCTTTGATAGTAAAAGAGATGAACTTGTTAAAAACAATGTAATTCTTAAAAAGAATTCTTTACCAAGCAAAGATTTAGAACCAGAATATGTAAGTGTAACTGATACTAAAGCCTATATTTCTTTACAAGAAAATAATGCTATTGCTGAAGTTGATTTAGCAACTAAAACTATTACAAATGTCTTTTCACTTGGTTTCCAAGATTATTCAAAAGTTAAAATAGACTTAAACAAAGATGATAATACCTACTCACCTAAAAACTACAATAATGTTTTCTCTTTAAGAATGCCTGATGGTATTTCATCATTCACAAAAGATAATCAAACTTATATCATGACTGCTAATGAAGGTGATAGTCGTGAATGGGGTGAATATAGTAACGAAGATAAAGCAACCTTAACTAGCAATGATGGTATTGAAGCTAAAAAAGTTAAAGTTCTATTAAAAGATGACTATGATGGTTTAAAAGATAATGCTAATGCTCAATATGTTTTCGGTTCACGTTCATTTACTATTTTCAAAGTAGAAAATAACAGCCTTACTGAAGTTTATGATTCTCAAGATAGTTTAGAAAAATATACTAACCAATATTTACCTAATTACTTTAATTGTTCAAATGATGATATCGAATTAGAAAGCAGAACCACTAAAAAAGGCCCTGAACCAGAAAACATCATTTATTATTCCAAGAATAATAAAGACTACGCTTTAGTTGCTTTAGAAAGAATCTCTGGTGTAATGATTTTTAACATCACTGATTTAAGTAACGTTAGCTTTGATAACTATATTAATTCTCGTAGTTTTAACAGTGATATTGAAGATGATGTTTCTATTGAAGGTTTACTCACTTTCACTAATAATAACCAAGATTATTTAGTTACCAGTAATGAAGTAAGTGGAACCTTAGCTACTTATAAATTATTCTAATTAAAAATTAAATTAATTTAATCTATTAGCGTTGGATATAATTCTCCAGCGCTTTTTATTTTATAAATAAAAGCTCTCTTTTAAAACAAAAGAGAGCCTTATAAAAACAATTAAAATCTATACGAAAAATTAATTAAAGTATCCTTCTTTTTCCATCCATGTTTTTATAAAAACAGTTTTTCCATCTTTAATTTGACCATTATCTACCAATTCTTTAAATTCTTTTAAACTAACTTCAAAAGTTTCAATAAATTCATCTTTATCTTCATGTTTAACCCCTAAAGTTAAATCCTTTGCTAAATATAAAGTACATACTTCAGTAGAATAAGCTGGAGCAGGATAAATCTCTGCTATTTTAATAAACTTTTCAGCTTTGTATCCTGTTTCTTCTTCTAATTCTCTTTTTGCCCCTTCTAAAAATGTTTCTCCTTTATCTAATTTACCAGCTGGGCAAGCTATTAAAACATCATTAAAAGGGTGACGATACTCTTTTTCTAGTAAAACATTACCATTATTTAAAATTGGTAAAACGGCTATTCCATTAGCTCTTAAAACTACTTCTTTTAAAGCGACTACATTATTCATGCATTGTAAATGATCAATTTTAAGACTAAGTTTATAACCTTTATAAATTTCTTTACTATCAATTAATTTTTCTTTTAAATCCATTTTATTAAGCCTCAACTTTCTTTAGATCTTTTTTATTATAAAAGATTTTTATTGCACTGTTATTTTCAAAAGTACTAAGACTTTCAAAAATATAATCTTTACCTTTTAAATCCTTAGCAGTAACTAAATATTTTCCACCTAAACATTCAACATTAACAATTTTAACTTCTACGCATATAGAATTAGGAAATTCTTCTAATTTAATATCTTCAGGACGTAAAAATTCATTAGAATTAATAAAAGATGATTTGCCAATAAATTGAGCAACAAATTTAGTATGAGGATTTTTATATATTACACTAGGTATTCCACTCTCAACAATTTTACCTTGATTCATAACAATTATTTTATCTGAAATAGACATAGCTTCTTGCTGATCATGAGTAACAAAAATGGCAGTCATTTTTAACTTTTTTACTAACGCTCTAATTTCGCTTCTCATTTGTTCTCTTAAAATTGCATCAAGAGCAGATAAAGGTTCATCAAACAAAATTACTTTAGGATTAATAACAATAGCTCTAGCGATAGCGATTCTCTGTTTTTGTCCACCTGATAATTCACTAGGTAATTGATTGGCGTGATCTTCCATTTGAACCATTTTTAAAGCATCTAAGGCAGATTTTCTTATATTTTGTTTTCTTAATATAACATTATTAATAAATTCTTTTTCTTTAAGATAGAAAAAATATTTAAAAAAGGCCTTAAACTTATTTTTGTTTTTACTTAAATATGATTTAAAACTTAAATGCGATTTTAAATCCTTATATGAATTTTGTAGTGGAAACTCAACATTTTTTAAGCTAGTCATATTAGGCCATAAAGCAAAATCCTGAAAGACAAAACCAATTTCTCTTTCTATTGGGCTTAAATTAATTTTCTTTTCTTTAGAAAAAACTAACTTATCCCCAAAATAGATTTCACCACTATCAGCAACTTCTAATCCAGCAATAATTCTTAATAATGTTGTTTTACCACATCCAGAAAATCCTAATAATGTTGTTAAACTATTATCATCTATTTCTAAGTTTAAATTTTCTAAAACCTTAGTCTTATCATAGCTTTTAGAGATGTTTATCAATTTTATTTTCATATTAATATCTTCCTTTTTGTTTTTTACTTTTAGTTAAGAATTCTAATGGTAATAAAATAACTAAAGTAATAATAATAGTAATAACAGCTAAAGCCATTGCAACACCTCTTTCACCTTGTCCATATTGCATATCAATAAAGGTTGAAATAGTATAATAACCACCAGAAGGAGCTAATAACTTAGCAGTTACTAATTCCCTAATACTAATAATAAAAACCATAACTAAACCATAAAAAGCACCATTTATCCCTTGTGGTAAAATTATTTTTAAATCAACCATAAACTTATGTTTACTATAAATATCACCAGCTTCAATTAAACTCTTTGGCATTTGAAGCAAACTACTTTTTACTTGTGTAAATAAATTTGGTAAAAATATTATAGAATAAGCAATAATTAGCATCCATTCCGTTCCATAAATAGGTACATATTTTGAAATTGTGTTATAAAAAATAATAAAACCTAAGCCAGTAACAATATTAGGAATAAGTTGAGGTAAACAAGATAAGAAATCTACTGTTTTACCGATTTTATTTTTTGCATATCTTTTACAATATATTGCAAAATTAATACCTAATATTAATATAAATATTGCACTAATTACACTTATTTTTAAAGAATGTAAAATTGCTTCTAATCCACTACCAAAACCTTCATCTTTAAAAATATTAACATAATTATCAAAAGTAATATTTCCTTTTGCAAAACCTAAATATGAAATCTTTTGAATAGAATAAGTAAAAATTGAATATAAAGGTATTAAAGTAGAAAAAAAGAAAATAATAAATAAAATTAGACTAGAAATAATAGTAACTAACTTATTTTTACTAACTTTACTAGGATTACCACTTATTAAATTATAAGAACGTTTACTAGTTATAAGCATTTGTAATGCCCAAATTACAATACAAATAGAAAGAAGCAAGCAAGCTAAACTAGAAGCTTGACCAAATGATATAGGCATAACCTGTAATTTAGTAGTAATTAATGTAGAAAAGACTTCAAAATTAGTATAGGGTTGGAAAGTTGAAGGCGTTCCATATTCAGCTAAAACCTTAACAAAAACTAAAAAAGCACCAATAGAAAAATTAGGTATTAACAAAGGAATATAAACTTTTAATATCCTTTTAATTTTGCTTTTTGCAAAAATCGTTAATGAATCAGTTAAAGACTGATCAATATTTAAAAAAGCATTCTTCATAATGGTCATCAAAAATGGTGAAGTATGCAAAGACATTACAAACGCCATTCCATAAACAGAAAAGAAATTCTCACATAAAGGACGAAAAACCGGGCTTAATCTATATAAAATTCCATTATCACCCATAAAATTAATCCACCCCATAGAATTAATATATGGAGGGATCATAAAAGGAATCATTAAAATAATATCTAAAAACCATAGTTTTCTTAATCTTGTTCTACTCAAAATAAAACTAATAGGTAAACTAATAATTGTTGAAAATAAAGTAACTAACAAACCTAAAAGCAAAGAATTTAAAATAGCTTTTAAATTATTAGTTTCCATTAAGCTAGCCCAATTATCAAAACCTAAAATAGTTTTACCTGTTAATGAATCTTCAACATTAAAGGAGGTAATTAAAATTGAACAAAGAGGAACAATAATTAAATATACTAATAAAAAACAAATTAGGGTACCTAAAAATAGGTATCCTAATTTTTCTTTTTTGAACAAAAACTTCATTCTTATTTTAAAAGATTAACAATACTAGTAGCAATTTCACTACCTTTAGTAGACATTAAATTCCAATCTAATTCAGAAATTTCTTTACTATCTTTTAAACTAACTCTAGCACTATTAGCAGGAACATCAGTTCTACCAGGTAATAAGTAGGCATCAGCTACAAATTTTTGAGCTTCTTCACTTACTAAATAATCCATAACTTTTTTAGCTGAATCTTTATTTTTAGAAGATTTCATAATCATAGCAGGTCTAGCATTAACAACTGTTCCACCTTTAGGGAAATAAATACCAACATGTTTACCTTTAGCACTATCAGCATAAGCATTATAATCAACACCAGCTATTAAAACATCTTTTTGTCCATCTTCTACACTTGCTAAGGCAGGTTTATTACCACCGCCATTTGTAACACCAGCATTTTTATATGATCTAATTAAATCATAGACAGCATCATTAGAATCTGTAAAGTTAGCATTCTTATTAGTGCTAGTTAATAAACCAGCAAAGAAATCTTTAGCAGCACCAGATTTAGTAGGATCAGGAATAATAACCTTAGCTTTTTCACCACTACTAGTAATTGCTGTTAATTTATCTGCATTACCAAAGTCGCTCCAATCAAGTTTTTCAATTTCTTCTTTTTTCACAGTATCAGTATTATATAAAACACCAACAGAAGAAGCAGAAGTTCCCCAAATCTTTTTACTATCTTCTTTAAATCTAGAATCTAATTTATCACTATTAACAGGTTCATAGGCTTCTAATTCTAAACTATTTAAAGAATTAAGACCATCAGACCAGCTAGCTAAGATTAAAACATCACAAATAGGATTATTTTTTTCAGCTTCGATTTTAGCTAATAATTCACCAGTAGTACCAGAAGTAACATTCATATCAATATTAGGATATGCTTTTTCAAAACCTTTTTCGATTTTAGTTTGTAAACCAGCTGGAGAAGGCATATAAACATTTACAACAGTTTTAGTAGTTTCGCTATTATTTTCACTATCAGTAGGATTACATGAAGCTAATAACAATAAACTAGCAAAAGCGACAGCAACAGTTTTAATTTTTGAATTCATAATATAACATTCCTCACAATTCAAACTTATTCTAACTCTGAAAACAATTTTAAAATGTAAAAAAATTGTAAAATTAAAAAGGGCTATTGATTTTTTAGTTTTCAATAGTCCTTTTTTATATATTTATTTATTTAATTTATAAAGGCAAATCCTTTTTATTAAAGATCAAAATTGAACTAGTTAAGCATATAGCACTCACTAATATCAAACCAATCAACTTATAATAGAAAATAACATTATCAGTAATTACACTATAAGCATCATTTAAAGAAAAGATAGTTAAATAATTAAAGTAATTCATTGTATCAATTCTTACAGTACCAGGAATTGCCTTTGTACCAAACAAGCCTAAAATTGCGCAAATAAAGAAGAAGATAGAAATACCACCACCAATACCTAAAGCTTGACCAGATTTATTAAAGATTGTAGACATTAAGAAACAAATAGAACCTAAAGTAGAAGTTATTAAGTAATTACCTAAGGCAAATTTAGCAAGCATTTCAATAGTTAAGGAAGTATTAAAATCAGTAGCACCTAAACCTATAGCTATAGTTCTAGCAATTAAAGCTCCTAAGAATAATGCTAAAGCCATAATTGTAGAAGAAAAGATCATATAAACTTCTTCAGTAAAAATATATGTAGAACGTTTAGTAGGAGTAGAGAAAGTAAAGGCTAAAGAACCATTTTCAACTTTCTGAGCAACTAATGAATTATTAAGCATAATTAAATAAGCCATTGGAACTAAAACTAAAGCAATAGCAAAACCAACCATACCAACAATAATTCCATAAGTATTCATGTCTCCCATTTCAGTTAAAGAATCATTAACATCATTAGGAAGCATAGACATAACAGAAGAAGTAGAAACTACCATTGAAGCTAACATTGCATCATTCTTAGAATATCCACTATTTAATTTATCACTATAAATCTTATTATAAGAAGCAATAGCACTAGCAGCATAATTATTAATTTGATTAGCCAAACTAGTTCCATTCATTTGTCCATTTTCAGAAGTGATTTGTGTAATATCAGTATATTTAGTGTTATTTTTACTATTATATTGTTCCACTACTTGTTTACTAGCTAAATCAGTAACTTCACTTAAAACTAGATTAGTAATTTTAGTAGTATTAATTACTTCATTTTCATAATAATTAGTCTTATTTTGATAATCTTTAACAAAATCATTCATGAAATTATTTAAGCTTTTATTTAATGATTCAACATCACTTTTAGCATCTTCTTTAGCTTGATTAATCTCATCTTCAGTATATTTAGAACCAGTTAAAATATCCTTATGCATCTTTTGAACTAAATTAGCTTTAGCACCTAATTCACCATCTACAACTATAAATTTATCTGGTTCATAACTCTTTAAAGCAAGTTCTTTCTTAATTGGATTACCATCCTCATCATATTCATTAGTATTTACATAGGTAATAGGATAACCTAAATCATTAGTAACATATTTAACTTCAAAGGCAGGTAAATAATTATAATAAGCTAATTCATTAAGACTTTCATTTACTAATCCTACAATAGTATTTTTAATACTTTCATATTTATAATTAGCGTCATTTAGATACTTGTTATAATCTTCATTATATGCTTTTTCTACACCACTAATAGCTTCACTAATTTGTTCATCATTAGCTAAGGCCAATTTTAAGACTTGGAAAGTATAATTAGTAGCTACTTCATTTAATTTATTATTATCCTTTTCATATTCTTTAAACATTTCAGTAATCTTATTTTCTAAGTTTGTAGTAACTTCATCACTTAATTTCAAAGTATCTTTTAAAGTTAAACTGAAACATTTAGGTGCAATATTATTAATAATTTGTTCATAAGATAAGCTACTATTTTTAAATTTTTCATCAAAATAATTAGAAATAAGATACTTAGTTAAAACCTTTTCTTCACTAGATAAAGAAGTATTATCATCAATTTGTTTATCAGCAATAGCTAAAACAGCGTTTTTACCAGCATTATGTTTAGTATTTTCATCTCCACTAGTTAATTTATAAGCAGCATCATAAACTATTTGTAACTCATCAATACTCTTTTTAAGAGTTTTATCTTTATTAAGTTGTAAAACCTTAGTTAAATCATCAGTCATTTGAGTTAAACTAGAATCAAGTAAAACAAAATTACTAGCTGCTTGACTATAACTTTGATAATAACTTACTGCACCATTTTTAACTTCAGATTCAGCATCACTATTAGAAAAAAGATTCTTCATAGCAGAACTTGTAGCATTAATTTTTAAAGTAGACATAATTAAAATAATAACCATTACTAATATCATGTTAGCAACAGCTACTATTCCTAAATTCTTTTTATTAGTTTTAAAACTCTCTTTAAAAATTGCTTTAGAAAATAAAAGCTCTCTTTTTTCTTTAGTAGAACTGGTAGTTTCTAAATCTTTTGGTAAATTAATATTTTCTTCACTAGACATTTTTAATTCTCCTTTCTTCTTTCATCAAAATAAGTTTGTAAATCATATGGGATTTGACTAATAAACTTAATCTTCTTGCCTTTTAAGAATTCAAACAACTTATTTAAATTAGTTTTTTCAATTCTAATTGAAATTTGATTCATCTCATCTTTTTTCTTTAAAAGAATAAAGAATTTATGCTTCAAACTACTTTGATAATCTTTTTTGTTTAAAAATTCAATTTTATAATCATTAAATGTTTCATTATCAATCTTTTTAACATCACCAATATCAACAATTTTTCCTTTAGAAATAAAGACAACCCTATCAGCTACTTTTTCCAATTCTTCAATTGTATTAGAAGACATAATAATTGTTGTTCCTTTTTGTTTTTCTTCTAAAACTAATTTTAAAAATTCATCTCTCATTAACGGATCAAGACCTGTTGTTGGTTCATCTGCTAATAAAATTGGTGCTTGCTTAATCAAAGAAGCTACAATTGCAGTCTTTTGTTTCATACCTTTAGACATTCTTTTAGGATAAGCTGTTATATCTAATTGCATTCTTTTGATAATGCTATCTGCTAATTTAGTAGATTCTTCAGGTAAATTATTAACAGCAATATAGTTCTTTAAAAATTCATTTCCAGTTTTATAATCAGGAAAATTAATTTCACCTGGAATATAACCTATAATTCTTTTTAATTCACTTGCGTTATTATAAGCATCTAAATTATTAATAGTAATCTTCCCACTATCGGATTTTATAAATCCCATAATTTGTCTTAACAAAGTAGTTTTACCCGCTCCGTTCTCACCAACTAAACCAATAGTTTCACCTTTTTTAACTTCTAGACTAATATTGAAGTTTCCTCTTTCAGGAGCGTATTCTTTAGTAATATTATCTATATTAATTAATCCCATATTAGACTCCTTTATATGTTCTATCTTCTTTATAAAAATGCATAAAGTAATCTTCTAATGTTTCTTTCTTTTCTTTAAAATCTACAATTTTAAACTTAGAAAGCAAATCAACTAAACTAGAGATTTTATTATCATCACAACTTAAAAGAATAGATTTATCTTCTTTATTGTGATCAACAATTTTAAAATCAGTCTTAGATTCTTTTAAAAATAGTGAATAACTTTTTAAATCCTTTAAATTAATTTTATATGTTTTAGTACTATTATGTTTTAAATCCTTAGCTAAAAAAGTAGAAACTAAGTGTCCATCCTTAATTATAGTAATTCGATCACAAGAAACATCGACTTCTCTAAAAATATGACTAGAAAGTAAAATCGTTTTACCTCTTTCTTTTTCTGCTTTAATTAAAGAAATAAATTTATCCTGCATATCAGGATCAAGACCAGAAGAAGGTTCATCCATAATAATAATATTAGGATCATTAATAAAAGCTAAAACAATGGCTAACTTTCTTTTCATTCCTAAAGACATTTCTTTTACTTTAATTTTGCTGTTTAGTTGAAAATAATCTTTTAAATAATTTAAAAAAGTATCGCTAGTAACTCCCTTTAATTCTTTATTAATTTCAATTAATTCATCACCTGTTAATTGATTAGGTAAAGCTAATTCCCCAGGAATATAACTAACTTCTTGCATAGCTCTTACACGATCTTTACTAACATCAATTCCATTAATATAACAAGCCCCTGAATCAGGTCTAGTAAAGCCCATTAATTGTCTTATTGTTGTTGATTTACCAGCACCATTAGGACCTAAATATCCAAAACATTCACCTTTATTAATATCAATATTGATATTAAAGACTCCTCTATTATGGCCAAAGTCTTTTGTTAAATTTTTTATTTGAATAACACCCATATTGACCTCCTATAAAGATATTGAGCACTTGACCAATTTCATACATTAAGTATAATAACAATAGTTGAGTAATTTTAAAATACCAATTGTAAGATATTAAACAAAATTGATAAAATTGCCCAATATTTATAAAAGAGGCATAACATGCAAAAAAAAGAAGATTCAAGAGTCATTAGATCAAAAAGAGATCTAGCAAACGCACTAGCTGAATTACTAAAAGAAAAAAACTTTGATGATATTTCAATAAAAGAAATAACAGATAAAGCCTTAGTCTCCAAAAACACTTTTTACAATAACTTCTTAGATAAAAATGACTTAATGTCTTTTTTACTTAAGCGTTATACTAATAAAATTTATGAAGAGACTCTTAGTCAAAAAGATGAATTTAATCCTTTAAATACTTTAAAGATATTAATTGAAAAAGTTGTTCATTTTCTTTTTACTAATCCTTTAGAACTAGGTAAAATTCTTCAAAATGATCAAACTAAATCACTATATTGGATTTTTTATAATTTTATAAAAGAAAATATCGATTGGATTTTTAAAGAATATAATAAAAAAATAAATGTAAAAATACCTGCTTCCGTTATTGAATCATTTTATACTGGTGCAATTGTTAATATCATTTACTTCAACGCAACTAACAAAAAATATAGTGAAAAAGAAGTTGTAAACTATTTAGAAATTTTACTTTTAACACCCTTAGCAACTAAACAATTAAATAAAAATTAATTAATAAAAAAGCACTTAATTAATAAGTCTCTATTCTTAAAATTTAGAAACCTATTATTAAGTGCTTTTAATTTACTGATCCTTTTTGTTTTGATCATCAGACTTATTAACAGAATCTTTTAAATCGTCAATAGTCTTTTCAACGTCTTTATTAATAGTAGAACTTGTAGGTTTTACTATTTTACTTTTTTTAACTGCTTTAGCGATAGTACCTTGAACCATTTCTTCAATTTTTGCAAATGAATTAGGTTCAACAGGAACATAAATAACTTCTACACCTGTAGTATCCTCAACATACTGACCAAAATCAGTTGCTTTGTCATAAAACTGAGTCCAAGTACTCTTCTTAACTGTTAAGATAACACCTTGTTTAGCAATTTTATCGGATACCGTTTCTCCAATTCCTTCAGTTCTAGCAATTAAACTATTAGTAGCATCTAAGATGATCTTTTTAGCTTTTCTAGTATTAATTACTTCACCATCATCAACTTCACAGAACAAGACAATTAATGAGGCATGTTCACTAAACATAGGTAATTTACTTTGAAGATCTAAACCAGCTTTATCAAGGTTAAATTGCTTTTTGTTTTCATCTTCTTTAACTTCAACTACTGGAGTTTCAACCTTACTTTCTAATCCAGTTTCTTTTTCTTCTTTTTTAGTTTCAGTATTAGAAATATTAGTAGGATCTTCTGGCTTATTAAGATTTACTTCCTCAGTTTTTACTACCTGAGGTTTTTCTGGTAATTTACGATTAGCTAATAAGTAATCAATTTGTTCAGCAGTAATTGTTTCATGCTCAATTAAAGTTTTAGCGATTAATTCAACATCATCCTTATATTTAGTAAGTAACTTTAAACATTGTTCATGACATTCATCAATAATGCTTCTTACTGCTTTATCAATTTCATAAGCAACTTGAGTAGAATAATTAGCTTGAGTATTATTGTAATCTCTACCTAAGAAAACCGAACCAGTGTTTCTTTCATATTGAATAGGGCCTAAATCAGACATACCATATTCAACAACCATTGCTCTAGCAATTCTTGTAGCTTGTTCAATATCATTACTAGCACCAGTTGAAACATCACCAAAGAATAATTCTTCAGATGTACGACCACCAAGTAAACCAGTAATTTGGGCCATTAATTCAGATTTAGTTAAAACAAATCTATCACTTTCAGGAGTCATTAAAACATGACCACCAGTTCTTCCACGAGGAATAATAGTAATACGTTGAACCTTTTCTGAATGTTGCAATCTAATACCAATAACAGCATGTCCAGATTCATGATAAGCGACTCTACGCTTTTCTTCTTCAGACATACCTTTATTACTTTTAGCAGGACCAGCAATGGATCTATCAATAGCTTCATCAATATCATCCATGTCAATAGCATTTTTCTTTTCTCTAACTGCTAATATTGCCGCATCATTTAAAATATTGGCCAAATCAGCACCAGAAAAACCAACAGTACGATTAGCAATAGCACCAAAGTCTACAGTATTAGAAACGATTTTGTTTCTAGCATGAACTTTTAATATTGCTTCTCTTCCTTCTTTATCTGGTAAATCAACAGTAATTTGCCTATCAAATCTACCTGCTCTTGTTAAAGCAGGATCAAGAACATCTGCTCTATTAGTAGCAGCCATAACAATGACACCAGAATTATCTTCAAAACCATCCATTTCAACTAAAAGTTGGTTTAAAGTTTGTTCTCTTTCATCATTACCGCCACCTAAACCTGCACCTCTTTGACGTCCAACTGCATCAATTTCATCAATAAAAATCAAACAAGGAGCATTTTGTTTAGCAACTCTAAACATATCTCTAACACGGCCAGCACCAACACCAACATACATTTCTACAAAATCAGAACCTGAAATTGAATAGAAAGGAACATTAGCTTCACCAGCAACAGCCTTAGCAAGTAAGGTTTTACCAGTACCCGGTGGACCTACAAGCAAGAAACCACGTGGCAACTTAGCACCTAAACGGGTATAAGCTTTAGCGTTTTTAAAATAATCAACAAGCTCAACTAATTCAGCTTTAACTTCATCACAGCCAGCAACATCTTTAAACTTTACTTTAGTATTAGTTTCTTTTCTCGCTCTTGATGAATTAAAATCCATTCCTCTATTAGCTTGACCAATAGCAGAATTCATAGATTTAGATAAACGAGAAACTAAATAAACACCAATACCTATAATAACAACCCACATAATAATTGTAGGTATATAAGAAGTCCAAGAATTTTGAGTAGTATAATCAACAACATTTACTATTGGATAATCACCACTATAGTAATAAATAGATTTACCATCTTCTGGTTTAATTAAAGTTCTACTAGATAAAATAGTATCAAAATTAGTTCTGGAAACATTATTTAAACCTAAAACAGCAGAAAATCTAATAGTAGAGGTCTTGTTATTAGTAGTAACTGTATAACTACCCACTATTTCACGATAATTAGTTTCAGAATGATCCGCATACTGTAAAGATGTAACATTGCTAGTCCATAATATATTAGCAAGTTTCCCAGACTTAGACCAATCAACATTTTCAATTGTTTTTTCTGACCCTTCATTATAAGTCAAAGTCATATCAGCATCTGTGTATCTTTCATTAACTTTATTTGTATAACGAGTAACAAAAGTACCAATGAAGACTGCAATTAAAGCAAAAGCAATTAAATACCAAATCCAAAAGCGACGTTTAAAACGAGGATTAATATTTGGATTTTGATTTTGGTTGTTTTGTTCAGGGGTTTTCATCTAATCCCACCTCCTTTTTTTATTTTTGTAATAAATATTTTAACAAAAAGAATTTGAAAGTTAATATTTATGCTTAATAAGTTTCTTTTTCTAAATCATCAAAATCAATGTCAACAGTATTTTGTCTACCAAAGAAAGTAATATTAACCTTAGCTTGTTTAAGTTCAGCATTAATTTCAGAAATTTTACCAATAGAACCTTCAAATGGGCCCTTTAAGATCTTAACAATTTCACCAACTTTATAATCAGATCTAGCAGCAGGAACTACTAACTTCATTTCCTTTAAGATAGGTAAGATTTCTTCTTTAGGAACAGGGAAAGGTTTAGCACCAGAACCAGATGAACCAACAATACCAGTAATACCTGGAGTATTTCTAATAACATACCATGCATCATCAGACATAATAGCTTCAACAAAAACATAGCCTGGATATAAATTTACAATCTTAATTTTCTTTTCACCATTTTTCTTAAAAGCAGGTTGACCAGTCTTTTTATCAATTACTTGTTCTTCTCTTTCAGGAACAACAACTCTAAATATTTCATTTTCAAGTCCTAAAGACTCTCTTCTTTTTTCAAGATAATCTTTAACGATTTTTTCACGTCCAGACATAGTATTAGCAACATACCACTGGGCTGATTTAGAAGGATCAGAATCTACATATTCTTCTGTTTTAGATTCTTCTTTTTCTTCATTTTCACTTTTCTTTTCTTCTTCTGCTGGTTCTTCAACAGTTTCAAAAACAGACTCTTCTTTTTCTTCTTCAAATAACATAAATTTCTCCTTTTTTAATTAAATTAATTAGAAGCACTACTAGCTGAACTAGAACTACTTGTTGGATTTGGATTAGCATTTTCAAAAGCAGCAATAATTTGAGCCGCAATCCAATCTTCAAAGAAAATAACTAAAGCAGCAATAATAGAAATTATACAGACAGTTAAAACAGCAACTAATAATTCTTTCTTATGTGGCCATCTAACTCTTCTAGCTTCGATTGCTACTCCTTTAAAATAACCTTTAATTTTTCTCATAATTATCTTGTTTCCTTATGCAAAGTATGGGCGTTACATTTTGGGCAATACTTTTTCATTTCAACTCGAGGGTCACCTTTTTTCTTAGTGATAGTATAGTTTCTTGATAAGCAATTTGTACATACTAGTATCACCTTTTCTCGCATTCAAAAACTCCTTTCTACTATTTTGATTTAGTTAAATGTCAATATTATTATAAAGGAAAATAAAAAGATGTCAAAGCAAATAATAATAAAAGCCACAAAATGTGGCTCTTATTAATAACTATTTATTTGTAATATTTTCTTTCTTTTGTGGAATATTATTTTCCTTCATCATATCATCAATTAAACTACATGCTCTTTTAACTGATAAATCAGATTTAATAATAAATAAAAGTGGAGTCTCTTGATACTTAATTTTCATAGAATCATCATTAACTGGTATTGGAGTATGTAAATAATCACTAGCTTGTAATTTTAAATGTAATTTAATTCTATTCTTACCAGTAATAGTAAAGACAGCATATTTAATCTTATGTAAACGATAACTATCAGAAGAAATAGAAACTCTAGATTTTAACTTATAGCTGAACAAATGCTTCTGAACAATATAATATTTTTCTTTTAACTCAACAGGTAATTCAGCTAATTTATCTCTAAATGGTTTAACTGGTTTTCTGACCTTTTTACCACTTTCATCAATCTCAAATTCATCATCTTCTAATAACTCATCATCCAATTCATCATTATTAGTTTCTTTAATTTCAGTATAATTAGCTTCCACAACTTTAGAAGTATCAAATGGAGGAATAATGACTTCAGGAGTCTCTAATTCAACATTTACCTTTTTAAATGGTGGTTTTAACATTTTAACATTGTCAAAAGTTACTTCATCACGATAAGCTAAAGGAACATAGACTGGTTTTAAATTATATTTAATAGCATAAAGAGATTCTCTATCAAAATATGGATACATAAATTCTTTTCTCAATTTAATTCTTTTACCTAAATAAGCATCAAAAATGTCATAAATAAGAATTAAAATTAAAGCTAAAGAAACAGTAATAATACCAATATTTGATCTTAAATAATTAACAGTAATACCTAAACCAAAAGAATGATAACCAGTATAATGAGCTAAGATTTTATCATAAGTAAGTTTAGTTTCATAACTAGCAGAATATGGGTTAGCATCACCTCTAAAAGTATAATAGTTAGTACCATTTTCATTCGTAATATTAATCAAACGATGAATAATAATATTATCTTCATTATCCTTATATGAGTAGATATCATATAACTTTATTTCTTTTTCATTATCAACATCTTCTAAACCTATTAAAGAATAAGCCATAATTTGATTATTTAAATTGTTGTCTTTTAAATAACTATTATTATCATTTTTAGTTTCCATTGAACCAGTTTGAATAATTAAAAATGAATTTTTTCCAAACTTAAATGTTTCACCAGAGGATTTAATATAAATAGCAAAAACCATTAAAGTAACAAACAAACAATAAATAATAATTAAGACTGTATTAGAAATCCATTTTAAAACATTAGAACGATGTGTTTTTCTAGCAATTTCACTTTCTAAAGTAACTAATTCACTTCTTTTTTGATCAACGCTTTTACTATCATCACAAATTAAATTTTCAGTTTTTGTGAAATATTTTTTATGCTCACCATAAATTTCTTTTTCAATATAATGGTCCTCTAATTTATTATCAATACATTTACGATAATAATGATAATAAATATAAAACAAAGCACCAAAAGTAATAGCCATTAAACAAATAACAGTAATAGAAACATAGAAAGCTATATCATTAGCCTTTTGAATGCTTGAAATATATAAATTAAAATTCATAATTAATATCTTTTCCTTTCTATATATTTGCAGTTGATGGTTTATTTTCAATTATAAACACATAATTTTTATTGATAATAAATGGATTAGTATTTAGATTATCTATAGTAATATATCTTCCACTTACTGAATCTTTTAAACATTTTCCTTGTCCTTCTAATTCAGTTAAAATTTTTTCTAAAGTAACAGATTCACTAGTATTTCCTTTTAAAGAAAACTTTGTATCTAATCTCAAATTATCACCCATATTTAAATAAGTAGAAGAACAATACTTATATTTAGAAGTATCAACAAAATTATTAGTCTTCAAATCATCACTTAAACCACTTTGATTTAAAGTGTATGCATAATTAGGATCACTATTATCACAAATATTTATAAATAAATTAGCAATCTTATAATACCAAAAATAAATATATTTAGGCATTTTAGTGTCAGTATCATACATAATTCTAAAATAAATGTTATAAATGCCATTACCTTCTGGAATTTTAATAATAGCTAATTTATTAATATTTTGTTTTAAATTTTTAAAATCTTCATCAGTAGCTGATCCTTGAGTAAGAGTAATATTTCCATTATAAATGTCATCTATAGTAGCAATGGATGTATTAACATCTAATGGTTTGTAATACTCCATTACTTTTTTATTACTTTCATCATAATATGAATAATAAGGCCAACCTAAAGCGCTTAAAAATTTTTTATCATCTTCACTAAATGTAGTTTGATTAGAAAAATCAAGGGTATTTAATTTACTATCAATATCATCTTTACTAAGAGTATCAGTGCCATTTGAAACTACGTCACCATAATCATTACCAATAGTTTTAGGATCTGCTAATCCGACATTATATTCAGAATCTAGATAATTATTAGTTAATTCAGTTAAACGTATACCAAAATAAGTTTGTGGCATTGTTAAAGTAACACCTTCATATCCTTTAACATCACTAAATGTTTGATTAACTTGTTTTCCACTATTAAGACTTATAGTAGTTGCTAAATAAGAGTTATTTAAATCAATGTTATTTTGAACATTAAAACCTCTTTTAGCAAATGAAATACTTTTATTATCAGGTAATGAATCTGAATAACTATAAGAAAATTTGCCAGTAGAGCCACCAACTATTTGTGGTACATAAACCCTTTCAACACCCAAATAAGCCATCTTTTTTTTCTCATCTGAGCTGTTAACTAAATGTTTCAAATTATAAGAAGTTTGAATATTAACACCCTTAAGATCTCTAAAAATTTTTTCCTCTAAATTACTTATATCTGTCGGGGAAAAATCAGTCCTAAGTGTAACATCATTTGTAATAAAATATATATTATAAACGCCATTAGGAAGCAGTGATAAATTAACAGATTCATACTCATTGCTTTGATTTAAATACTTGGCTTCCTGTAAAGTGGAATACGAATAATTATTATTTTCGTCTCTTTCAACAAATTTTATATTTATAGGTATATTAGGTAAATTATTATTTTTTCTATCTTCAGCAGAAAACTCTATTTTAAAATTATAATAAACAAAGCACTGAATATTGCTTTCTATTTCCAAAATGTTACTTTCTTCTATATCATTTGTAAATTTGCCTTCATATCCCATCAGCTTAAAATTAGCTTCATCATTTTTACCAATAATAATACGATCTTTTTTATCATTATCAGCATTTCTATTATCAAAGCCTGATGAAAAATATGGTGTAAAAATAATAGATTTTCTTCCATTAACTAAAACTGTATATTCTTCATATATTGTTAATGGAACATTAAATCTAGCAATTTCAATTACTTTTTTAGGTTCTGGACTATATGGAACTGATCCACCAATTTTAACACCTTTAAAGACATTATCTAAATTATAAGGTTCACCACCTTTTGTTTTGCCATCTGCAGAAACATATTGTTGTTTATCAAATTCTTTCCATCTATTTTGATAAACCTCGATAAGAGGACTATTATAATCCTCAACAATAGTACTATATTTTTCTCCAAAATTTCCATTTGAAGTGTCATCGTTTCTAGTACAAAGTTTAGGAGGCATAGCCATCCACATATAAAAGCTTACTTTTTTCCCATTAGCATCATATAAACGATCAGTTATAGGTTCACCTATTTCATTTATAGCTTTCATACTAACTTCAGTAACATTAGAAAGCTTTTTATATCCTAAACTACCATCACTCCATTTACCATAAGCATCTTTATAATAAAAATTTGGTTCAGAATTATCAACGACTTTATTATATACTGATAAACCTTTTAAATAATCTTTAAAATTATATTCAAAATTATCTCCATCTTTTTTAGATTCATCAAAATAAACTATTGGATATTGCTCTACAACCACATTACCATTTTCATCAAAGCTATTAACACTGCCAAGTTCACCAGTATAACTAACTGAAAAAGCCTGGGCTGTAAAATAAACATCATAATATTCATCAGTTTTAACGTTTTGATCACCTTTTTCTGAAAAGACCTGATTTTCTCTAATATTATCTCCTACAGGTTTTACATTATTAATACTTGCTGAAGCATTTCCAAAAAAGACAAAATTAGCTAATCCAGAAGAAATTAAACTCAAACATAAAATAAAAATTCCACAAAAAGATAAAATAAAACATTTAAAAAACTTATTGGATTTCATTATTATTACCTCCAATATAAACACTTGCTTTTATAGTAATAGGGGTATCCTTATTCTTATCTAATTCTTCAAGCATTGTATTATATTCCTTACTATTTAAAGGCTTCATATTTTCTTGATACTTAAAACTAGGACTAGTAGAAAAAGTATAATCATACGTATTACTTGTTTCATCACTCTTAGGCTCAATATCAGAAATACAAAAATCATTAGTAGTAACTATTTCAGCATACTTATTAAAAGCAGTATTATTAGTTTCAACTTCAAATTTTAGATAATAATAAGAGTCAGTTTGACTTTCATTAGGCAACTTTAAAGAAGTATTGAAACTAAAAGAAATTTCAGGAACCAAACTAATTCCCACAGCTTCATTATAAATATCATTAGCTTCGCCTTGCTCGAAAATCACTCTATACTCTTGATATAAATTTGTATTTAAAGGAGAGATCGTTAACTCACCATTAACGATCTCATCAGGTAAAATATTAACACTTGCTGAAGCAATCTCAGAAAAATCATTATCAGCAAATTGCCAAAGTCCAAAACCTGTTCCAATTAAACACATACTAGAAAGTAGAGGTATAACAAGGCCTTTTAACTTTCTAAAAAACATTATTTAATATTAATATTCTATTCTGCAGAAACAGTTACTGTAGCAGTAATAATTAAACCTCCGCCAGCTAAATTTTTTAATTTATTATTATATTCTCCAGTACTTTGTGGCTTTTGACCAGCTGCCCATTTAGTAGGTAAAGTATATGTAATAATTCCTACTTTATCAGTTGTAGATTCAGTAGTTGAAGTATCATATTCCATAGTTAATTCAGTTTTTGTAGTAACTTCATTAGTATTATCTTTATCAAATAAAGCCTTAACATCTTTACTAGTATCTGTATTAGCAACTGTAAGAGTATAATTATAAGTTAAATTTGCAACATCTTTAGGATCATACCTAAAAGTGAATCTTAATTCTGTTACTGTAGCATCACCATTTTTCCAAGTAATACCTTTTGTAAGATCACTAGCATTATTAGCACCGCCTTGATCTAATTCAAGAGTAAGGTCTGAAATATCATCATCAACTGTTAAAGTACCAGCACTACTAAGTCCGGTAACAGTAACATTTCCAGTAACATCTGCAGCCCTACCAACTTCATCAGTAAATACCCAGGTTGCAAAACCTGAACC
>DKCH01000035.1:4352-4920 GCA_002449135.1 Caryophanales bacterium UBA6879 | reverse complement strand
CATTGAAATTAATAAAAATGAACCTCAGGAAACAATTATTCCTGGCATTAATGACTAAATGAATTTGATAGATCAATTATTAAAGTATTACGATTTAGATTTAAAAGGCTTAGAAAAAAGGGAAGAAATTACAGGGTCTTTTTTAGACCCTTTTAATAATGCATGGAATTTTAAAAATGGCATTAATTTTATTAATAATTTAATTGCTAGTAAAAAGAAGTTTGTTATTTATGGTGATTATGATGTCGATGGTATGACCTCAACCTCAATTCTTTTAATGACATTAAAAAGTTTTAATGTAGATGTTGGATATTATATTCCTTCTAGATATAAGGATGGATATGGTCTTTCTAAAAATATGATAGATCAATTTAAATCTAAAAATTATGAAGTCTTAATTACTGTTGATAATGGCATTGGTAAATATGATGAAATAGATTACGCAAAAAAATTGGGATTTTATACAATTATTATAGATCATCACCTTATTAATAATGATAAAGTACCTAACGCCGATTTTATTTTTCATCATCTATATTCGCATTATGTTACATATAATATTTCAGCT
>DKCH01000035.1:0-4151 GCA_002449135.1 Caryophanales bacterium UBA6879 | reverse complement strand
TTTACCTAAGCATGTATCTAATAAATTACAAATTGTTTATAATAAGAATAACGAAGCTTTTATTTTTCCAGTTTATAGTAAAGATGTCTCATTTAATATTATTTCCTTCTTAAATAGTTTAGGAAGAGTTGATATTGGAACAAGGGTAAATATGGCTGTTAAGTTTTTAACTGCTACTGATTTAAATGAAATTCAAAAATATTATAAAGATATTTTAAAAGTTAATTCTTTAAAAAAAGATCTAATGGTTAAAGCCAAAAATGATCTTTCTATAAATGATAATCCGTTTATTGATATTCAATTATTAGAGCATACTCAAGTAGGAATCTTAGGTTCTATTATTAATGGATTAGTTTCTAAAAACAATAAAAATACTATTTTATTAGCTTATAAAGATGAAAAAAAAGATATTTTAGTTGGTTCTGGTCGCGGGATTGATGGCTATGATTTATATGAAATTGTTAATAAACATAAAGATGAATTTTTGACATTTGGTGGTCACCCATATGCTTTTGGGCTTTCTTTTTATGCTAAAAATTTTTCAAAAATTAAAGATGAATTGGAAAATGATATATTAAATAGTGATTTTAAGATACCTTCTAAAAAGTATTTACTTTTGGATTTTAATAATATAACTTTGGATGATTATCTATCTATTTTGCGTTTTGATCCTTTCGGGAATCAATTTATGGAACCAAACTTTATTTTTAAATTACAAACTAAGGATTTAGTTTTTTCTAAAGATGGTAATTCGATTTTGCTTTCTAATGCTAATGGAATTAAACTTAATTTTTTTCATTTTGATAAAGAAATTCTAAAAACCAAAGAATTTTACCTTTCAGCATGTTTTTCTTATAATATTTTTAGAAATCAGATCCAATATACTTTTATTGGGACAAAAGTTATTCCTGAGCTAAATTCTCATAAAATAATTTCTTAAATGCTATTTAATTGACTATTAAAATGCTAAAATATTAAAGAGTATAAAGAATATGAATTATATTAATGTTTTAGAAATTACATCATCAGAAGTAAAGCTCTTAACTGGTTATTTTTTTGAAAATAATATCTATGTTTTAAATGCTTGCGAATCTTCCGAAGCTCATTTAGAATGTTCCAAAGTTGTAGATGAAGAGAAATTAATTAAAGTTATTAATGAATTAGTTAAAAATAATTCTGAAAAATTAAATATTCCAATTGAAGAAATATATTTAGGCTTAAATCCGCGTCATCTTGTTGTTTTTAAAGCTACTGATTCTGATTTTAATAATAATACTAATGGAAGAGTCAGTATTAATTCAGCTGCGAATTTAACAACTAAAGTTGCAAGACAAGGTAAACAAAAATATCCTGATTTAGATTTGATATCTGTTTCTACTGATTATTATTTAATAAATGGTTGTAAATATGATTTTTTCCCAACTGATTATGAAAAGAGTGCAGATAGTATTTATTGTGAAGCAACTTGTGAAATGACTGATAAAGATTACATTAATACTTTTAAGAATTTATTAAGTAAATGCCAAGTTAGATTAGTTGGTACTTTTTCATTACTTACTTGTGCAACAAGGTTTATTCAAAGTTGTGATGTTAATTTAAAAAATTATCTTTATTTGGATTTAAATAAATGTGAAAGCTCTGTTGCTGCTGTTTATCATGGACAAATTATTAATTCTTCCGTTTTTAGTTTTGGTACTAATGATGTTATTAAAGCCTTGATGGATAAATATAATATTTCATTTGAACGTGCTAGTGATTTATTGTATACTTTTGGTCTACAAAATAATCCTGGTTTTGATTATCAAACCGAAGAAGGTTTAACATTACAAGAAATAAATAATACTATTTCTGAGACTTATAAATATTTATTCAGTTCTATTTCTTCTTTTTTAAGTGTTACTAATCAAAAAAATGAATGCGGTCAATTAATTGTTATTTCTGGACCTGAATCATCTATTATTAATTTAGATTCTTTAATTAGCCATTTTTTTAAAACTAAGTTACTTACTTTTAATCCAAGAAATTTTGGTGCAAGAAATCCACGCTATACTAATTTGCTTTCTATGATATTTTATCAAGCAAAAATTTATGTTTCTAAAGGTGATCGTCCTATTGATTTGACTATTACTAGAACTGGGGATATTGCAACAGAATTTGGAAAAAAATTTATTGACGAAAAATTATAAGGAGAAGTTTTATGGATATTAATTTAGATGCTTTTGAATCTTTTGTAAAAATACTTGTTATCGGCGTTGGTGGTGGTGGATCTAATGCTGTTAATGAAATGGTTTCTGATGAAACTAACATGCTTAATAAAATTGATTTTTGGGTTTTTAATACTGATGCCCAAGCATTAGCTAATTCTAAATCACCTAATCGTTTAGTTTTAGGTGATGAATATACTAAAGGCTTAGGTGCTGGTGGGAATCCTGAAGTTGGTCAAAAAGCTGCTGAAGTTTCAAGTGATCGTATAAAAGAAATTGTTTCTAATTATGACATGATTTTTATTGCTTGTGGTGAAGGCGGTGGAACAGGAACAGGTGCTGCACCTGTTGTTGCTAAATTAGCTAAAGAAGCTGGCGCATTAACTGTTGCTATTGTTACTCGTCCTTTTAATTTTGAAGGTCCATCTAGATTAAAGAAAGCTACAGAAGGTATTTTAAAACTAAAAGAACAAGTTGATTCTTTAATTATTATTTCTAATGATCGTTTAATGTACATGAATAAGGATCAATCTTTAAAAAAAGCTTTTAGTGAATCAGATAAAGTTCTTTCTCAATCAGTAAGAACCATTACTGACTTAATTTTACTTCCTGGAATTATAAACCTCGACTTTGCAGATGTCCGTAATACTTTAGCTGGTAAAGGCATGGCTTTAATTGGCTTTGGTGTAGCAAATGGCAAAAACAAAGCTGAAGAAGCTGCGCAAAATGCCTTATCTTGTCCTTTATTAGAAGCTTCAGTTCAAGGTGCTAAAACTGCTATTATTAATATTACAGGTGGAGAAGATGTTACTTTAGGTGATGCTTCTAATGCTGTAGAATATATTAAGAAAATTGCTGGTAACGAAATAAATATTATTTTTGGTGTTCAAAATAATCCAGCTTTAGGTGACAATATGCTTGTTTCTATTATTGCTACTGATTTTCCTGAAAATACTAATAATACTGTTATACCAGATAATAATTTTTCTGTTTCTCGCACAGTTCCTTCTAAGAAAGAAGACGTGCAGGACGAAATTAAGGACGAGAAGAATGATTTTGCAGATACTAATTCAATTCTTCCTGACTTCTTTTCTAAATTTAGAAAAGAAAATGAAAAGAAAAAAGAATCAGAATCTTCTTCAATAGTAAATGATCCTAATGAACAAATTAATAAACAAGAAAATATTTCAATTGACCAACAAGTTGAAGAAAATCAAATGGATCAGAAAAATGTTGAAAATGAATATTTAAATGAAAATAATGAAAATGTTAATAATTTAGATAATCAAGATAGTACAAATTCAGCTGATGAGCAAAATCAGGATTATAATGAACATCAACAAGAAAATAATGATTTTAATCACAAAGATGAAAATAATTAATTGAGGTAAATTAAATGAAAGAATTTGATGAAATTATTGAAAATTTAAAAAATGATCTCCTTTTAGTAAAGTCTAAAGTAGATTTAGCAAATACTAAGGCTCTTTATTTAGGTAAACAATCTAAGTTAAACTCTTTAATGTCTTTACTAAAAAATATGTCTAAGGAAGAAAAAGCTAATTTTGGTAAGGAATTAAACATCACTAAAAATAAATTAACTCAATTATTAACTGAAAAAAATATAGCTTTAGAAGAAGAAGAAATCAATCAAAAAATTTCAAAAGAAAAAATTGATATTACTTTACCAGCTACGAATTATTTTAAAGGTGGTAAACATCCTGTTCAATTAATTATTGATGATTTAGAAGATTTTTTCTTATCCATGGGTTATAGTGTTGCCTCTGGCAGCGATGTAGAACATGAAGTTTATAATTTTGAAAAATTAAATATTCCTAAAGACCATCCAGCTAGGGATATGCAAGATTCTTTTTACATTGATATGGATTATTTAATGAGATCTCATACTTCAGGTGTTCAAGCGCATGTTATGGAAGAAAGCAAGGGACA
>DKCH01000053.1:5788-7076 GCA_002449135.1 Caryophanales bacterium UBA6879 | reverse complement strand
GCTAATAATGAACATTTTGAATCCTTAAATATCGATGCTAAATCTAAAACTTTATGTTCAACTTGATAATAATTAACTATTTTATTAGAAGCTTCAATCTCTCTTTTGTGTCTTTGACCATAATATAGAGTTAAAGCTAAAACATTTTCTTTTCCATAACGCTTAATTGCTAGTGCTAAGCATGTTGTAGAGTCTAATCCACCAGAGAATAATACAATTGCCTTCATATCTTTTTCCTTTCAAAACTAGAAAAAAGATAATAAAAAGGAGTTAACCACAAAGAAAAACTCCCAAAATTATATTTTTCCCTAGTTTTATTTATAGACAGGATGGTTACGAACTGTCTTCGATATACTTAGAAATAATATCATAATTATTAAATTATAAGCAAGCTGGATATTGTTTATTTTTTTAAAGCACATTACAATTATCAAGGTGAGATTATGTCAAAAGAAAATGTTTATATAGAAATCCTTCATCAAGATAAAAATTCAAAAGCAAGATATGGTATTCTTCATACTCCTCATGGAGATTGTGAATTACCAATGTTCATGCCAGTTGGAACACAAGCTACAGTAAAATGTTTGACACCTGAAATGGTTAAAAATTGTGGTTCAGGTGTTATTTTAGCTAACACTTATCATTTAGCTCTACGTCCAGGTGCTGATTTAATTAGTAAAGCTGGCGGAGTACAAAAATTTATGAACTACAAAGGACCAATGTTAACTGATTCTGGTGGTTTCCAAGTTTTCTCCTTAGCTGAACTAAGAAAAATTACTGAAGAAGGTGTAACCTTTAAAAATCCTTTAAATGGCGATAAAGTATTTTTCTCTCCAGAAGTTGTAATGGATATTGAACAAAAAATCGGTGCAGATATAGCCATGGTTTTAGATGAATGTGTCCATTATCCTGCAACTAAAGAATATATGTTGAACTCTGTTAATAGAACCATACGCTGGGCTAAACGCTGTAAAGAAGCACATACAAGAAAAGATCAGGCTCTCTTCGGAATTATTCAAGGAGGAGAATTTGAAGACTTAAGAAAATATTGTGCAGAAGAATTAAATAAACTTGATTTTGATGGTTATGCAATTGGTGGAACCTCTATTGGTGAACCAAAAGATGTTGAATATAAAATGGTAAGTTACGCTAGTAAATATATGCCATATGATAAACCAAGATATCTAATGGGTGTTGGTTCCTTAGATATGATTTTTGATGGAATCTCAAAAGGTGTTGATATGTTTGATTGTGTTCTTCCAACTAGAATTGCTCGTCATGGTGCTTT
>DKCH01000053.1:4103-5656 GCA_002449135.1 Caryophanales bacterium UBA6879 | reverse complement strand
CATCTGATGAAAGTAAATGAAGATTTAGGTAAAACACTTTGCTCAATACACAATATTCGTTTCTTAATACATAACATGGAAAAAGCAAGAGAAGCTATAAAAGAAGATAGATTCTTAGAATTTTCAAAAGAAACAATGGAAAAATTTGGTAACAAAAGAGGTTTTTAAAATGGACGAAAAAGAAATACAAGAAAAAATAGATCAAGCTATTAAAGAATATGGTTATAACATATATGACTTAAACGAATATGATTATTATTTACCTGAAGAATTAATAGCACAAACACCTGCTGAAAAAAGAGATCATTCACGTATGTTAGTTTTAGATAAAAAAACTAAAACTTATGAAGATAAGCACTTTTATGATATTGTAAACTACTTAAAAAAAGGAGATGTCTTAGTAAGAAATAATACTAAAGTAATACCAGCAAGATTATTTGGTGTAAAAGAAGATACTCATGCACATGTTGAGGTTTTGCTTTTAAATCAAGATAAAACACAAAAAGATGTTTGGGAAACATTATGCGGAAATGCTAGAGTAATCAAAGAAGGTACAAAAATTGTATTTGGTAATGGGGAATTAAAAGCAACTTGTTTAAAAGTTTTAGATGAAGGATTAAGAATTCTAAAATTAGAATATCAAGGAATTTTTTACGAAGTTTTAGATAAATTAGGTAAAATGCCTTTACCTCCATATATCAAAAATCAAGTAGGCCAAAATGAACGTTATCAGACTGTTTATGCTAAAGTTGAAGGCTCTGCCGCCGCCCCTACTGCTGGTTTTCATTTTACAGAAGAAATAAATAAACAACTTATTGACAAAGGTGTAGAAATTTTAGATGTTACTCTACACGTCGGATTAGGTACATTTCGTCCAGTAAAAGAAAGCAATATATTGCTTCACAAAATGCATTCAGAATATTATCAAATGAGTAAAGAAGTTGCTGATAGACTAAATTTAGCTAAAAAAGAAGGAAGAAGAATCATTGCTGTAGGTACCACTTCAGTTAGAACATTAGAAACAATCTATCAACAATTTAACGAATTTAGAGCAACAGCAGGAGACACTAAATTGTTTATTTATCCTGGCTTCAAGTTTAAAGCCATCGATTGTTTAATTACTAATTTCCATTTACCAAAATCAACATTAATTATGTTAGTTTCCGCCTTTGTTGATCGTGAAACAATTTTAAAATGCTACAAACATGCAGTAGAAGAAAAATATCGCTTTTTCTCCTTTGGAGATTGTATGTTTATTTATGATTCAAGCAAAAATTAATTACAACGAAATCTTTAAAAAAGAAATAAGTGATATAAGTAAATTAAAAACAAAACCTACTTTATTTCTTCATGCCTGTTGTGGCCCTTGTTTAACTTATCCACTTTCCATTTTAATTAAATACTTTAATGTAACTATTGGTTTTTTTAATCCTAATATTTATCCTGAAGAAGAATATTTTAAACGATTTAACGAATTAAAAAGATTTGTTAAAGAATACACTAATAATGAAGTAAAAATAATTTTAAATGAATATAATTATCAAACATATTTA
>DKCH01000053.1:0-3992 GCA_002449135.1 Caryophanales bacterium UBA6879 | reverse complement strand
TTTACTTCAGTAATGACAGTATCTTGTAAAAAACCTTCAAGCCTTTTAAATGAAATTGGTATCTCCTTAGAAAAAAAGTATTTACCAACAAAATATTTACAAGCAGACTTTAAAAAAGAAAATGGTCAATTAAAAGGAATACAAATAGCCAAAGAGTATAATCTTTATCGTCAAAATTACTGTGGTTGCAGTTTTTCTTTGGAAGCGAGAAAAGAATTTGAAAAATTAAAAATGCAAATTTTAAATAAAAATAGTTAATTAGTAAACTAAATATTATCTAAGTTTTAAATTTATATATACATACAAATTAAATTTTTATATAATATTTATACAGAAAGGGAGTTATTTATGCGCGTTTCCTTAGAAAATTTGAAGACTTTAGAAAAAATAGGAGTACAAATTCCTAAATATGATGTAAAGAAAATGCAAGAAATAACTAAAAAGAATCCTACTTGGCTACATGTTGGTGGTGGAAACATTTTTAGAGGTTTTATTTGCGCTTTAGCTGATGATTTACTAGATGAAAAACTAATAAATAAAGGAATTATTGCTGTAGAAACCTTTGATAAAGAAGTTATTGAAAAGATTTATAAGCCTTTTGATAACCTAGTAATGGTTGTTACTTTAGCCAATAAAAAAGAGCCTAAATTAAGATTAGTCGGTTCTATTGCTGATGGATTAACAGCTAATCCAGATCATTTAAAAGATAAAAAAATCCTAAAGGAATATTTTAGAAATCCATCTCTACAATTAGTTTCCTTTACTATTACAGAAAAAGGATATAAATTGCATGATTTAGATGGTAATTTATTAGAAAATATTAAAGATGATTTAGAAAAAGGCCCTGAAACTTGTCGTTCTGCTATGGCCATTATCACTAGCATGTTATATCAACGCTATTTAACTAATAAATTACCTTTAGCTTTAGTAAGTATGGACAATTGTTCTCATAACGGAACACGTCTAAAAAAAGCCATCTTAACTATTGCTAAATATTGGATAGAAAAAGGCATCATGGAAAATGATTTTATAAGCTATTTAGAAGATGAATCAAAAATCAGTTTTCCTTGGACAATGATTGATAAAATTACTCCTCGTCCTGCTAATTCTGTTGCTAATTTATTAAGAAATAAAGGTATAGATAATATGCAAGCTGTAATGACTGCAAGACATACTTTTATTGCGCCATATGTTAATACTGAAGAAGCTAGCTATTTAGTTATTGAAGACAAATTTCCTAATGGAAGACCTCCTTTAGAAAAAGCAGGTGTCTTTATGACTGATCGTGAAACAGTAAACAAAGTAGAAAGAATGAAAGTCACTGCTTGCTTAAACCCACTTCATACTGCTTTAGCTGTCTTAGGCTGCCTTTTAAATAAGAAAACCATAGCTAATGAAATGAAAGATCCTCTTTTAGTAAAAGTTGTAAAAGGAATTGCAAAAGAAGGTCTACAAGTAGTAGAAGATCCTAAAATTATTTCTCCAAAAGCTTTTGCTAAAGAAGTTATTTATGAAAGATTACCAAACCCAGCAATTCCAGATACACCACAAAGAATAGCTACTGATACCTCATTAAAAATTCCTGAAAGATATGGTCAAGACTTAAAAGCCTATTTAGAAAGTCCAACCTTAGATTTAGATGCCTTAAATTATATTCCTTTAGCTATTGCTAGTTGGTTTAGATACTTGTTAGGAGTTGATGATGAGGGAAATAAAATGGAATGTTCCCCTGATCCAAATTTATTTGATTTACAAAACAAGTTAAAAAACATAAAGCTTGGTGATCCTACTTCTTATAATGGTGAATTAAAAGAAATTCTATCTAATCATAAAATTTTTGTAATAGATTTATCAAAAACAGGTTTATGTAATAAAATTGAAAACTATTTTATAAAAATGATTAGCCACCCTCACGCAGTAGAAGAATTACTTGCAGAAATTAAGCAATAATTTATTTATATTAATTTTTAAAAGATTTATAAATAAAAAGATGTTAAAAAATGATGTGTACCCTTAACCTAGATACAAAGTAAGAGTACACATCAAATTAACATCTTTTTTATTATCTAATAATTAATACAAATAAGCCTTATATTCTAATAAGTTTCCGTTTAAATCACTATCAGCAATACTAACATTTAAAACATCTAAGGACTCATTAAATGAAAGGCCAGCCAATAAATATGGATTAGATAATGTTGCAGTATCAACAGGAGTAGATTTAACATTTGTTAATGTAAATTTTTTATTACTAATTGACCATTTTGCAGTAAAAACATATTCTGCATCATAGTATTCATCATCATAAAAATTAATAGATAAAGTTCCACTATTATTAGTTTGATCCTTAGAAACAACTAAATCATGCAAAGTTATTAAACCATTAATTCCTTTAATATTTGTAAAAGCTGTTATTAAACCATCATCGTTATTTTCTACAAAATTAATAGTTTTCTCAATACTAGCTTTATTATTATTTTTATCACTTATTTTTAATTTTACTGAGCCAACTTTACTAGCAATTAAATCAAATTGATTATTATTAATATTACTAACACTAGCATTAGCATTATTTTCTACTAATTCAACTTGTAAATCAGCTAAAGAAGTATAAGGTTGAGAATCAACAACAATTGTGCGTTTTTTATTAATTAATAAAGTTGATGGTAAAGTATTTTTATAATTATTTTGGTCTGGATTAGCTATAGATAAAGATTCAGGAATAGTTCCTTTAACTATAAGACTAAATGTTTTACGAATATTAGTATTTACTCCACCAATAGTAATACTAGCATCAGTTGCTGCTTTTAAAGGAGTTACATATTGTTTATCTTGTGAAATTTCAAACACTTTAGGATCAGAAACTTCTTTTATTTCAATCTTATCTAAATATGGATTACCAGTTAATGGTAATAAATTAGAAACATTAAATCTCACAGGTTTATTTAAATAAACAACATTATCTGCAACAGCTTCTCCATTAATAATTAAATTAATATCATAAGAAGAATATAATAAATCATTTAGAGTTAAAAATTTATCACTAGGTGCAGATGCTTTATTTCCAATTTCTTGATTAAAATTAAATTCATAACTTCTTTGTAAATTACCTTTAACACCATTATTATCAAGATAAATCTCTTTTTTACCACCAAACGAAGTTAAAATATCATCAGTAAAAACAAGCTTTAAGCTCAATATATTATGATTTTTATATTCATCAATATATTCACTGCTAACAGTAAAAGTTGAATTATCTTTTTGATAAACAGCCTTTTGCTTAGCAGCATCTTCACCTAAATAACTATTACCATTAATATATAAATCTAAAACCACTTTAGCTAAGCCATAAGAGCCACGATAATTTAACAAACCAACGCTATTTTTAGCATCATTTATATTAATATATCCATTTTCTAAAACTTCATTACTATCAGTAATTGTTTTTAAATAAGTTTCATTATTCTTAAAAACCATTTTATTAGTTTTACTATCAAGTTCTTGATAATAAGAATAAAGTCTATCATTTTCTATAGCTATTACTTGCTTTTGAATAACATTTTTTCCATATTCTTGTTTAGAACGATCCAAAATTAATTTGTTATCACTATAAGCATTATAAGTATAAGTCTCATCCCTAGTTATTTTATTATTATTAGTATCTTTAAATGTTAACGTAGCTTTATTAACTTTTTCTAATTCTAAATTAGAAGATCTGCCAAGTTTTTGTATTAATTCTTCATAGCTTTTACTATTAGAAACAACAGAAACATAGGCTCTACTATTAATACCATTACTTGTAGTGGCAGTAATTAAAATCCTACCACCAGGTTTTTTAGCTACTAAAGTATTATCGTTTTCAATAGCAAGAACTTCTTCATTAGAAGATTTTAAAGTGAATTTTTGGTTACTATCACTTGGTAAAATAATAGGATTTACTACTAATTTTTCACCAACTTTTAAAATCTTTTTAGCACTAACAATATTAATAT
>DKCH01000056.1 GCA_002449135.1 Caryophanales bacterium UBA6879 | reverse complement strand
TCTATATCATCTGGGGCAAATAAGTCACAAATTCCATTATAAGTAAAGTTTTTAGGATCATAATCAGTTACTAAAACATCAATAACTTGACCAACTCTTTTTTGATTTAACTTAAAAGATACACCAGCTTGTGTTTTCATGATTAAATTATATCTATAACTTTTTTCTTTTTCAGCCACTTGATTAGGCATTTTAGCTCCAGCAGTACCTTCTTCTGGTGAATATTTAAAAACACCCAAATGGTCAAAAGGATATTCTTGAATAAAGCTCTTTAATTCATCAACTTCTTTTCTAGTTTCAAAAGGAAAGCCAACAATTAAAGTAGTACGAATTACAGCATTTTTTACTTCTCTTAATTTTTTATAAACAGTTTCAATTAGTTTTTTATCACCATGTCTATGCATCTTTTTAAGAATCATATCATTACAATGTTGAATAGGAACATCAAAATATGGTGTTAAACGTGGATTATCCTTATATAGTTGAATAAATTCATCTGTGATTTCATCAGGATAAAGATACAAGAGTCTAATAAATTTAAATTCAGGATATTTTAAAGCTTCTTTTAAAACTGAACATATTGTTAAATTTTGTCCTTTTAAATCCAAACCATATTTAGAAGTATCTTGAGAAATAATAATCAATTCCATAATTCCGGCTTTAGCTAAACTAGACATTTGATTTTTTATTGATTCAAAATCAAAAGAATGAAAACGACCTCTAATTAAAGGTATCGCACAAAAAGTACAAAAATTATCACAACCATCTGAAATTTGTAAATAAGCTTGATATGAAGGAGTAGTTAAAACTCTTTGATCACGTTCAATATTACCTTTTAATTCTTTATTTTTTAAAACTGGTTTTAATAGTTCACCAAAACGTGGGTAATCTTTAATACGAACAAATAAATCAACTTCAGGAATTTCTTTTACTAAATCATCATAATATCTTTCAACTAAGCACCCCATTACAATAGTAATTTTATGATATTTTAAAGCATCAAAAATCGTATCAATAGCTTCCTTTTTAGCAGATTCAATAAAGCCACAAGTATTAATCACCAAAATGTCAGCTAAGTTTTTTGAATTTACTAAATTAAAACCATTTCTTACAAAAAAAGATAAAATTTCTTCTGAATCTACTTTATTTTTTGCACATCCTAAGGATATCATTCCAACATTCATATAATCACCTCTTAATAATCTATTTCTTCTAAATTTTTATTATAAGTTTTAAAAATCGTTCCAGCACCAATAACTTGTTCACCATTATAAAGAACACAAACCTGTCCTTTAGCAACATATTTATAACCTGGATAATAAACCATTATTTCATTATTTGGCAAATATATAGCTTCAACAGGCATATCCTTACCACGATATCTAAATTTAGCCATGCATTTAAATTTTCCTACAGGTTTTTCCTTTAACAAACAATTAGCACGAGTTAATTTACAAGCAAAAGAATACATATAAGGATTATCTTCTTGAGCAACATATAAAATATTTTCTTTAACATTTTTACCAACAACAAAGAAAGGTTCTGACTTAAATCCAATTAAACCACCTATATTAAGTCCACGATGCTGACCTACTGTATAATATAAAACACCATCATGGGTACCTATAACTTTTTTAGAAACCATATCAACAATTTTACCTTTTTTAGCTGGTAAATAATTTTCTAAAAATTCTTTAAATCTTCTTTCGCCAATAAAACATACACCAGTTGAATCTTTTTTCTTAGCAACACTTAAGTTTAAATCACTAGCTATTTTTCTCACTTCAACTTTTGTAATATCACCTAAAGGGAAAAGACATGAACAAAGTTGATCATAAGTAATCTCTGCTAAAAAATATGATTGATCCTTATTTTTATCAAAAGCCTTAAATAACATATTAGTTCCATCACTAGCTATAACTTTTTTAGCATAATGGCCCATAGCAATCATTTCAAAACCTTGAGAATAAGCATAGTTTCTAAAAGAATCAAACTTAATATAACGATTACAAAAAACATCCGGATTAGGTGTTCTTCCTTCTTTATATTCATCTAAAAAATAAGTAAAGACTTTATCCCAATAATCTTCAATAAAATCAGCTCTTAATAAAGGAATTCCAATCTCAGAAGCAGTCTTTTTAGCATCATCGTAATCTAACTCTTGAGAACATTTTGATCCTTTTAACGTAGGATTACCATAAATATCATTATTCGCAATTGAATCCCAATTACGCATAAAGCAACCAGTTACATCATAACCTTGTTTTTTCAAAAGATAACCTGCAACAGCAGAATCTACTCCCCCAGATAATCCTAAAAGTACTTTTTTACTCATAATCTAACTCCTTACTATCCATAATAATAGTAAATGGACCATCATTAACTAAACTTACTTTCATATCAGCCTGAAAGACACCAAACTTAACTTTACTATATAAACTAGATAATTTAACACAAAAATAGTTATATAATTCCTTAGCTTGATCTATTGGCATGCAGTTAGTAAAAGCTGGACGGTTGCCTTGATTTAAACAAGCATATAAAGTGAACTGACTAACAGCTAAAATTTCACCATTAATACTAGAAATATTTAAATTTGTTTTTCCATTTTCATCAGCAAATATTCTTAATTTTAATAATTTATCAATCATTTTATCAACGATTTTTTCATTATCACCAATTTTAAAAGAAACTAATAAAAGTTCACCTTTATTAATTTCACTTACGATTTGCCCATCAATTTTAACAGAGGCATTTTTTACAACTTGAATTACAATACGCATACAATTAATTTTAACATGATTTAAAAAAACATAGGTGTAAACCTATGCTTTATATTATAAGATTTTATAAAATTATCTCAAGGATTTATCGTATGGTATACCTTCAGCTTTAGGCGCCCTAGACTTTTTAGAGAATATAATTAAAGAAATTAAAGCTAATAAATAAGGTAATAAATAATAGAAGGCTCTAATACCAAAGATTGTTCCTTTAACCGGATTATTAGCGATTGTAGATAAAGCAGCAGTGAAAGTTGGTGCAAAAGAAAAGAAGAAAGCAAAGAATAAAGAACATAACATAATGTTAACTGTCTTCCAGTTACCAAAAATTTCAATAGCTAAAACCAAAAAGCCGTAACCTAAAGCATCAATTTGCCAAGTACCAATAGGTAAACAAGAGAAAATAACAAAACCACCTAAACCAGCTGCAGATGAACCTATGGCGGTACCTATATATCTCATTTTATAAACGTTAATACCAACACTATCAGCGGCAGCAGGATTTTCACCACAAGCTCTTAAACGTAACCCGAAACGAGTTTTATTCATTAAAAGCCATAAAGCTATAATAATAATTACTGCTAATACAACTGCGGAATTTAAGCCAGAAAAAGTACGATCAATAAAAACATTACCGGTATTAACTCTTAAAATTTGAGAAAAGATGTTATTTGCAACTTCTGGAGAATCTTTTTTAGTAATATGAGTATTAATGATAGTACAAATAGCAACAGCTACAGTATTTAAAGCAGTTCCAACAACAGTTTGATCAGCCTTTAATCTTATAGCAACAAAAGATAATAAGAATGAAAATAAAATTGAAAATAATATAGCAACTAATGCCGCTAATAAATACAAAATTATTAAACCAGAAAAAGTAGTTACTAACCAAGCTCCAGCTAAACTAGTAGACATTATTTGTAAGAAAATTATACCGGAGAAGGCACCAAAAACCATTGCACCTTCTAATGCAATATTAATAATACCTGCCGATTCTGAAAATAAACCACCAAAAGAGCCTAAAATAAAACCGACGACATACATGATAAAGTAGTTAAAAAAACTACCAACACTACTAGCTGTAAACATTATTTACCCTCCTTATTTTCTTCAACTACCTTCTTTTTAAATAAGTTGTTATAAAAAGCATGTTTTCCATGTTTATCATTATATTTTTTAATAAAATAATTAAAGAAAGAAGAAATAGCAGCACCATAAATAATAATAGATCTAATTAATTCAACATAGTGAGTGTTATATGAAGAAGAAACATTCTTTAAAGCATTTTGAGCTGAATCAATTAAATTTAAAAGTATTGCTGAAAATATACAACCAATTGGACTATTTTGCGCAATTAAAGCAACTGCAATCCCATCAAAACCATTACTAAGTAAAGTATTAGAATTACTATCCCAAGTAAATCTAATTGGAGAAACTGGATCAGCAAAAGACATGTAACCACAAATTCCAGCTAAAGCTCCAGAAATAGTTAAAGCTAAAACAATTGATTTAACTTGGTTAACACCAGCATATTTTGAAGCATGTTTATTTGAACCAGTCATTTTTAATTCCATACCAAAAGTAGTTTTATTTAAAACAATTTGAATAATTAAAACTAAAAGAATAGCAATAATTAAACCAACAGAGACACCTGGTAAAACTTTATCTAAACCCATGGAAGGCATTCTTGCTGTAATTGGTAAAATCTCCAATTCTGAAGCATTCATACGATATTTAAAAGATTTAGGAATCCATAAATTACCAATGATACCAATGATATAATATAAAACCCAATTAAGCATAATTCCTGATAAAACTTCATTGACATTAAATTTAGCTTTTAAAAAGCCAGGAATAAAGCCCATAAAGGCTCCACCAAGCATACCAACTAATAGGCAAGCAAACCAATTACCACCAGCTAAGCCTACTAAAATGGAGAAAAAAGCACCAGCTGTCACTTGCCCAGTGATACCAATGTTAAATAAGCCTAATTTAAATGAAAAAGCAATAGCAACACCAGCCAACATCATTGGGGTAGCTTTATAAATAACTGTTGGAATATAATTTAATTTAAAACCAGAACTAATTAAAACCCATAAGCCTTTAAAGCCTCCCATAGGGTCAACACATAGCATTAAAATCAAGCCAAATAATAAACCTAAAACAATACACATTAAACTAGAGACAAAGCTTCTAAATCCTGGTTTACCATTTAAATAATGGAAAAATGATGCGATTTTACTAAGAATAGTTTTTAATGTTGAGTATCTTTTTAATTCTTCCATAATTTACTCCTTTACTAACTTAGAAGGAAACATCCTTTTAGCACCTGACATATATAAACCAATTTCATTAGCATTAGTCTTTTTAGGATCCAACTCAGCAACAATCTCACCATTATACATAACTAAGATACGATCAGAAAGATTTAGAACTTCCTCAAGTTCCAAAGAAACTAATAAAACTGCTTTATTGGAATCACGATGAGCAATAATTTGCTTATGAATAGATTCAATAGCACCAACATCAAGACCACGTGTTGGTTGAACAGCAATTAATAAAGGAGTTTGACGATCAAGTTCACGCCCTAAAATTGCTTTTTGTTGGTTACCACCAGACATTGAACGTGTAATAGTATAAGGACCTTGAGAAGAACGAATATCAAATTCCTTAATTAATTTATTACAATATTCAATCTTAGCTTTTTTATCAATAAAACCGAATTTAGCAAATTGTGGTTCAAAATATCTTTCCAAAACCATGTTATCGGCTAAAGAAAAGTCTAAAACTAAACCATATTTATGACGATCTTCAGGAATATGAGAAACACCAAAATTATTTCTTTCTCTAATAGTTAATTCTTCCAAATTAACATCGACATAACGAGGCTGTTTTTTATAATTTTTAGGAGATAATCTATTTTTTGGTAAAACTCTTTTATTTTTTGAAAATAAATTAATACAAGTTTGTTTAATGAAATGTTTCGTTTCATATAAATAGTAACTAAGATAATTCATACCTTCTTTTAAAACCTTACGATTAAAAATAGAAAGATATTTACATAAACTATTTAAACCATATGAGCAAAAATTTAACGAGGATTTTAAAATATAATTAAATTTATTGAGTTTTTTATCTTGTAATTGGGTTTTTAATTCCTCTTTTTTAAGTTTAAAATCACTATCAATTGAAGTATAAAATTTATTGAATAAATCTTCATAATGAAGTCTATCAACATTTCTAATAATAATATTTCCACTTTTTACTTTTTCTAAACCAGTAATAGCGTAAATTAAATCAGACTGACCATTTCCTTCAATACCAGCGATACAAACAATTTCACCTTCTCTAACATTAAAAGAAATTCCATGTAAAGTTTCTTTTTTCTTATCAGAATTATAAACATATAAATCTTTTACAGCTAAGACTTCTTTTCCTATTTTAGCCTCTGCTTTTTTAGTAATAAGTTGAACATCACGTCCGACCATTAAGCGTGAGAGTTCTTGTGGATTAGTATCTTTAACATTTAAAGTACCTAAACATCTCCCCTTAGATAGTACTGTGACACGATCAGCAACTTCCATAATTTCATTTAATTTATGAGAAATAAAAAGAATAGACTTACCTTCTTTGGTAAGATTTTTCATTGACTGCATTAAATCTTCAATTTCTTGTGGAGTTAAAACAGCAGTCGGCTCGTCAAAAATTAAAATATCATTTTGGCGATAAAGCATCTTTAAGATCTCAACTTTTTGTTGTTCGCCAACAGTCATATCATCGATTTTTTCGTTTAAATTAATTTTAAAATTATATTTTAAACAGAGATCTTCCAAAGATTTTTTAACTTTTTTAGGAAGCAAAATTCCTAAAGGACCTACTGGTTCATGACCTAAAATAATATTTTGCAAAGCGGTGTAACATTCAACCAATTTAAAATGTTGATGAACCATTCCAATATGATACTTATTTGCATCATTAGGATTTTTAATTTCAACTTTCTTCCCATTAATAAGAATTTCACCACTATCTGGAGTATATAAGCCAAATAAAACTGACATTAAAGTTGATTTTCCAGCACCATTTTCACCAAGTAAAGCGTGAATTTCACCTTTTCGTAAAGTTAAAGAAATATCATCATTAGCTTTAATTCCAGGAAAAGACTTGCTTATATGGGAAAGTTCAATTACATTTTCCATTGCTTTGCTCCTTAATTTTTATATAAAGATAGCTGCGGATTTTATCCGCAGCTAATAAAGATAAATAATTAATCGATATAATTTACTACAGCGTAATCAGGATTAACACCGAAATTATTTGCTTTTAAAACGCTGTCATCAGAGAAACCATTAACTTTATAAGTTCCATCAGCAATTTTAGCTAAAGCATTCTTATATTCTTCTTTAGTAAATTTCTTGAAATTCCAGCAAGTTGGATCATCATCTTCTTCTGGAGTAGGTAACTTACACATACCTGATTCAGCACCGACATTAACAACATTACCAGCAAAAGTTTTACCCCAAGCCTTGTCGTTATCAATATAATTAGTTAAAGCGACTTCAACAGATAATTTTAAATTTTTCATAGCAGAAGTAACTAAAGCATTTAAAGTTTCAGTGCCTAATCCAGTATCAGCATGTTGGTTAACATCAACACCGATCCAAGGTTTATTATTATTAGACTTAGAAGCTTCAACAACAGATTGATAAACAGCACCGCCACAAGCGAAAATGACTTCAGCAGAGCCATTTGAATACCATGCAGTAGCATTAGAAGTAGCAGCTGGAGTAGAGGCAAATGCACCAGCATAGTAATATTGAATCTTAGCAGGTTCACTGACTTTCATTTCTTCAAAGGCTTTAGCGATACCTTGAACATAACCAGAACCATATTTAATAACAGCAGGAACTGCCATACCACCAACAAAACCGAAAGTCTTGTAACCTTCATATGCAGCACCATAACCAGCTAAGAAGCCAGATTGTTCTTCCTTATAAGTAATAGAAGTAATTTTATCAGTATATTCATAAGCTGCATAATTGTTATCATCATCAGTTTTAGTACAATCTAAAGCTAAGAAATTAACATCATCAAATTCCTTGCTATCAATAGCTCTTTTAATAGCAGGTTGGAATAAGTAACCAGGTAAAACAATAATATTAGCGCCCCAGTTTTTAGCTTCTTTCATTGCGTCTAAACGGCCAGTAGTATCATAGTGTTTATCAGCAGGTTGATAATATTGGGTATGAACCTTACCATCTTTAACACCACTTTCTGTTAATGTTCCACCACCGACATTAACAGCCCAATCATTAACACCTTTCCAAGAAGATTCATTAAATGAGTGATCATTTAAAGTTCCAGAATCAGTAACTAAAGCAACTTTTAAAGGATTTTCCTCAGTATAGCCTAATTCATCAAAATCAGCTGCAGCAGGAACGCTTTTAGTACCGATATTAATTTCAGTAGTGTTAACAAATTCAACATCTTTCCAACCAGTGCTATTAGAAGTATCAGAAGCAGGATTACAACCAGTTAAAGATAATAAAGCAGTAAATGAGAGTAAAGCGAGAGTAGAAATTTTTTTCATTTTTTTATCCTTTCTTGTAAATTCAGTTTTATAAAAACATTTATCAAAAATAGATTCGCATGTCTTATCTTGATTGCAAAGTTTTCAATAACGGATTTGCTGTGTAGTCTTCATAAGGTAGAAGCTAGAAAGGTAATCGACCATTTTGATTACATATACACTAACAGACTTCAAACTGTTTTTACATATTAAGTTTATAACTTATGTTTTAATTTTGCAAACAATTTTTAATAGCCCTTACATCTTTTTTTTATTTTAATAAATATAGGCAAAAATTAAATTAAAAAATTGCTTTTTACCAATTCATAAGAATCTTAATTAACAAATTAAAAGTGTTATAATTTTAAAGATGAAAGAACCTTTAGCATTTCGTTTAAGACCAGATAATTTAAAAGATATAATCGGCCAAGAAAATATTGTTGGTCCAAATGGTTTTTTAACAAACTGTATTAAAAATGATACTTTTGTATCTTCCATTCTATATGGGCCACCAGGAACTGGAAAAACAACAATAGCCGAGGCGTTTTGCAAAACAATTAACTACACATATTTTAAATTAAATGCGACAACTTCAACCAAACAGGATTTAATTAATATTTTTAATGCCGCCAAAAACTATCCAGGAACCATATTAATTATTGATGAAATTCATCGCTTAAATAAGGATAAGCAGGATTTACTATTACCACGCTTAGAAGATGGCTCAATCTATTTACTAGGAGCAACAACAGCTAATCCACTACTTTCTATTAATCCAGCCATTAGATCTCGTACTCATCTATTAGAAGTTCATCCACTAACACCAGAACAGGTAATTATTGGTCTACAAAGAGCTTTAATAAGTCCAAAAGGATTAAATAATAAGTATAAATTTACTAAAGAAGCTTTAGAAATAATTGCCAAAACCTCTGGTGGTGATCTCCGTTATGCTTATAACATATTAGAAGCTACTTCCCTATCTTTTTTAGAAGAACATGAAATTACAAAAGAAGATGTAATGTCATTAAATCGGATACCTAATTTTTACGCTGATAAAAATGAAGATGAACATTATGATTCAGTTTCAGCATTTCAAAAATCAATTAG
>DKCH01000048.1 GCA_002449135.1 Caryophanales bacterium UBA6879 | reverse complement strand
AAAACAATAAAAATGGCTTCTTATGAATTATTTGCTGGAATAAATTATTTAGATTTAAATTCACCAGTTTCATTAATAAAAAAACAAAATCAAAAAGTTAATTACAATGATTTTCAAGAAGCTGTAAAAGATTTTGATACTTTTTATCCTTTAATTAATAACATTGTAAATTATGATTCAAATTACACTCCATTTAATTCAGAAGATCAAAATTATCCATACGCTATTAAAATAAATAATTTTGAATTTTACTATGCTTCTCAACTAGAAAACAACAAAGATAAAGTTCAGGGCTACTTAAAAGACGAAAACAATACCTATTATGTTGAAATAGAAAAAGAAGAAGAAAAAGAAGATGATGAAATAGAAATTGAGACCAAAACTAAGATTTATCAATCATCTAAAAAATCATCTAATTACATATTAATTGAAAAAAATTTAGAAAACGAAGATAACCAAATAGAAGCAGAATATTCATTAACTGATTATAGAAATGACAAAATATACACTAAACTAATTTTTGAATTAGAAAGTGATGTAAAAGAATTTACAATAGAAACAAAAAATGAAATAGAAGAAGAACAACAATATTTAATTACAAATGAAACATCAAATATTCTAAATTTAGATTATCAAAATGAAGAAAATGAAATTATTATTAATAATATAAAATATGATAAAAATTCAAAAATTTATTCATATTTAGATTTCACCTATAAGTCTAATAATTAAATATTTCAAATAATTTATATTTTATTTTGAAACACTATTTAAGTTTAACTAAATATTTATCTTGAAATTTAAATAAAAAATATTTACACTAATAAAGCTAGTTTACTAGCCGGAATAAAAGGTGGTGAGTATTTAATGCCGAAAACTGTCGTTCACGACAACGAATCATTCGATGATGCAGTTAGACGTTTTAAACGTCAAGTTAACAAATCAGGTATCTTAGCTGATTCAAAGAAACACGAAGCGTTTTATAAAAAATCTTTAAAACGTAAAATGAAATCTGAACAAGCTAGACGTAACGCTCATCGTTAATTAAAACTTGTTAATATGGGGCTAGGTTGCTAGTCCCTTTTATTTTATTTACTTTATTGCTAAAATAAAATGGACATTGAAAGGAAGTAAATGATTATGGAAAATAAAGAAATATTAGCTAAATTAGAAGAAATTGTTGATAAAAAAATTAAAAATCAAAAAATCGATGAAACTACTAACCTTACAGATTTAGGTTTCGATTCACTTGATAAAGCTGAAATTGTCATCAATATTGAAGATGAATTCCATATTGAATTCAATGAAGATGAAATGCTTCAAATTAAAACTGTTGGTGATTTAGTTAAATTTATTCAACAAAAAACAAAATAAATAGACACTAAAACTAGCTTAAGCTAGTTTTTTTTATTGAAAAATAATTTATATAAGTATATAACAATACAGCACGGTACTTTTATAGACTGTAGCGAAAGGAATTTTATATGTATTTACTTTTAGACTTAGGTAACACCAACCTAGATGTTGGGGTATACTCAAAAAGTGGGGAATTAATATGTAAATTTAAAACCCACGCTGATTTACTAAAATCAAGTGAAGAATATGCAACCATTCTTGATCAGTTTCTTACTTACTACAAACTAGAAAAATCAAATTTCGATGGTGTAATACTTTCTTCAGTAGTCCCTTCGTTAAATAATGTTATAACGCAAGCGGTTAAATCATTAATAAATAAAGATACTTTAGTTGTTTCTAAAGGAATTAAAACTTCTCTTTTACTACAAATAGATAACCCTAATGAATTAGGTTCTGATCTTATTTGTGATGCAGTAGGTGGAATCAATTTATATCCAAATAAAGATCTTGTTATTGTGGACCTTGGAACATGCATAAAAGTTTTATATGTTACTAAAACAAAGCAATTTAAAGGGGTAATTATTCAACCTGGTTTGCAGTTACAAAAAGAGGCGCTAATAAAGAAAACTGCTCAACTTTACGATACAAATTTAATAATAAATAAGCAAATCTTAGGTAAAAACACTCCTCAAAGTATTTCTAGTGGTCTTTTATATGGTTCTTATTTTGCAATAAAAGGATTTGAAAAAGAAATCATTAAAGAAGAACAGCCAACAGATTTAATAAAAATTATTACTGGTGGAGATGCTCATTTTTTATCACCATTACTTAAAGATTATAATTATTTACCAGACCTTATATTTACTGGCCTATATAACATTTATTTAAAAAATACTGAAAGGAACAATTAATTATGAAAAGAAATCAAAATATTTTATCTGTTGTCTTATTATCTTTACTTACTGCTTTAGGAATAGCTTTTAGCTTTTTCTCTTTTCCTATTGCTACTGGTTTAAATATCACATTAACTGGAGTTTTTGTGGCCATTACTGCCACATTATTTGGCCCATCAATAGGGGCTTATGTTGGATTTATCTGGGGTACTTTTTCTTTAATTCAAGGTGTTACTGGAATGGATCCTTCTGGGCCAGTTTTATTTGCTACTAATCCTTTTGGGTTAGTTTTTACTTGCTATTTTCCTAGAATATTAGATGGCTTTTTAGTAGGTTTAATTAGTAAATTCATAAAAAAGTGGGAAAAAGGTAATAAAGTTGTTACTGGAATTGTTTCTTCAATTTTAGTTGTCGTTTTAAATACTTTTGTATTTTTAAGCTGTTATATAGGCTTTTTCTATCCAAGTTTAAAAGATGCAATTTTAAATGCTACAGGAGCTCAAACAGTTACATTAGGCGCAATCTTAACATTTTTATTAATTTCAGCCGGGCTAAACTTTATTTTAGAACTTGCAATAAATTTAGTTATCGATACACCTGCTATAATCGCTCTTGATAAGATATTAGAAAAAAATAATTTAAAAATCAGTTTTACTTTCAAAAGCAAGTGCAAAAATTTGACTAAAGAATCAAAATAGTTTAGAATATTTACGAACTTGAAAAGTTCATCTTTTCTTAATATCGTAAGATTATTAAGGGTGGGAAGTAATTTCCACTCTTTATTTTTTAGGAGGTTAACATTTGGATATTTCAGAAAACATTAAAAATCAAGCTAAATTATGCGCTGAAAAATTTAATTTGCAGCTTATTTCTATCTGTTTTAAAACTCAGGGTAAAGATAAAATTTTAGAAGTAATTCTTGATAAAAAAGGTGGAATTAGTCTAAAAGATATTACTTTATTTACTGAGGAATTTAACCTCTTTTTAGATAAGTGTGATGAACTTAATTTCACTTATCAATTAGATTGTTCTTCTCCAGGCGCTGAAAGATTCATCGTTAAAGAAGAACTACCAAATCATTTAAATGACTATATGGAAATTACTTTTAATAACAAAAAAGTAACTGGAACCCTAATAGAATTAAATGAAAATAACTTAATCTTAAAACACTTTATTAAAGGGAGACCTAAAAAAGAAGATATTAAGTTAGATGACATTAAAAAAATACAATTAAAAATAAAATTTTAAAGGAGAATAATATTATGGCAAGACCAAGAAGAATTGATGAAGATACACCATTTGAAGGAAAAATTTTATCATTAAAGAATTTTAAAGAAGCTTTACAAAGTATGGCAGCTGAAAGACAGATTCCACCTGAAAAATCTGAGCAATTATTTTTAGATGCTTTAGTAAAAGCTTATAAAGAAACTAGATATTCTACTAACAAAGTACTTGTTAAGAAAGAAGATGGAACAGAAGTTGAGCAATCAATTGCTGGTGGTATTCATGTTGATGCCAAGTTTGATAATGATCAAATTAGAATTTTCTTACACAAAGACGTTACTAATGATGTTATTGATGATTTATATCAAATTGAACCAGAAGATGCAAAAGAATTAGATCCTGAGCATAAAGATTATCATGAGGGCGATGTTTGGACTAAAGAATTAGGTGTAGTCACTGATAATATGTCACCAGAAGAAAAAGAAGAAGAAGAAAAATATTCTTTCGCTAAATTGCCTCATAAATTTTATACTAAAGTTACTAATTATTTCCTTGCTATGTGCAAAGAAACTACTAAATCTTTACTCTTAGAAAAATATAAAGATAGAGTAGGCAAGATTGTAATAGCTGTTGTTAATGGCCAAGAAGGTAAGAACACTTCTTTATTAATTGGAGGAGTTCATACTGTTTTAACTGAAAGAAATGCTATTCCAGGAGAAGCTTTTACTGATGGTGAAAACATTAAAGTTTTACTTGAATCTATCGGTAAAAATCCTCGTTTTAAAGATGATAAATCTAGCGCTTCTAGTTTAAATGTTACTAGAACTAGTAAAGAATTTTTAAAGAAACTATTTGAAGAAGAAATTCCAGATTTAGCCGATGGTTCAATTGTAATTAAAGGAATTGCTAGAGACCCAGGAAATAGATCAAAAATTTCTGTTGCCACTAATAATCCAAACGTTGATCCTACTGGTGCTTGTATTGGTAGTGATGGAAGTAGAATTAAATCTATTAGTAACGAACTTAACAAAGAAAGAATCGATATTGTTCAGTATTACGATAATCCATATCTTTACATTGCTGAAGCTTTAAAACCAGCCACTGTTGTCGGTGTCTCTATTAATGAAGATCAAGTTGTTCCTGAAAACAAGTCACCAAAAGCTATTGCTGTTGTTAAAAACGAAGAATCAAGAATCGCTATTGGTAAAGGTGGAATAAATGTTAGATTAGCTTCTCAATTAACTGGTTATTCTATTGATATTAAAGAACAAGATAAAGCTATGAGTGAACATATCACATTCAAGAGTATTGATGATATAAGAAGAAAATTAGCTTTGGAAACCTTGGATAAAGAATCTAAAAATATCAAAGACGATAATGGCGATGTTGATTTAGATAACATCGTTCCACATGATGATGAGGAAGAAGAAGTTGTTGATAATACTCAAGCAGAATCATTAGCTACTAAAGAAGCAGAAGAAAAAGAACAAGTAGAAAAAACTGAAGCTGCTAAAGTTGAAACCCCTAAAGTTGAAACTCCTGAAGCTAAACCAGCTAAAGTTGAAGAACCTGTTGAGCATGTTGAAATTACTAATAAAGCTAAAGTTTCTATTTCTGAATTAGAAGCCCAAATTGAAGAAGAAAAGAAGAAAAAAGGCACTCAAGCCAATAAACCTTCTTATAAGAAAAATTGGAAGAAAAAAGATGATGAAGAAAAAGAAACTACAAACAAAACTTATGATAAGGCCATGCCTATTTATACTGAAGACGAATTAAAAGAAATGGATGAAGAGGAAAAGAATAATCAAGAAGATAACGATGATGATGAAGATTATTCCGAATACGATTCTGATAAATATTACCAAGATTAAAAATTATTAGAAGGAGAATTAACGATGCCTAAAGAAGTATTACGCTTTGATTGTGTTAATAAAGTCAAAATGGATAAATCTCTTCTTTTACGCATCGTTTTAACTCCAAATAAAGAAGTTGAAGTAGATCCTAGTGGTAAATTAAATGGACGTGGAGTTTATTTAACTCCTAACATTTTAACTTTAGAAAAAGCTATTAAAACAAAAGCCTTGGAGAAAGCTTTAGGTACAAAGTTTTCTGAAGAAATATATTTAAAAATTAGGAGGTACTGCAAATGACCTTAGAAGAAAGAATAATTGGTCTAATAGGTATTGCTAATCGTGGAAAATATCTTACATATGGTGAAGATATTATTTTTAAAATTAAAAAGCATAAGATGCGTTTAATTATTATTGCATTGGATTCTTCTGATTCTTTTAAAAAAGAGATGGAACAATTAGCAATAGATAATAATCTTTCAACTATTTATTTTTTAACAAAAGAACAACTAGGACAAATAGTTAAAAAAGACTCAGTTAATGCCCTAGGTGTTCTAAATTCCACTATTGCTAAAAGAATAGAAGAGTTACAAGAGGAGGTAGAAAATTATGTCAAAAAAGCAAATTAAAAACAAATCGAAATATGGAGCTGGTTTTAAGCATACTAATTCCGCCTCAGAAAAAAGCCATGTTGAACAAGGAAAATATGTTTATCATGGAAGAGTAACTGTTGAAGAATTAGCAGAGGCTTTAAAAATAAAGGCAAGTGACATATTAAAAAGCTTATTCTTAAAAGGTAAGATTTTTAATATTAACTCTGTTCTTGATGATGATATAATTGGCGAAGTTTGTTTAGACAATGGTTTTGATTTTGATAAAAAAGAAGTTGTCCAAAAAGAAGATTTTGAAAAATTTCAATTTACTGATAAAAAAGAAGATTTAGTAGAAAGACCTCCAGTAGTAACTATTATGGGTCATGTTGATCATGGTAAAACTACTTTAATAGATGCTATTAGAAATTCTAATATTGCTGCAAGTGAAGCTGGAGCTATTACTCAAGAAATTGGTGCTTATCAAAAAACAATTAAAGGTAAAAAAATCACTTTCTTAGACACTCCAGGTCATGAAGCTTTCTCAGCAATGAGACAAAGAGGTGCCAAAGTAACTGATATTGTAATCTTAGTTGTAGCTGCTGATGATGGTGTTATGCCTCAAACAGTTGAAGCTATTAACCATGCTAAAGCTGCAAATGTTACTATCATTGTTGCGATTAATAAAATTGATAAACCTGGTGCTAACCCAGATAAAGTAAAATCCGAACTTTCTAAATATGGCTTAGTCCCTGAAGAATGGGGTGGAGACACCATCATGAAAGAAATTTCTGCTAAAAAGAAAATTGGTATTGATGATTTATTAGAAAATATTTTATTAGTTGCTGAATTAAAAGAATTAAAAGCTAATCCTACTAGACCTGCTCAAGGCTGTGTTATTGAATCATCAATGGACAAAAAAGTTGGTCCGAAAGCTACTTTATTAGTTCAAAATGGCACTTTACACGTTGGTGATTTCTTAGTAGTCGGTAATTGCTATTGTAAAGTAAGAAGAATGACTAATGAATTTAATAAATCTGTATCAACTGCTGGACCTTCAACCCCTGTTTCTGTAACTGGTTTAGAAGCTGTTCCTTATGCTGGTGACCAATTCTTCTGTTATCCTACCGAAAAAGATGCAAGAGAAGTTTCTGAACTTAGAAAACAAAAAGCCGCTAACAAAAACAAAAATGATGGCGTCAATATGGCTAATATTTATGACAAGATTGCTTCTGGCGAATTAACTGTCATGAATTTAATTGTTAAAGGCGATACCGATGGTACTACTGAAGCTGTCTGTGACCAAATTAATAAAATTAAAGTCGATGGTGTTGAAACTAAAATTATTCATTCTTCAACTGGTGATATAACTGAAGGAGATGTAATTTTAGCTTCTGCTAGTAAAGCTGTTATTCTTGCTTTTAATGTTAAGGCTAATCAACTTGTTTTAGATAAAGCTAAGGAAAGCAACGTTGAAATAAGATATTACAATATCATTTATCATTTAACTGAAGATTTAGAAAAAGCAATGAAAGGCAAATTAAAGCCTGTCTATATCGATGTTTTAAATGGTAAGGCCGAAGTAAAAATGACATTTAAGGCCTCAAAAGTTGGTATTATTGCTGGTAGCTCAGTTAAAGAAGGATGTATAAAAAGAGGCTCTAATGTCAAAGTTTATCGAGATGATAAATTAATTTTCGAAGGTGTTTTAACTTCTTTAAAACGTGAAAAAGATGATGTAAACGAAGTTAAAGAAGGCTATGATTGTGGTATTGTTATTGATGGCTATAAAGATGTTCAAATAGGTGATATTATTGAATCCTGGAGCAAAGAAGAAAAGAAGGAATATTAATATGGCAGATAAAAAATTAAGAATACAAACATTAATTGCTAAAAATCTTTCTGAAATTATCCATGACTTAAAAGATGATTTAGCACCACTAGCTTGTGTAAATCAAGTAGAAGTTAATGATGACTTTTCTATTGCCAAAGTCTATGTTTCACATTTACAAAAAGAAAAAGTTCCAAGCTTAATTTCTATGCTAAATTACAACCGCGGTTTTATTCGTTCAAAATTAGCTAAAACATTGGATATATATAAAATTCCTGATTTAGTATTCATAGAAGATGACTTATATGAAAAAGGCCAAAAGATTGATAACATCTTTAAAGCCTATCATGAAAAACACGATAAAAAATAAAATTAATTAGCTGCAGTTTTGCAGCTTTTTTTATACAAATTTTTTTAATAAAAAAAAGAAGTCATAAAGACCTCTTTCTTTTGACACTATAATAAAATCCTGCTTAACAAAATTTTATTCATTAATTGAAAGTTGACCGTTTAAATAATCTTTTTCTTCTTGTAATTTATTATAAGAAGCAATTAAATCGATTAAATATTGGTCCTTAGAATTATCAGCAAAGCTGACAAATTTACCATATTTTTCAATCATTTTATCAATGATGTTATTCATCTTAGTATCAACTAAATCTAATTCTTCGATAACACAATTCTTATTTTCCATAATCATTCCTCCTATCGACACTATTAATATACTGATTTTTTTTATAAAAAAAAGCTAAAAAAACCTTGAAAATGCTTTCATAAAACTTCATTTTCGATGAAAGCGTTTTACTATCTTTTCATTTATAAAATTTATAATTTTATCCATTGTTTATGTTTATTTTTATAGATAAAAACACTTCACCAATACAATATTTAATACTAATAATTTACAATTTAATTACATTTTAAAATATGCTATATTTAGTTGTATGAATAAATTTAAAAATCTTGTTTTCGACTTTAATGGTACTATTATTGATGATGTACAAGTATGTCTAGATATTTTAAATAAAATGTTAGCAAATTCTAATCATCCACAAATTAGTTTAGATCAATATCTTCATACTTTTACTTTTCCAATTTACGACTATTATATTAAAGCCGGATTCGATATAAAGCCAAATGGAAAGGATAATTTTGAAGAACTATCAAAATATTTTGATAAGTCATATCGTGCTATTTTTAATAAATTAAAACCATTTCCTGATATTGTTCCATTTTTGAAAAATAACTACCAAAAATACAACCTTTATATCTTATCTGCAACTAAACAAAATGATTTAGAAAATGAATTAAAACAACTTAATATATACAATTATTTTAGAGCTGTAATTGGTATAAATAATATATTTGCTTACTCAAAAGTTAATGAAGCTATAGAATATTTTACTAAAAATAATATAAAATCAGCCGAAACTGCCTTTATAGGTGATACTACTCATGATAATGAAGTAGCTAAAAAACTTAATGCAACATCTATTTTAATAGCTAGAGGGCATCAAGCTAAAGATGTTTTAGAAAAAACAAACGCTAATTATGTAATTAGTAATATAAAAGAATTAGAAAGGATTTTATAATGTTAAATTTATTTGCTGAAAATATCAATAATGCTAATAGTGTTGCTGAATGGTTTAGTCAGTTTTGGGAAGGTATTAAGTCGTTCTTTATCACTGGACAAATGACCCAAAATTCAGTTACAACTTCTTTTTTAGGTAAATTACTTATTGCCATAGTAATTTTTGTTCCACTTTACATTATTATTCGCCTTATTTTAAAAATAGTTTCACATTCATGGTCAAAAAGTAAAAATGTCGCTTCTTTAACTTATAAAGGTTTTGTTCTTTCTTCTACTAAAGTTATTTTATATTTTATTTTATTAGTTATCGCTCTTTCAATTTTAGGACTTAACCTTTCTGGCTTATCTACAGTAATTTCTTCAGGTGTTGTAGCTATTGGTCTTTCTTTACAGTCAGTAATTTCTAATTTTGCTTCTGGGATTATTCTCCTTTCTTCAAAGAAATTTATTAAAGGAGACTATATTTCATTAAATAACGGCACAATAGAAGGAACAGTAATGGACATCAAAGTTTTAGAAACACAAGTTTTAACTACTGAAAATGTTTTGGTTTCTATTCCAAATAGTAACTTATTTACAGGAATTGTTGCTAATTACAATGTAATGAAATATAGACGTATTGATTTAACTATTTCAGTTGGTTATGGACAAGATGTCGATAAAATTAAAAAGATTTTAATTTATTGTGCAAAAACTCAAAAAGGCGCAAATTTAAATATGGCAATTAGTTGTTTTGTTAAAAACCTTTCTGCCTCAAATGTTGATTTTGCACTTCGTTTATATGCCCCTACATCAATTTTTTGGGACGTTAAATGGGAACTTGGTGAAAGAATCTATAAAGAATTAGTAAAACGCAATGTAGATATTAGCTACGACCAAGTTGTTATTAATCAAGCTAGTACTAAAGCTAAAACAATAAAAGTTGATGATATTGAAAATAAAGATTTAGATGTTACTAAAAATCCTGAAAATCCTGCAGTTTATCGAGAAAATGGTGACTCAATAGATAAAATCATAAACGATTTTACAAATAAAAATAAAAGCAAAAAAAATAAGAGTAATAAATAATTACTCTTATTACTCTTCATAAAGTTCTAACATATCTAAGTAAGAGGCATATTCTTCCTCTTGCTTTTTTTGTTTTTCCTCTAATTCCTTCATTTTTTCTAAGTTAGTATAATTTTCTTTTTCTTCCATTTCTTTACTAACTTCATCCATTTCTTTTTCTAAACGAGCTATTTTTTCTTCAATTTTATTTTTTGCTAATCTAGGTCTCTTTTTTTCTTCATGTTTATTTTGATAAATTACTTTTGTTTTTTCCGTTTTATTTTCAGCTAATAATTCATCTTTTTGTTTCAATATATTATCTAAAACTTCAACTTTAAAATCAGAATAACGCCCTTCATATAAATAAGCCTTACCATCTTCAAAATAAAGTAATCTATTAGTTAATGAATCAATAAAATATCTATCATGAGAAACGACAATTAAGGTTCCTTGATATTTTTTCAAAGCCTCAATTAACTCTTCTTTAGTAAACATATCTAAGTGGTTTGTAGGTTCATCAAGTACTAATAAAGAGTAATTATGTAAAACTAATTCAGCAAAAACTACTCTCATTTTTTCACCACCTGATAAATTATCAACTATTTTTTTATCATCTTCATAAGAGAAGTTATAATTTCCTAAATGGTCATAAATCTCTTGATCTAACATTTGCGGGAACTTTTCTTTAATATAATCAAAAATAGAAAGAGGAGAAGAAATATTAATACCATCCTGTCTTAAATAACCAATACTAAGATCAGCTAAGGTTTCTACTTTTCCTGATAAAAAAGGTATTTGGCCAAGTAAAGACTTTACAAAAGTAGTCTTTCCTGAACCATTTTGTCCCATAATAGCAAGACGATCAAGACCATATAAAGTAAAATTAATGCCACTTATTAAAGGCTTATTATCATAACCAATACTTGCATTAGTGACCCTAATTAACTGTTTTCCTTTTCTTGTATATCCATCACCAAGATTCATATTTACTTTATTCTTAGTAATTGTTGGCTTATCAATTAAATTCTTTTCAAGCCTTGCCAATTTCTTTTCACGATCATGCGCACGAGAAGCAAAACGTGGTTTAGGCATATAAAAATTAATAAACCATTCAAGTTTCTTAACTTCTTTTTGTTGCCTTTTATAAAGCTCTAAACGTTGAAGATACCTTTGCTGTTTTTCTTTTGAATAGTAAGAATAATCACCATTATAAATCTCTAAATGATGTTGATCTAATTCCATGACTTTTTTTGCTAAAGCCTGAATAAAATATCTATCATGAGAAACAAAAAGCAAAGCACCTTGATAAGTCTTTAAATAATCTTCTAACCATTCTATTGTATCAATATCAAGATGATTAGTAGGTTCATCCAAAATTAATAGATCAGGATTAATTAAAAGAAGCTTAACAAAAGCAACTTTCATTTTTTCACCACCTGAAAAGGATGATATTTTCCTTGAATAATCTTCTTCATTAAAACCGAATTTATTCAACATCATTTTTATTTTATATTTATACTCATAACCGCCTAATTTAGTGAAATTCTCTTCAAAAGAAGAATATTGCTTAGCTTTTGCATCAGAATAATTTTGAGCTAAATCAGAACATAATTTAGTCAAATTTTCTTCCATTTTAATCAATGAATCAAAAACCAAAATCGCTTCTTGATACAAAGTATTATCCATTGAAGTAATAACTTCCTGTGATAAATAACCTATTTTATAATTAGAACCTACAACTATTTTACCAGCATCAGGTTCTAATTTTTTAATAAGTAATTTAATTAATGTAGATTTTCCAGTACCATTAGGTCCAATTAAGGCAATAGAGTCTTTATCTTGAATTTGAAAAGAAATAGGATCAAAAAGAGGTTCGCCATTAAATTCTTTAACGACGTTTTGAAAACTTGCTATAACCATAATTACTATGCAATTTTAGCGTAAATTAAAGGCTCTTTTTCTACTTCTTCTTTAGAGAAAGAATAGGCTTTTTCTACTTTTTTAACAACATCTTGTACATTTTCTTTATCAGTATATAAACTTGCTAAAACATCTCCTTTTTTAACAGGTTCATAAGTTTTCTTGTGTAAATAAATACCAGCAGAAAAATCAATTGAATCACCAACTTTTTCTCTTCCAGCTCCTAGCTTCATTGCAGCAACACCAATTTCTAAAGCATCTAAATTAGATACATAACCATTGACAGGTGAAACAACATCAATAACATATTTACTCTTTTTAAACTTCTCAGGATTATCAATATAAGATAAATCTCCTCCTTGAGCTTTAACAAATTCTCTAAAGACTTTAAAACCTTCCAAGGATTTAATTTTATTTTCAATCATTTCTTTAGCTTTATTATAATCATTTTCAATCTTAGCTTGTTGCAAAATAGTAGCACCAGAGGAAGTAATAATTTCTACTAAATCACTAGGCCCATTTCCTTTTAATGTTTGAATAACTTCCTTAATTTCTAATATATTACCAACAGCTCTTCCTAAAGGTGAGTTCATATTAGAGATTTCTGCTCTAGTATCTTTCTTAAAATATTTTCCAATTTCAACCATTAATGAAGCTAATTTTTTAGCTTTTTCAACAGTTTTCATAAAAGCACCTTCACCAAATTTAACATCCAATAAAATAGTATCAGATCCACTAGCTAATTTTTTAGACATAATAGAAGAAGCAATTAAAGGAATAGCATCAACTGTCCCAGTAACATCTCTTAAAGCATAAAGCTTTTTATCAGCAGGATCTAATTCAGTAGATTGCCCAATTATGGCTAAGCCGATTTTATTAACTTGATTAATAAATTCTTCATCAGATAAACTTGTTCTCATTCCTGGAATAGATTCCATTTTATCAATAGTACCACCAGTATGACCTAACCCTCTTCCACTCATTTTAGCCATTTTAGCACCACAGGCAACAACTAATGGTCCTAAAATTAAAGAGACTTTATCACCAACACCACCAGTTGAATGTTTATCAACTTTTACACCTTTAATTTGTGATAAATCTAAAACTTCACCTGAATGTAACATTGCTTCAGTTAAATAAAATGTTTCTTCTTTAGACATATCTTGAAAAACAATAGCCATCAATAAAGCAGAAACTTGATAATCAGGTATTAAGTTTTTAACATAAGAATCAATAATAAAATCAATTTCTTCTTTTGTTAAGTGTCCACCATTTCTCTTCTTTAAAATCAAATCAACCATTCGCATAAAAAGCACCCCTATTCTATAAATAAAACAATCCAACGATCATTATTTAAGCCATTAGCATTATCATAAATTCTTAAAAAAAGCGTTAATTTTTTACTTTTACCAATATAATAAAGCTTAGAATTTTCATCAACAAAATGATAAATCATATCAGCACCTTCAACTTTACAAGTTAAAGC
>DKCH01000032.1 GCA_002449135.1 Caryophanales bacterium UBA6879 | reverse complement strand
ATTTCCTTGATGATTTCTCCAAATGTTTGAATCGTTTTTACCTAGATAATCACTTAAACTATAAATGATTCCTACTAAAGTAGCACAAGCACCACCTATATATCCCATAATGTTAATAATACTATTAGCTTTGCTTCTTAATGGCTTAGGAGTAATATCTGGCATTAAAGCTACTGCAGGATTTCTATACATCATTGCAAAGAAAACAACTATTGCCATTAAAGAAATTGTTCCAACTAAATTATGAATATGAAACAAAAGAGGAATAAATGGAAAAGCAATAGCACAGCAGAAGGTACCTATTAAAATATAAGGCATTCTTTTACCGATTTTAGTATGAGTTTTATCAGATAAATGTCCAAATATTGGAAGCATAATTAAAGCAGCTAAATTATCTAAAGCCATAATAACCCCAACAAGATATTGCACATCTTCTTCTTTGTTAGCATTAAGGGCTTCCTTAAAAAGCTCAGTTAAAAAGGTTGGACACCAAGAATCGTAAACCTGCCACAAAAGTAAAATACCAAAAAAAGCAAAACCGATTATAAATGTTCTTTTATAATTTAGCTTTAGTTTTGGTTTAATAGCAGTTACTTTATTTGTTTTCATAAGATTCCCCTTTTTAAAATATATTATAAAGGAATGAATTTTATAAAAATGTAAATTAAATGTAAAATTTAAATTAAAAATTAAATAGATGTTAGGTTATTATCTTTTTTGTTTTTATCTTTTTTGCTTTTAAAATAGTCAGGTTTATAAATTGTAAAATAATCTTGAGGACCTACTGCTAATAGTACTGTTTCTGCCCAAGGTGCATTATATACTGGTAAGTTTACAATACTTAAATAACGAAAATAATTTAAGATTTTACTAGCCTCTTTAAGCTTTTCTAAATTAAAAGGTGAATAAGTAGCAACAGGGGGAATAAAGCACCATAAAGTAAGTAACATGCTTTTAGTATTTTTAAACATTTTGGCACCTTTTTTCTTCCCTAAAATTTGGTCTGCGTATGCTCTTAAAGCAAAGAAAATTGACATTCTTGCCTCTAACATTCCATAGTTAAAAGTGTTATGAAGTAGGGAGTTTTGCCTATTAAATGAGTAAATATATACTTTTTTTGAAGTTAAGGTAACTTTTTTAGCACATAAAAAACTTTTGTAGAAAAAGGCAATATCTTCAAAAAGAGCTCCTGGAATAAATCTAATTTTATATTTTTCTACTAATTCTCTTTTTACTATTTTGTTCCATGGATAGCCCCTAATTAAGGTATCTTTTAATAGATAATTACTAGCTTTTAAGCCACTTATTGTTCTTTTTCGAATGGCAGGTAAAGAAGAAATTTCTCCATTTTCATCTCTTTTATAATAAGAAGCAATGGCAATATCAGAATCATTTTCACTAATAGTAGAAACAAGTGTTTCAACATAATTTTCTAATGGTAAATCATCAGGATCTACAAATGCTAAATAGGTTCCTTTAGCAATATTGATGCCGTTATTTCTAGCAACAGAGACTCCAAAGTTTTCTTGATAGATGCTTTTAAAAATATCAGGGTATTTATTTACATAGCTTTTAATAATTTTAGCTGAATTATCTTTTGAACCATCATCAACTAAAATTGCTTCATAAGTGTATTTAGTTTTTTGTTTAACTAAAGCATTTAATGAACGATTAAGATATTTTTCTACCATATAAATAGGAACTATTATTGATAAATCTATTTTCTTTTCCATTACATTTTTAATTATACAAACTTAGTATTAACTTTTAAAGTTTGCAAGCTATATAATTAAAATGAGGTGTTAAAAATGAAGATAATAGAAAAATATTTAGATTTTAAAACTTATAATACATACGTAAGAATTGTTGGAGCAGAATATAAAAAATCTCCTTTAATCATTTTACATGGTGGTCCTGGCTCCACTGCTAATTCATATGAATTGCTTGATCCTATAGCAGATTTGGATAAGAGACCTATTATTATGTATGACCAAATTGGTTGTGGAAAATCATTTGTTGAAGTTGAGAATCCAAACTTGTTTTTTAAAAGTGAACTATTTATTGAAGAATTAGAAAATCTTATTACTAAATTAAAAATCAAAAATTATCATCTATTAGGTCATTCCTGGGGTGGAATGCTAGCGATGCTTTATCTTACTAAGAAAAAACGCTGTTCTTGTTTAAGTGCAATTTTTTCTTCTTCTTTAGCTAGTACTGCTACTTGGTCAAAAGAAACTAAAAGATTATTAAAATATCTTTCAAACAAGGATATTGAAATATTTAATTTAGCTGAAAGGGGAAAAAATTATTCTAGTGAAGAATATAAAATAGCATATTCTCATTATGTAAACAATTTTATTGGTCCAGTCGATAAAACTAATTTACCAGAATGTTTAAAAAGAGCAAAAATTAAAGGACAAGAATCTTATTTATCAATGTGGGGTGAAAATGAATTTACTCCAAGTGGTAACTTAAAAAATTATGATGTAAAAAAGAAATTAAATAAGCTTAATTTACCATGCTTAATAATATCAGGAACTGATGATGAATCTACTCCTTTAGTTAATAAGGAAATATATGATAGTTTAAAATGTCCTAAAAAATGGATTTTATATCCAAATGCTAGACATATGACTTATTTTGATTGTAATGAACAATATATTAAAGATGTTATTGAATTTTTAAATGATGTGGAAAATAAAACTATTTTAAAGTAGCAACAAAATTTTTTAGTTTTTCAAATGTTTCTTCTGAAATTTCGTGTTCAACCTTACAAGCATCTATAAAAGCTTGCTCTTTTCCAACACCAATTTTTTGAAAAAAGTCACCTAAAAGCTGGTGTCTAGCATAAATGTTTGAAGCGATTTTCATTCCTTCTTCTGTTAAAGAGAGGTCACCATTTTTTTCATTATGAATAATAAGACCTTTAGCTATAAGCTTTTTTAAAGCGATTGAAACACTAGCTTTAGAATAGTTCATAAAACGTACTAAATCTACAGCTCTTACTACTTCTTGTTTTTGCTTTAGCATTAAAATTTTTTCTAAATAATCTTCCATTGATTCATAAATGTTCATCTATAAAAACCTCTTTTATTCATGTTTAATTCTAACAAGTTTAATATTTATCTACAAGTTAGTTGCAACTAATTTAAAACTGTTCTATTTCTCTTTCAAATAAAAATTGCTAAAATATGCTTGACTAGTAAGCACTGACTAACTATACTAACTAATGTTAGTTAAGACTAACACTAGTGGAAAGAAGGAACATATGACTTTATTATTAGCACCAACTAAAGTTCAACTTAGAGTTTACAAAATTGTTGCAGATGAGAAAATTAAAAAGCATTTAGAATCCTTAGGAATCACTATTAATTCTATTCTTTCAATTTTACTTAATCAGGCTGGAACTACTATTGTTTTAGTTAAAGAAGCTAGATATGCTTTAGATAATAATTTAGCACGTTCAATCTTTGTTACTCCTTTAGCTTAATTTTATTTTCAAAAGAAAGGGAAAAATATGGTAGAAAAAAATTCAAATTCTTCGCTAGTGACTCTTGATACTTTTAATGTAGGTGATCAAGGAATTATTAAAATGGTTACAGGGGAAGGAAAAATCCGTCGTAGATTATTTGATATGGGGTTAACTCCTGGGGCTCTTGTCTTTTTAAGAAAGAAAGCTCCTTTAGGTGATCCAATTGAAATTAATATCAGAGGCTATGAATTAACTTTAAGAAAAGTTGAAGCACAGTTAGTTAAATTAGAAAAAATGAAAGGAGAAAAACAATAATGTTGCATTTTGCATTAGCTGGTAATCCAAATTGTGGTAAGACCACTTTATTTAATTCTTTAACTGGCTCTACAGCATATGTTGGTAACTGGCCAGGCGTTACTGTTGATAAAAGAGAAGGCACTTATAAAAAATTAAGTGAACCTGTTTCTATTGTTGATTTACCTGGTATTTATTCTCTTTCTCCTTATTCTCCAGAAGAAGTAGTTTCAAGAAACTTTATTTTAGATGAACATCCTGATGCAATTATCAACATTATTGATGCTACTAATTTAGAGAGAAACTTATATTTAACAACTCAATTATTAGAAATGAATGTTCCAATGATTTTAGCTCTTAACATGATGGATTTGCTTAAGAAAAATCAAGAAGTTATTGATGTTAAAGCATTGGAAAATAAATTAGGCATTCCAGTAGTTGAGATTTCTGCTTTAAAAGAAGAAAATCTTGATACTTTAATGCAAAAAGCCTATGAAATGGCTAAAAACAAAACAAGAAAACCATTTACTATTTTACAAGGCACTAAATTAGAACCATTAGTAAATAAATTGGAAAAGATTTATCAAGAAAATGGTGTTACTAATTCTTTATTTCATACAATTAAGCTTATTGAAAATGATGAAATTGAAGTTAAATCTGTTGAAAAAGATAAAGAATTATTAAAGATTGTAAATGATTTTAAGGCTAATTATAAGGATGAAACCTTTGGTAATGACTTTGAAGCTATTGTAGCTGATGATCGTTATAAATACATTTCAAATAATCTTGCTTCTTGTAAAAGCAAAATAAAAGGTGCTAAAGAAGATGTTAAAAAACAAGATGAAAATTTAACTGTTTCTGATAAGGTTGATAGGGTTTTGACAAATAAATATGCCGGTATTCCTATTTTTGCTTTTATTCTTTTTATAATTTTCCATCTTACTTTCTCAGCTAACTTTTTATTTTTACAACCAGCTGTTAGTAATTTAGAACCTACTTTAGCAGGTACTACTTGGGAAGGTCTTGTTGTTTCTGGTGATGGTATTGCTTCACCTGGTGTTTTCTTACAAACGCTATTAGTAGGTACTACTGATTGGTTTACTGATGTAGTTAGAGGTTGGATGGCTAATCAGGCTGAATGGGCAACTGGCCTATTATGTGATGGTATCTTAGCTGGTCTTTTCTCTGTTTTATCTTTCTTACCTCAAATTTTATTGCTTTTCTTATTTTTCTCTATTTTAGAAGATTCTGGTTATATGGCTCGTGTTGCCTTTATCTTAGATAGAATCTTTAGAAAATTTGGACTTTCTGGTAGAGCCTTTATGCCAATGATTATGGGATTTGGTTGTTCTGTTCCTGCTATGATTAATACTCGTACATTAGCTGATGCTAATGAAAGAACTGCAACTATTAGAGTTATTCCTTTCTTCTCATGTGGTGCTAAGTTACCTATTCTAGCTTCTGTTGGTGCAAATATTGCTTCAATGGCTGGATTATCTAACCCTGATATTATTACTTGGTCTATTTACTTATTTGGTATGGTTGTTGCTATTGTTGCTGTTTTAGTAATGAGACATACAACTATGAGAGGTGAAGTTCCACCATTTATTATGGAATTACCTAGTTACCATTTACCTCAACTTAGAGCTTTATGGATCCATGTTTGGGATAAGATTAAACACTTTATAAAGAAAGCTTTTACTATTATCTTAGTTTCAAACATTCTTATTTGGGTTTTAGCACATGTTTCTGTTTTATGGAATCAATTCTTACCTGATGATTTAATTGCTGGTTCATTAACTGTTAATGCTGATGGTACTGTTACTCAAACTTTAGGTTCTATAATTTATTATATTGGTACAATATTACAACCTATATTTACTCCTTTAGGATTTGGTAGTCAAAACGTCTATATGTGGGTCTTTGTTGTATCTGCTATTATGGGCTTAATTGCTAAGGAAAATGTTATTTCTAGTATGACAGTCTTGGCCTTAGTTGTTTCTAAAGTTGTTGTACCTGAAGATGATGGTAATGCAGCTGTTGAAGCTATGATTCAAGCTACTAACATCGGTATTCCTGGTTTACTTGCTTACATTTCATTTAATTTACTTACTATTCCTTGCTTTGCTGCTACTGGTACTGCTAAAGCAGAATTACCTAAAGGTAAATTTGTTGGAACCGTAGTTTTCTGGTTAGTTACTTCTTATAGTGTTTCTTCAATGTTTTATATGATTGGAACTTGGTGGTGGACTTTATTTATTTACATTGCTTTAATTGCGTTGATTGTTGTTTTAGTCCATTTCTATTACAAGAATAAAGATAAAACATTAAAGGCTAGTAATTAATTATGAATGCAGTTGAGATTTTATTAATTATCGCTTGTGTATTAATTGTTGGTTCTTTCTTTATAAATTACTTTTATAAAAAAGCTAAAGGCATTCACACTAGTGGATGTGATTGCTCATCTAGTCGTAATTTATTAAAAGAATATAATAAAAAATACCATAAAAGAGGTAAGTGCTGCTGCAATAAAAACAATTGTAAATAGTTAATATTAAGAATGAAATACTCCTTCCAAATTAATATGGTTAGGAGTATTTTTTTAATTAAAAAAGCCTATTAGTAATAAAATACTATTAGGCTTAAATTAATATTTAATTAGCAATTATACCCTTTAAAATGTGGAATATCTAATAACCCATTTTTAAAGGAATCAGTAAGTTCACCTTGGATTAAAGGTAAAGCATAATCAACAAATTCACTAGTGATGTTGTTGCCTTCTTTGTTAATCATACTTAATGGTAATTTCTTTTCTATATTAGCTACTTCAGATAAATGGACAGTAGAATAACTAACTAAATATGGATTAGAAGATTCTCTTTGTATGGTAATCATTACATCAGTTAAACCATTTAAGGCTTGTTCTACTGCTTTTTTACCAACTTCAATACCTTCTAAAATATCAGTTTTAGAAGCGATTCTTCCTGCGGCTCTTTGTAAGAAAGAAAACTCAACAGGTAAAGAAGGAAGTTCTAGAGTATCTTTAACATTTTGAGATAAAACTTGGCAAACTCCACCTAATCTAAAGTGACCAAAGGCGTCAACTTTTTTACCAACTTGGAAAATAAAGTTGTGATCTTTATCAACAATTCCTTCACTTACAGCTACTAAGCATCTTTTCTTTTTACTATATACTTTAGAAACATCTTCATAGAATTTATCCATATCAAAGGCAACTTCAGGAACATAAATTAAGTCAGGGCCATAGCCGACTAAATTAGCTAAACTAGATGAAGCAGCTAACCATCCAGCATGTCTACCCATAATTTCAACTACTATTACTCTTCCTAATGGATATGATGCATTATCTAAGTCTATATCAATCATGGCATTAGCAATAAACTTGGCAGAAGACCCATAACCTGGAGTGTGATCAGTATGAGGTAAATCGTTATCGATTGTCTTAGGAATTCCAATAACTTTACATTCATAATTTACAGATTTTAAATAATTAGAAATCTTGTTACAAGTATCCATGGAATCATTTCCACCATTGTAGAAAAAATATCTAATGTTGTATTTTTTTAAGTTTTGGAGTATTTTTTTATAATCCTTTTCAGAATCTTTTACATCCTGCAACTTGTATCTAACATTACCAAAAAAAGCACCTGAAGTATGTTTTAGTTTGTTTAATTCCTTTTCATCGTAGTTTGTGACATCGATTAAATCATCATTAATTGCTCCTAAAATACCATGGTGCATCATGTAGATTTTTTCTATGGATTCTGGATGTTTTTTCCCTTCTAAAATAACTCCTAAACAAGAAGCGTTAATAGCAGAAGAGGGACCACCTGATTGTCCATATAGAATATTACCTTTTAGCATAAATAACCTCCGTAATTTAATTATACTAAATTTAATTGTTTATTTTTGATAAAAATTAAAATTAATCAATATTTTAATTATGTTTAAAATATTTTTATAATTAAAATTAAAATATCTCTTTAAAAAAGATAATAAAGAAACTAAAATTATAAGGTATGAATACTTCAAAAAAGATAAAAAATTTAAGCTTAATAAACACTCGTGATTTAACAGGAATAAAAACTCAAGACAATTTATTAATTAAAGAAAAAAGATTAATTCGTTCTGGTAAATTATCTAATGCCAGTTTAAAGGATTTAGATATTTTAAAAAATGAATATAATTTAAATTTAGTAATTGATTTAAGAAATGAAGTTGAAAAGAAACAAACTCCTGATTTATTACCATCAGGTGTTAATTTAATTGAAAAACCTATTCTTGTCTCTTCGCATATGGGAATGACTCATGAAGAAAAAATGTCAGATAAAGAAGCACTAATTGATTTTGTTAATAGAGTATTATCTCAAGGTGATGGTATTTCTTATATGAAAAATCTTTATTCTTATTTTGTTTTGGATAAGCATTGTTTAAAGATGTATAGTGAGTTTTTACAAATAGTAAAGGATCATCAAGAAGGCTCTTTACTTTTTCACTGTTCAGTTGGAAAAGATAGAGCAGGAATAGCTGCAGCTTTTATTTTAAAGCTTCTAAATGTATCAAATAGTGATATTATTGAAGATTATTTACTTACAAATAAGTATGTGTTAGAAGATGTTAATAAGAAGGTCGGTTTTTTGAAAACAAAAATTAATAATCCACTTTTAGAAACTTGTTATTTTAATTTATATTTAGCTAAAGAAGAATACATAACTTATCTTTTTGATTTGATTGATAAAAACTATGGATCTTTTAATAATTTTAGAAAAGAAGCTTTAAAATTCAATGATGAAGATATGGAAAAATTGAAAGCTAATTATTTAGCTTAAAGTAATTTCCAAAATCATCATTATTGCAAAACCTATCATAAATGACCAAAGGCCATAATGTATATAATTTCCTCTTCTTGCTTCAGGAAGTAATTCTTCAATGGTAACATAAAACATAGCACCAGCAGCGAAGGCTAATAAATAAGGTAAAGTTACTGTTAAATATGAAGCTAGAAAGAAAGTTAATATTCCAAAAATTGGTTCAACAATTCCTGAACTAACACCAATTAAAAAAGCTTTATTTTTGCTTAATCCATCTTCTAAAAGTGGAATAGAAACTGCTGCTCCTTCAGGAAAATTTTGAATTGCGATACCTATTGCTAAAGATAAGGCTGACATCATTGCTACTTCACTTTGATTAGTAAAAGCTAATCCACAGGCTAATCCAACAGCTATTCCTTCTGGGATGTTATGCATCGTAACTGCTAAGAAAAATTTAGTGTTTTTAGTTATTTTATTTGTTTTTATTCCTTCTTCTTCATCACTTGTTTTATGAAAATGAGGAATAATTTTATCAAGTAAATATAAAAATAGACCACCAAAAAGGAACCCACCAACTACTGGTAAAAAAGCTAGTTTGTGATATGTTTTTGTTGCTTCTTCAATAGCAGGATTTAAAAGTCCAAAAAAAGAGGCAGCAATCATTATTCCAGAAGCAAGACCAATAATTATATTATTTGTCTTATCAGAAAAATTCTTCTTAAAAAAGAAAACGAGCATAGAGCCTAAAGTTGTCGCTATGAATATTAAAGATAATGAGATAATAGTAATATTTAAAGGAGTTAAATTCATAACTTTATTTTACCAAAAATTAACTTTTGAGTAATAAAAAATACCCTAACTTTTTGTATCAAAATGAGGTGAACCCATAATCCTAGATAAAACAGGTAAGGGCTCCACTTTAAGTTAAGTTTAGGGTATTATTAATTTAATTTATTTAATTAGTCTACTTTAACTTTAACAACGACTTTCTCGACATGAACATCTTTAGTCTTTATCATTGGTTGATGTAAATCATTTGGATAAACAATAGCCATAAAACCAGCTCTTAATTTAATAATAGCATCAAGTTCACCATCAAATTTTTCAACATCCTTTACTGGATTATAAGCGATTTTAGAAGTGATTCCTTGTTTTCTTCTATCAGCATAACCTATAGATTCTTCACCAGAGACTACTAATTGGATGTCTAAATAATGTAAATGGCCTTCTAAAGTAGTTTGTTCTAATTCTTTTGGTTCATAAGAGAGTCTATTTAAATAGACATTATCACCATCTATAACAGTTTTTCCTAAAGGAAGAGCGAGTAAATCGTGGGTTTTAATAAAGTGAATAGCTTCTTTTAAGTTTTTAGAAGTATAATCTTCTTCTTTTAAATCATCAATGTTAGTTACAATCATATTTAACTCCTTTTACATTAATTATTATATAACTTTATAGGCAAACATCACCTAATGTTATTTGACAAAATTTTATTAAATCACTGCTTTTTAAATTTACTTGTTCACCTCTAACCCCAGCAGAAATGAAAACTTTATCAATATCTTGTAAATGTTGATCTGCATAGGTTTTAAAATGCTTTTTCATCCCAATAGGTGAACAGCCACCACGCAAATAACCTGTTAAGTGTTCTAATTCACTAACATGGATCATTTCTACTTTTTTGTTTTGGCTAAGTTTAGCAAGTTTTTTTAAGTCTATTTCCTTATCTACAGGAATTAGACATACTAAATAACCTGTTTTATCACCTTTTAAAACAAGGGTTTTATAAACAAATTTTGCATCTTGATTTAGCTCTTTAATAACATGAAGACCAGAAAGATCATCTTCGGTGTAATTATAAGTTTGAGTAGTATAACTTATTTTGGCTTTATCTAAAAGTCTTAACGCGTTAGTTTTTTGCATTATTGATAATCAGCAACATTAGTTTGCTCTAATAGATATTTTTTATTTTCTTCGCTTAAATTACCTCTAGAGAGTTTATAAGCGGAGACTAAAGGAATCCAATTAAAGACTTCTTGTTTAGCTATTTGACTCTTTCTTAGAACGAGTTTTAAATAGTTTTCGGCAATTATTTGTTTACCATCTAAAACGAAATTTAAATAAGTTAAAGCAATATCAGAAACTGGATCACCTTTTCTAGCATGAGCCCAGTCGATAATATAAAACTTATTATCACTAGTAACAATGATATTTTCAGGAGTAAAATCAAAATGGACTAAATTGTTAGCTTTTTTTAAGGAATTAAGTCTAACATGTAATTCATAGCGTGAAGAAGCAGAAATTTCTTGATCTAACATATCAATTCTTTCAGCTAATAAGGAATTAACAGATTGTAATTTCAAAGCTTCTTGCTTATTCATTTCTAGTTGGAGCTTTACAAAAGCATCTAAATATTTTGAAAGATTAGTAGGATCATTATTCATTTTTTCAGCTAATGTTTCACCTTCTACATAGGAAGAAACTAAGCACCAATCATCATTTAAAGTAGATACTTCTTCGACATGTGGTAAATTAATTGCATTTAATTCTTCCACACGTGCTTGTACTACACCTTCTTGTAAGACTTCACTTTTTTTAACTAAGTTGTGGTTAAAAACCTTTATTAAAGATTTTTCATCTTTAGAAAGGTAAATGGTTTTATTTTGTCTTTGTAATAAGACTTTGCCAAGTTCTTTCATTTTTTTCTCCTATTTGCCATAGTAGGCTTCTAAATATAATTCTTTAATTTCACTTACTAGTGGATAACGTGGATTAGAAACAGTACATTGGTCGTTAAAAGCGGCTAATGACATTTCATCTAATGTTTTTAAGAAATCTTCTTCTTTAATACCATACTCTTGAATTGAGCTTGGAACTTCTATATCTTTCTTTAAATCTTTAATTTTTTCAATTAATTTATTAAATACTTCTAAATCATCTTTACCACTTAAACCTAAATAACGTCCTAAAGAGGCATATTTTTCTAAAGCTTTTGGATGATCATATTGAGGGAAGGTTCCCATTTTTGTAGGATTATCACTAGCGTTAAATTTCATTACAGGAATTAAACACATACAAACACAAAGTCCATGTGGGATATGGTGATAAGCACCTAATTTATGCCCTAAAGAGTGGACAATACCTAAGAAAGCATTAGCAAAAGCAATACCAGCTAAGGAAGAAGCGTAAGCCATTTCTTCTCTAGCTTTTGGATCTTTATAACCATTATGATAAGCAGATGGGAGATATTTAAAGACCAAATCTACTGCTTTTAAAGCATATGGATCAGTATAGTCAGATGACATCATACTTACTAAAGCTTCAATAGCGTGAGTTAAAACATCAACGCCGCTAGCTCTAGTTAAACCCTTAGGAATATTCATCATTAAATCAGCATCGACTATAGCCATATTAGGCATTAATGCATAATCAGCAATAGGATATTTAGTGCCGGTCTTTTCATCAGTAATAATAGCAAAAGGAGTAGCTTCTGAACCAGTACCTGCGGTAGTAGGAATAGCTACAAACATAGCTTTAGTTCCTAATTGAGGGAAATTATAGACTCTTTTTCTAATATCCATGAAGTCCATAGCCATATCTTCAAAATTGACTTCTGGGTGTTCATACATAATCCACATAATTTTACCAGCATCCATTGGAGAGCCACCACCTAAGGCAATAATACAGTCTGGCTTAAATAAGCTCATTTCATGAGCACCTTGTTTAGCACAGGCTAAAGTAGGATCAGGGCTGACATCAAAGAAAACTTGGTAAGTTAATCCTAATTCTTCTAAGATATCAGTAACGCATTTACTAAAACCAGATTCGAATAAGAAGTGATCAGTAATTAACATTACTCTAGATTTATGATGAACATCTTTTAATTCTCTTAAAGCTGGCTTTAAGCTTCCACGCTTAAAATATAAATCGTGAGGTAATTTCATCCACAACATATTTTCTCTCCTTTCAGCGACATGTTTGTGATTTAACAAGGCATTAACACCAACGTTTTCAGAAATGGAGTTACCACCCCAAGAACCACAACCTAGGGTTAAAGAAGGTGTTAATTCAAAATTATATAAATCACCTATACCACCTTGGCTAGAAGGAGTATTTACTAAGATTCTGCATGTTTTCATTTTGTTAGCAAAATAATCAATCTTAGCTTGTTCAGTTTGCTCATGTAAATAAATAGAAGAAGTGTGACCTAAACCACCTTGTTCAATTAAATGTTCAGCCATATTAACTGCTTCTTCAAAGTTTTCTGCTTTATACATTGCTAAAACAGGTGAAAGTTTTTCATGAGCGAATTCTTCTTTGAAATCAGTTTCTTTTACTTCACCAATTAAAACTTTACGATCGCTAGGAACATTTTCTAAGCCAGCCATTTTTGCAATAGTAGTTGCCTTTTGACCAACAATATTAGAATTTAGGGTTCCGTTAATAACAATGGTATGTCTAACTTTATCTAGATCTTTACGAGGAATAATGTATCCGCCATATTCTTCTAAGGTCTTTTTGAATTCATCATAAACATCTTTTAAAACAATTACTGATTGTTCAGAAGCACAAATCATACCATTATCAAAAGATTTAGAATGAATAATTGAGCTAGCCGCTAGTTTTAAATCAGCAGAAGAATCAATAATTGCAGGAGTGTTACCAGGACCAACGCCTATAGCAGGTTTACCAGAAGAATAGGCAGCTTTAACCATACCAGGACCACCAGTAGCTAAGATAGTATCGCAAGATCTCATTAGTAAATTTGAAAGTTGAACACTAGGTTCATCAATCCAACCGATAATACCTTCAGGAGCCCCAGCTTTGATAGCGGCATTTAAGACGACTTTTGCAGCTTCAATTGTTGATTTTTTAGCTCTTGGATGAGGTGAAAAAATACATCCATTTCTAGTTTTTAAGCAAAGTAAGGCTTTAAAAATTGCAGTAGAAGTAGGATTAGTAGTAGGAACAATACATGCAATTACACCAATTGGTTCTAATAGTTCATAATAACCAGCAGAAGGATCTTTTTTAACAGTGCCAACAGTTTGCCAATTTTTATATTTGTTATAAATATATTCACTTGCAAAATGGTTTTTTATAACCTTATCTTCCATTACACCCATCTTTGTTTCCTCAGCTGCCATTTGTGCTAATGGAATTCTCATTTTATTTGCGGCAAGACTTGCTTGGTAGAAAATTTCATCAACTTTTTCTTGTGAGAAAGTAGCAAACTCTTCTTGCGCTTTTCTTACATTAGAAAGTAATTGATTTAAACTTTCTTCATCTTTGACATAAACTTTTTCCATAATTACCCTCGTATAAGTCCTTTCATAACTTCTATTATAATATATTAATCGTTCATTATTAAAGTATTAAGGGAAAATAATAAAAAAAGTTTTTAAATTTAAAATTTTAAAATAAATAAATTAATATTTAATAAATTTATTTAATTTCATTGATTTTTTAAAAAATAATATCATAATTTTCAAAATTAAAATTCAATGTCGAGTTATCTGTAATTTTATAATAAATGTATCTTAAATAAGTTTCACTTTTATTGTTATTATTTTCGTTAGTAAAAGTATCATAAACCCAAGTGTAGTTAAATGATTTATTAGTTTCAGTATTATTACATGACATTGAATAATACCAAGTTCCTTGTTTTTGATAATATTTAAAATTATATTCTAAAGAAGGAAGATTTTTATTGTCGTTTTCTTTATATTTTTTTAAATATGAAAGCATTTCATTATAAAGTTCAAAGGCCTTTGACTGATAAGTGTTTAAAAGCTTTTTTTCTTGCTCATATTCTTCTTTAGTGGATTCATAATAAGTTGCTAAAGAAAGTTCTTCATCAGAACGAATACCGACAGCTTTTTGATAAATATATTCTTCTCCTTTTTTGGTTTCCATAAACCAATATGAGCCAGGGTTTTCTTCATTACCATAATTGTTACCAATATAAACATGGTAAATATAGTTTGTTTTTCCTTCTTCGGTGTAACTTTTTTTGATTCGCTGAGTTACGTTATTATTACTATTATTATCGCCTTTTTTAGTATTTACCATGCTAGGTTCTACTAAAGGAGTTAAATCTTCTTTTACTGAATTAATATCAAATTTTCCTTCTTGATTATCAAATATTGAAGAATTACAAGAACATAATAGTGTAGATAATAAGATACATGTTGTTAAAAATTTTTTGTTCATACTTTTAAAGTTTAAATTAAAATTTTAAAAAAGTCTCTAGTTTTTTATTTAGAGACTTTAATTCTTATAAAATTTTATTAGTATTTATTGAGGTTGTTTACCAATATAAGCTAAAATACCACCATCAACGTAGAGAATATGACCATTAACAAAATCAGAAGCTTCACTAGCTAAGAAAACTGCTGGACCTTGTAAATCTTCAGGAGTACCCCATCTTCCAGCTGGTGTCTTAGAAACGATGAATTGATCGAATGGATGACGGGAACCATCAGGTTGTCTTTCTCTTAAAGGAGCGGTTTGAGGAGTGGCAATATAACCAGGACCAATACCATTACATTGAATATTGTACATACCATATTCAGAGCAAATGTTTTTAGTTAACATTTTTAAGCCACCTTTTGCAGCAGCATAGGCAGAAACAGTTTCTCTACCTAATTCAGACATCATTGAGCAAATATTGATAATTTTTCCATGACCTTCTTTAATCATATTTGGAATTACAGCTTTAGAGCAAATGAATGGACCAACAAGGTCAATATCAATAACTTGTCTAAAATCTTCAACTGGCATTTCAGTCATTGGAACTCTTTTTATGATACCAGCATTATTAACTAAAATATCAAGATGACCAAATTTTTCAATGATTTTGTTAACAAATTCTTTAACAGCTTTTTCATCAGTAACATCACAAATACCGCCGAAAGCGTCAATACCTAATTCTTTATATGATTTTAAACCTAATTCTAATTTATCTTGGTTGCGATCATTAAAAACAATTTTTGCACCCATTTTGGCAAATGCAGAAGCAATACCAAAACCGATTCCATAACTAGCACCAGTAACCCAGGCGACTTTCCCTTTTAAACTAAAACTTTTAGAAATATCCATTCTTTTCCCCTTTCCATATTTCATAACTTATATTTTATTCTATATTGTAATTTTTATCAATTCCAAGAAAATTTCTTTTTAAGTTTTACAAAAGTTACTAGAGAAAACAGATTTTTGAATTCAATGATTTTATTGTTATCATCTTTAAATGTTCCACTCATAAAACCATAATTTGACTCTTTATGATATTTTATAAAATATCCAGATGAAAAAGATGAGTGCTTAATAACTGAAAAAGTTAAAGATAAACGTCCATCGAGTGATTTAAAATGCCAAAGTTTATTAATATCATCAATAGTAGGAACTATCTTTGGAATATCATATTCAATTTCACCGATTTTATAAACTTTAGAATCAATAGCTAAATAATTTTCAAATTCTTCTTGAAAAAGATTAGTAAGACCAAACTTAAGATTCCAAGAAATAGTATGAGATAAATAGATGCCAGAGAAAAAAGAGTTATACCAATATAGTTTATTTGGTAAATGACCTTTAACAAAATCAGAAATACCATAGCTATTAGAATTAAAGTAAGCAGGTTTTTCACCTATTTTTATATAACCACTTACATCTAAATGAAGACCAATAGATGAATAAAACCATTTTTTTGGTTGAAAAAAAGGAGTAAATATTATTTCATTTTGTCTAAAGAATTTTAATAATTTTAAATTGACTTCTAAATTATTTTGTTCAAAAAATCTTTTAAAGACCGAAAGAATTTGGTAAGAATTATCATTTATTAAGAAATTAAAGACGGCTTTACCTTTTTTAATTTTTAAATCACTTGTCATATATGGCAAAGGAATAAACTTTTTTCCTTGAAAAGGATATATTTTTTCTCTTTTAGTTATTATTTTATTTTCTGTTAAATTAATGTAGTTTACACATAAATATATTTTTTTTCGTAAGTTTAAGACTCCTATATTAAAAATTTGTTCTTTTTTGAAAATATAAAAATAATCCCATTCAACTAATTCATTTAAGTGTTTAGGTGTTTGTTCTTGATTTTTTATTGCTTCAAAATTTTTTAATTTTATACTGACAGTTTCTGGTCTAGCCATATTAAATATTTTATCATGTATGATAGCTACTTTTTAAATTAAATAGAGTAAAATATAAATGTTTGGAGGATTTTTATGTATATTAAACCTTGTAAAATTACTTTAATCACTGGTTTTTTAGGCGCAGGAAAAACCACTTTAGTAAATTATATTCTCGCACATAATAAAGGCTATAAATGCGCAGTTTTAGTTAATGATATTGGCTCAGTTAATGTTGATGAAACTTTGATTGATAAAGGTGGCTTTGCTAATTTAAAGGATCAAAATCTTGTTGCTTTAACTAATGGTTGCATTTGTTGTACTTTAAAGAATCAATTGATTGATCAAATCTTTGAACTTATTAAACCACAAAAATTCGATCATATTTTAATTGAAGCAAGCGGAATTTGTGAGCCAATACCTATTGTTCAAAATATTTGTTATTCTTCTAATTTATATAGAGATCAATATAATCAAAGACTTTGGGAATTAGATTCAGTTATTTGTGTTGTTGATTCTTTAAGAATGAAGAATGAATTTAATTTAGGAAAAGATTTACTAACTAAAGAATATAAAAAAGATGATATAGGAACTTTATTAAAAGAGCAACTTGAACTTTGTCAAACTATTATTTTAAATAAAAATGATGAATTAAATAAGGATGAGCAAAAAGAGCTTTATAAAAATATTATGACTTTACAGCCAGGTGCTCAAATAATTTTAGCTGAACATTCGGAAGTAAATTTAGATGATATTTTAGACAAATCTTCTTTTGTTTTTGAAAGAGAATCTACTACTGATGCTTGGAAAGAAGAACTTGAAAATGAAGAAGAAGGAGAAGAAAATCCTGAAGTTTTAGAATATAATATTCAGACTTATTGTTATAAAGCTAGAAGACCTTTTGACTTAACCAAATTTCAAGAATTAGTTTTTGATAATCCTTTTATGAATACTATAATTAGAGCTAAAGGTTTAGTCTATTTTTCTATTGATTATGAAAATGCCTTTGTTTATGAAGCTAGTGGAGCTAGTAGATCCATTCAACCTTTTGGTAAATGGGTTGGTGCAACAAATAGTGAAGATATTAAATCAATATTGAAACAAAATCCTAAACTAAGAAAAGAATGGGATGAAAAATATCAGGATCGTAAACAAGAGATAGTTTTTATCGGACAAAACTTGGATAAAAATAAATTAGAAAATCTACTAAATAGTTGTTTAACAGATTAAATTGATGCCTAAAGTTGCTTTAGGCATTTTTAATATTTTTAAAAGTAACAAAAAACTTTATAATTATAATATAGAGGAGAAAATATATGAGTTATATAATTACAATTGGTAGACAATATGGGTCAGGTGGAAGATTTATTGGTCAGGAACTTGCTAAAAAATTAAATATTAAATTTTACGATAATAATTTATTAGAAAAAGTTGCAGCTGACTCAGGTCTTTCTATTAGTTTTATCCAGTCTCATGAAGAAAAGAAAGATTCTATTTTTGCTTATTTAGGTCTACCAGAAGGAAGTAATTTTTTAGCTGCTTCACAAAGAGTTTCTATTGCTCAGTTTGACACAATTTCTCGTATTGCTCAGTCTAATGAATCATGTGTTATAGTTGGTCGCTGTGCAGATTATATTTTAAGAGAATATAAAAATTTAGTTAGTGTTTTTATTCATGCACCAATTGAGGAAAGAATTGCAAGAGCTCAAAAATTTTATAATTTAAATGTTAAAAAAGTAGATGATTATATAAGAAAAATTGATAAGAAAAGAGCAGCTTATTATGATTACTTTACTAATAAATCATGGGGAAGTGCAGATTCTTATGATTTATGTCTCGATTCTAGTATTGGTATTAATGAATCTGTTCAACTTATTGAAGATTTTTTGAAAATTAAATTAAAAGATAAAGTGAAGTTTTAATCATATATTTAAAATATCAATATAAATTAAAAAGGACTTTCTTAGTTTGAAAGTCCTTTTTGCATTTACTTAATTTTATTAACTGAGGCGTCGTAAATAGAAGAAATAGCTTCATCAAGGTGATGATCAAATTCTTCATCAGTTTGTTGATAACGTAAATTTTCTAATAATGCACGAGAGAAAGAAGCAATTAATGTTGGGCAGTGCTTTAATAATTTATTTGCTTCATCACGTGAATAGCCACCAGATAAAGCTACAATTTTAACAACATGAGGGTCTTTACTTACATCATCCCATAAGTGAGGATTAACTGGGATTGAAATCTTAATCATGATTTTAACGTCATTAGGAAGTTTTTTAATTTTTTCAACAAATAAATCGTGGAGTAAAGCTTCAGATTTTTCTCTATCAGGAGCAGTGATTGTTGTTTCAGGTTCTAAAATAGGAACTAAACCATATGAAGCAATTTTTAAACCAATTTCGAATTGTTGATCGACAATTTCTTTAATACCTTTTTCATTAAATGAGTTGATAACTGATCTCATTTTGGTACCAAAGATATGATGAGAAACAGCTTTCTTTAAGGTTTCATCTAAAGTAGGCATTGGTTTCATTAATTTGACACCATCTTTTTCTTCAGCTAAGCCTTTATCTACTTTCAAGAATGGAACAATGTGTTTCTTTTCCCATAAGTATTCACTAGTACCAAGACCATCGATAGTACCATCCATAGTTTTTTCAAATAAGATAGCAGCAATTACTCTTTTTGAAGTGAATTCTTTTGATTTAATTACTCTAGTTCTCATCTCGTGAATTAAATCAAACATTTTCTTATCATCATGAACGCCATTTACTGAATACATGTCTTCAGTAACACCATAGCCTTTTAAAGCTTTTGGAGTAGATCCACCGGATTGGTCAAGAGCGGCAATAAAACCTTTACCCTCTTCCATTTGTTTTAACATTTCTTGATTAATTGGCATAAAACCTCCCTCTTATATATACATATAGTATCACTATTAATAAGAAATTTTAAGCATAATTTTAAAATGCAAGTGTGTAAAATTTAATATTGTTTTAATTTTTGATTATTTATTAAGTATTTTCATTTAAAAGAAATAATTACTTAGTTTACTAACTTTTTTATTCTTTACTCTTGTTTTATTTCTTTTTTAGGATTATTATTAATCAGTAGTAAAAGTCGTATATCTCTAGAAATATGGTCTAGAAGTTTCTACATCTATCCCGTAAAGATAGATACTATGGCTGTTAAGTATTTTATCATTTTATAGCACTTTGATAGCTTTCTTAATTGGCACGATATTCTACTACTGGCTTTTATAGAAAGGAGAAAATTAATGGAAGCTAAGTCAAATGGTGTCTTATCAAAAATTGATAATGGCATTAATTCTTTTTTTCACTACAAAGAACAAAAATCTTCTTTTAGTCGTGAGATTTTAGGTGGATTAACTACCTTTTTTGCAATGAGCTATATCATTGCTGTTAATCCTTCAATACTCTCTAATGCAGGTATTGAATGGGGTGCTGTTTTTATTGCAACTTGTATCGCTAGTATTATTGGAACTATTATTATGGCTTTAGTTGCTAATGTTCCATATGCTCAAGCCCCAGGTATGGGTTTAAATGCCTTCTTTACTTATACTATTTGTTTAGGTTTAAATTTCACTTGGCAACAAGCTTTAACTATGGTCTTTATTTGCGGTATTATTAATGTTTTAATTACTGTTACTAAAATTAGAAAATTAATAATTAAATCTATACCTGAAAGTCTACAAAGTGCTATTTCTGGTGGTATAGGTATTTTCTTAATTTATTTAGGTTTCTTAAATGTTGGTTTTATTAATTTCTCTTCTGGTGTTCCTGCAATGACTAACATTTCTACTGTTTCTTTAGGCGTCTTTGTTTTTGGTTTATTACTTTGTATTATTTTAAATATTTTAAAAGTTAAAGGTGCAATGATTATTTCTATTATTGTAACTACTTTATTCGGAATGATTCCTTTTAATGGTGTTCAAGCTACTAATACTTCTGCTAGTATGATTTCATTTACCGATGCTTTTGAAGCTTTACCTTCTACTTTTGGTGTTATTTTTACTCACGCTGGTTTTGGTTCTTTATTTTCAAATCCATTAATGATTCCAGCTGCTTTAATTTCTATTTTCGCTTTCTCCATGTCTGATACTTTTGATACTATTGGTACTTTTATCGGCACTGGAAAGAAAAGTGGTATTTTCTCTGAAGAAGATTTAAATTCATTAGAAAATTCTAAAGGCTTTAAATCAAAAATGGATAAAGCATTATTTGCTGATTCAACTGCAACTAGTATTGGTGCAATTTTTGGTACTTCTAACACTACTACTTTTGTTGAATCTGCCGCTGGTATTGGTGCTGGTGCTAGAACTGGTTTAGCTAGTTTAGTTACTGCAATTTGCTTTGGCTTATCTATTTTCTTAGCTGGTCCTATTTCTGCTATTCCTTCTTCTGCTACTGCTCCTTGTTTAGTTGTTGTTGGCTGTATGATGTTAGCTAACTTTAAAGAAATTAATTGGACAAAACTTGAAGAAGCTATTCCTGCTATGTTTGCTAGTATTTCAATGGCTTTAGTTTATTCTATTTCTTATGGTATTGGTTTAGGTTTTATTTCTTATGTTTTAATTAAAGTTACTTTATATTTTAAGGATCTTTATTTATTTAATAAATCTACCGATGAAAATAAGGTTAAACCTAAATTAGAAATCTCAGTTATTTTATGGGTTGCCACTTTCTTGTTCTTGCTTAACTTTATTTTATTACCAATAATGAATTTAATTTAAAGGAGAAAATCAATGAAAAAACAATTATTATCCTTAACTTTTGCTACTCTTACTTTATTAAGTTTAGCAAGTTGTGCTGAAGGTCCAAAAGAAAGAATTTGCTTTGATATTTTAGAAACAGGTCTTACTAAAGAAGTTTTAAAACAAATGGATTTATCTAATGGTAGAGCAAATTATGCTTTATTAGATACAACTGATAAAGGAACTAATGGTTTTTGCCAAATAACTGATAATAAAGAAAATCCAACAACTTATACTGTAACCTTTGTTTATGATGGTAAAAATCAAAAAGATATAAATTCATATACTGAAATTTCTGTAGATGAAGAAAATAAGGCTTATAATAATACAAAAATTACTGTTTCTTCAACTGTTACTACTTTTGTAACTTTTGATACTGCTTTAAATTTTGTTAATTGGTTAGCTTAATAAGTTAGTATATCAACTAAAAAAGGCTGCTTTTAATTAAGCAGTCTTTTTAGTTTGATTTTTTCTAGAAGTTGTTTTTCTCGTAGTTTTTTTAACTGTTTTTTTAGTGCTAGTTTTTCTTGTTACTTTTTTGTTTTCTTTAGCTTTTTTATCTTCTTCGATAATTTCTTTTTTATATGCGTCAAATTCTTTGCTATTGCATAAAACAAAATGTTTTGGACTTACTTCTTGGAAACTAGG
>DKCH01000028.1 GCA_002449135.1 Caryophanales bacterium UBA6879 | reverse complement strand
GAATGCTGGTACATTTTAGATGACAAAATACAAGATAATATTATTCCGTGTTTATACCTTGGTTTTAAAAAAGGCATCACTAGAGAAAAATGGAAAGAACTTTTCGATAAACAAGATATCCAAGGTATGCTAGACTTAATGCATAAAATTCCAGTAAAAAAAGGAGATACTGTTTTAATAAAAGGTGGTCTTCCACATGCTATAGGCCAAAATTGTTTTCTAGTAGAAATTCAAGAACCAACTGATTATACAATTAGAATAGAAAGAACCACTCCAGCAGGTTTTAAAATCTCAGATTTTATGTGTCATCAAGGCTTAGGTTTTGAAAAAATGTTTGATTGTTTTAATTATCAGGGTATGAATTTAGATGAGATTAAAAAGAATTATTTTATTCCATCACAAGTTTTATTTGATGATCATCATGGAAATGTTCTTACTAATCTTATTGGTTATGATTCAACTAACTTATTCAAACTAAATAGGATAGATGTAAAAACAAAAATTAATATTCAAAATAACAATGGTAAATTCTCTGGCTTATATGTTTTAAATGGAAATGGCTTAGCCAAAAGTCAAAATTCAAAGATAGATTTAAATAAGGGTGAACAGATATTTATTCCTGCTAAAGTAGGAAATTTTGAAATTCAAGCCAATTCACCTTTAACAATAATGCAATTTTTTGGCCCAAAAGATTAAAAAAGAAAATAAAAAACTGCTAACTTTAAAGTGAATCTAATTTTATTTTTCACTACAAAGTTATAGCAGTTTTTATTTATATAATATTAAATTATCTTAAATCTTTATTTGAAATACCATCCATATCATCAAAGTCTTGGTTTTCACCACACATACCCCAAATGAATGTATAGTTTCTAGTACCAGCACCAGAATGGATAGACCAAGATGGAGAAATAACTCCTTGTTCATTATGCATAACAAGATGTCTAGTTTCATTACCTGGACCCATTAAATGGAAAACACAATCATCTTCACCAATATCAAAATAGAAATAAACTTCCATTCTTCTTTCATGAGTATGGCAAGGCATAGTATTCCAAATAGAACCCTCTTCAAGATGAGTTAACCCCATATCAAGTTGACAAGACTTGCAAGTTTCAGGAACAATGTAACGATGAATAGTTCTTTCGTTACAAGTAGCTTTGCTTCCTAAATGTCTAGAATCTGCTTTTTCTTTTGGAATAAAAACAGTAGGATATTCTTTATGAGCTGGGGTAGAATTAATATAAAATTTAGCAGGATTTTTATAATCTAAAGAATCAAATTCAACAACTTTATTTCCTCTTCCAATATAAATGGCATCCCAATGGCCTAATTTATATTCTTTACCATCAACAACAACTTTACCTTCACCACCAATGTTAATAACACCCATTTCACGACGATCTAAGAAATGCTCAGCTCTTAATTCAGGTGCAGAACCTAAAACAACTTTCTTAGAAGCAGGTATAACACCGCCGGCAATAATTCTATCAATCATTGAATAAACAAATTTACAATCATCAATACCAAAAACATTTTCAATTAAGAATTCTTTTCTTAATCTATCAGTATCATAATGCTTATAATCTTCTTTATTTACATAATCTCTTACTGTTAGTTCCATATTTTTCTCCTTTAGTTAGTTATCTAACAATATTATTTTAGCAAAAAAATAACCCATAAAAAAGACCTTGCAATCATGCAAGGCCTAAATTATAAATTACTTATTATCTTTGAACTCTACCAGAAGCATCACCATTCATTAAAGTTTCAACTTCACTTAAAGAAACATGATTTAAATCACCAGGAATAGTATGCTTTAAAGCAGAGGCAGCAACAGCAAACTCAATAGCTTTTTGACCATCTTTATAGTGAGAAATACCATAAATTAAACCAGCAGCAAAGGAATCACCACCACCAACTCTATCGATAATAGGATTGATTTCATAATGTTTAGATTGATAGAACTTTCCATCAGTATAGAAAATACCAGACCAACCATTGCAAGTAGCAGAGAAAGATTCTCTTAAAGAAGCACAAGCACCTTTGAAATGATATTTAGCAACCATTTCTTCAAACATTTTCTTATATCCATCAATAGATAATTTACCAGAAATAACATCAGTGCCTTCTGGTTTGAAGCCTAAGCATTTATCAGCATCTTCTTCATTACCAATGACATAATCAACATATGGCATATAAGAATTCATAACTTTTCTTGCTTCTTCACTAGTCCATAATTTCTTTCTGAAATTTAAATCGCAAGAAACAGTAACCTTATGAGCTTTAGCAGCCTTTAAAGCAGCTAAAACAACAGCCTGAGCCTTTTTACCAAGAGCTGGGGTGATACCAGTAAAGTGGAACCAATCAGCACCATTAAAAATTTCATCCCAGTTAAAATCAGTAGGTTCAGCTTCAGAAATAGAAGAATGAGCTCTATCATAAATAACCTTACTAGGTCTCATAGAAGCGCCAGTTTCTAAGTAATAAATACCTAATCTTTCACCACCACGGGCAACAAAAGAAGTATTTACACCATATTCTCTTAAAGCATTGATAGCAGAATCACCAATTTCATTAGCAGGAACCTTAGAAACAAAATAAGCTTCATCGCCATAATTAGCTAAAGATAAAGCAACATTAGCTTCACCCCCACCATAATTTACATCAAATGATTGAGATTGAACAAAACGAGAAAATCCAGGAGTGGATAATCTCAACATGATTTCACCTAAAGTAACAATTTTCATTATTTAGCTAATCCTTTCTTAGCTTCAGCAACTTTTTCAACAAAAGCTTTAGCATTATCAATAACACCTTGATAATCACCCTTCTTAGCAGGAGCAGTTAAAGAAGAACCAGTACCAATAGCAACAGCACCAGCTTTAATCCAATCAGCAGCATTATTAATATCAACACCACCAGTAGGCATTAAATTAGCTTGAGGTAATGGTCCATGAACAGCTTTAAAGTAGCTAGGGGAAGCAGCAGAACCAGGGAAAACTTTAATAATATCAGCACCGGCCTTTAAAGCATTAATAATTTCAGTAATAGTAAAGCAACCAGGCATATATGGGATTTGATATAAATTACAAAGTTCAGCGACTTCTTTATCAAAAGAAGGTGAAACAATAAATTTAGCACCCTTTAAAATAGCAATTCTAGCTGTAGCAACATCTAAAACAGTACCTGCACCAACAATATAGCCAGCATCTTTCTTTTCAGCTAATTTAGCAATAACTTCATCAGCACCAGGAACGGTGAAAGTAATTTCTAAGCCAACAATTCCGCCTTTAACGCAGCAATCAGCTAATTTAGCAGCTTCTTCATAGCTGTTAGCTCTAATAACGGCAATAACACCGCATTTAAGCAAATCTCTTACAATATCAGATTTCATAATTTCCTCCTAACTAGTCTGCAACTAGTTTTTCTTTTCACCTATCTTAAAACGCAGTCTTTTAAGTTCCGATATAATGCTATAAGGCTTTTAATAGCACGTTTAACCTTTAATAGTTTAGGATTAAACCGCTTGAGTTTCAAGTGCGATTCTTTTAGAAATTAAAAAATAAATAAAAACTTGATTCGCAAAGCTATTTAAACTCACTCCAGTATCCTGCATAAACCTTTCAACACGATAAGTTACAGTATTACGATGAACATATAATTTATAAGAGGCAAATAAAGGAGAATTATTGGCTTCTATATATGCCTTAACAGTTTCTAAAGTATATAAATCAAAATTTTCAATTAAAAAAAGATTTTCATTATAAAACTTTGGTACAAACTCAGCAATTTCAAAAAGATATTTTAATTTGTAATTTTCAACAAACTTCAAATAATAAGCAAATTTAGGAGTATATGTAGGAACAATTAATCCTTTAATAATTACATCTAAATCTTCACCCGCAGCTAAAAATGAATTTTGCAAAATTCCTAAATTATTACCACTATCTTCAATTACTAATAAATAATTATCACCTATATTAGATAAACTATATTCAATATTTTTAAAAAGCTTATTAAAAAATCTTTCTACTAATAAATTATCTATTTTTCCTTCGATAGAAATAATAATATAACAAGCTTTTTTCATTTATTTAATCTCCTATTCTTTAAAAGAAGATACGTTATTTAAAATAACTTTATCACCCTTATATCCACTAGCTTTTACATTTTCAAAAACAATTTCTTTAACATTATTAAAATAAAAACCAGTTTTACATTGAGGATCAATATATGACATCATAGCTGGCATACCAGGCTTTGCGTCTTCTTTCATACTAAAAGAAGAATTTTTAATAGTTACAGACCCAATAGGCTGTTCAGGGAGACCATAAAACCACCCTAAAGCATATTCAGCTCCAGTAGCATGAATTTGATCAAAAACAAATTTACCTATATAAGGAGTTCTATCATCTACTGGTAGTTTCTCCTTTGAATAAACATATTCAGTTTTTCCATCAGGATCACAAAAATAGAACATGTTGATTACTAAAGGAGTTTTAACATCTACCATCTTAATATCTTTAAATAAGATATCATCAATAACAGAATCTTTTCCTCTACCTCTTCTAGTTTTAATTCTTAATCCACGATCAGTACCAACAAAAAGACAACGTTCAACAGAAATATCTTTAGTTCCAGCACCAATTTCAGAACCAAGAACAATTCCACCATGTCCTCTATTCATAAAACAATTTCTAATAACTAATTTATCTGTAGGTTTTTTATAAGTTTTACCAATATAAAATTTACCGGATTTAACAGCAATACAATCATCACCAACAGAAAATTTCACACCAATAATTTTAATATCATGACAGCACTCAGGATCCATACCATCAGTATTAGGGGCGTGATCTCCTGGATTATTTACCCTTAAATCATACCATCCTGTATGATCACAAAAATAAGGATGGATAGTCCAACAAGGAGTATTTTGAATAGTTAAACCATGAACATATAAATGCTTGCAGTCATTAAAAAACATATCTCTAGGACGACCCCAAGGTAAGTTTTTAACATCCTTCCAAAAATTTGATAATTGAGCTTGACCATCAACTATACCTTCACCGACAAGTTTAATATTTTGACAATGAAATGCAGTAATAATTGATGACTTAGTAACAAAAGGATTACCTTCCCAAGTTACAAGTTGAAGCTTTTTATTAGAGTCATACATTTCAACTTCACCAGGAATTAAAGGATAAGCATCCATATTAGTATTAGCTAATAATTGAGCACCCTTTTTAATATCAATTGTGATATTAGATTTTAAGAATAAAGAAGTAATATGATATTCACCTTCATCAATAACTAATAAACCATCCTTAGGTAAACAATTAATAGCGGCTTGTAAAGCCAAAGTATCATCGTTATTTTTTGACTGATTAAAAAAATCTTTACTATGTAAAATCACAGAAACATTATCAGTATAAAAAGTCAATTCATAATCATCAACTCTAACCACGTATTCTCTATTAGGTTCTAAATTATATAAAGAAAAAACATTAGTATCTACATCGACTAACTTCAATTCATCGTTTAAATAAACATCAAACTTTTTAGAAGAATAATAAATATCTTTATTTACAAGTTCAAAACAAGCAGAAGTAGCTGAGATAAATAGAGCCTTAAATTTCATTACATTTCCTCCTTATGAAAAAGCTTTTTATAACCTAAAAAACAGAGATTTTTTATGCCAATTAAGACAGCATCAACAGCAAGACCAACTAAGGCAAAGGAAAATGGTTCTCTAAACCACCAAGTTCCTTTTACAATATAAGTAGCAATTAATAAAGAAAATGTTGAACAAAGTAATTTAGTAATAATTGCCCAAGCTAGTCCATAAAATACATTTATAAAAAGAGAATAAAATCTAGTCGACCTAAAGAAAATATATGGTCTAGATTCGTGTTTTTCCGTATCCCATAAATCTAAAATCTTATAAACAACCAAATCATTAACTATTCCCATAAAAACACCATCGATAATAGTTAAATACCAACTAGTAAGACCACTAATATTACCTAAACCCATCTCAATAAAGAAATAGCACATTCCGAAGCACCAATATTTTAATAATATAGGTTTAAAAAAGTAAGGTATTCTAGTAAACCAGGATACCTTATATACATTTTCTTTTATTTGATTATCAGACTCAACAATTTGATTTTCTTTTATATCTTTTTTCATTATTTATTCTTCTTTTTAAAAGATAAAAATGATAAGTCAACATTAATCTTTTTACAAACAGGTTGTAAGAATATTACAAGAACAGCAATTATAATTGAAGCAATTAACAAACTAATGTGGATATAAGTCCAAGTTAAGGACATAGAAGTAACATTATATCCTAAAGTATTATCAATTTGATCACCTCTGTCAGCTAAAGCTCTATAAGCTGAAAAAACAAAGAGAAACTCAAAAACAACTTGAGCAATCATCATAACAAAATATACGCCTAACATAGAATATTTCTTAACATTAGAAGAATGTCTAGCATAAGCGTTCATATAAGCTACACAACTTAAAATAGCAAATAAAGTAGAAACAAAATAAAAGATAGCCGAAAAAGAATCATAAGTTCCATTTTTACTTGCAAAACCATAAATAGCTCTAACTTTTATAAAGATAATACAAGTGCCAACAAGCATAGAAACAACAGTAAAAAATAATCCAAACTTATTAATATGATTCTTTAATGAAATTAAGAATCTAGTAAGACCTAAAATAAAAGGACCCTTGGAATATTGAGCGGCTAAAGAGGCATCATCATTAGAAACATTATCATTAACTTTAACTTCTTGAATATTTTTATTATTTTCCATAACTATCTCCTCTATCTAATTCTATCACCAGTTTCACTATCGAAAAGGAAAGCTTTATTTAAATCAAAATTAATATTAGCAATAAAACCAATATCAAAATCAAGCCATCCTTTAATTTTGAATATACATTTTGAAGAACCAATAGTTCCATGAACTAAAGAGAATGGACCAAGATGCTCAACTAATTCAACTTTCAAATCGACACTATTTTCACTAGAAGCATTTTCTAAAATATATTCAGGTCTAACACCAAGTGTGATTTTTTCATGTCCCTCAGCTTTTTTAACCATTTCAGCAGGTAATTTAATTGTGAAATTATTATTATTTTCAATAAATTCACCATTTTTAATTTTTCCTTCAAAGAAATTAGTAGGAGGATTACCAATAAATGAAGCAACAAAAATATTGTTAGGATCATTATAAACTTCATTAGGTGTACCAATTTGCTGCACACGTCCCATAGACATAACAACAATTCTATCAGCTAAAGTTAAAGCTTCAGTTTGATCATGTGTAACATAAAGCATAGTGGCTTTTAATTTATAATGTAAAAGCTTAATTTCTCTTCTCATTGAAGATCTTAATTTAGCATCAAGATTTGAAAGAGGTTCATCAAATAAGAAGACTTTAGGATTTCTAACAATAGCTCTACCCATAGCAACTCTTTGTCTTTGACCACCAGATAAAGCACTGGGTTTTTTATTTAATTGATCATATAAATTCAATATCTTACTAGCGGCAATAACCTTCTTATGAATTACTTCAACATTTTCTTTCTTTAACATTAAGGAAAATGCCATATTTTGATAAACAGTCATGTTTCCATATAAAGCATAGTTTTGGAAAACCATTGCAATATCTCTATCTTTACTAGCTTTATCAGTAACATCTTTATCATCAATAAAGAACTTACCTTCAGTAATACCTTCTAAACCAGCAATCATTCTTAAGGTTGTTGATTTACCACAACCAGATGGACCAACTAAAACGATAAATTCACCATCTTTAACATCCATGTCGAAATCTTCAACAGCTAAGACACCATTATCGTAAACTTTTCTAATATGTTCTAATTTTAAAGTAGCCATAATTAAAATTTACCTTTCTTAATTTTACTTTTTAACTCTAAAGCGGCAGCGGATTCAGTTTTACTAGCTTCCTTTAAATAATTATAAAGAATAGAACTTCTAAAGAAATTAGCAATAGCGGAAATTATAAGCATTGCGCCAGCAGAAATAAACAAAATTAAATCAGCGACCATAACCCAAGAAAGAATAGCTTCACTAGTATAAAGCGGTAAAATATACCAAAAATAATGAGCAATAGATAAAACACCTAATAACAAGGCATAAATAGAAGCTTTTTTATTGTAAACTTTAATTTGTTCAGCAGTTAAAAAGGTCATAAGTAAGAACAAAATATTATATACAATATCAACACCAGTAATAAAAGTAACCTTAGTCATTGTAGAATAAACAAAACAGAAACCTAAACAATTGCATAATATTGCCAAGAAGCATAAACTTCTAGCAAAACTATTACTTTTATATCTTAAAATATCTTTTTGAATATCTGTAGGTTTAAAATAAGCTTGTAATTTATCAGCAATTGTATAACTTTTATTTTTTTCTTCTGAAATATTTTTAGAATTATTTTCTTTTTTTACGAAACTCATATTATTCCCCCTTTAATTCTAATTTAGCTTCTTTATTTTGCTTAATCATTTTATAAGTAGTAATAAACAAGATGCTAGCACTAGCTAAAAGTAAAATGACAACTAGAATAAAACCAATAATGAAAATATAAGAAGAATTAGGATCTAATGTACCAGATTCACCTACCATTGAAATTAATTTAGCATTAATAGTTTCAAAATCTAGGGCCTTATATTCATTGAGATAAATAATATCAAAAACAAGAACCAAAACAGCACTAACTAAACTATAAATACCAGAAACAAAACCATAGACAAAATTAGAAATATAATATTTTCCTCTAATGTTAGTTCTAGTAACTTTATAACCCAAAGCGAAGATAACTCCAAAAATAGATAAAACAATCAATATATTGTTAATAGGAAACATATCAAGTAAAATTTGATTCATAATTTTTCCTTCGCTAATAGGTCCTAAAGGTTCATCCATAACATTTTCCAATGTTCCTATAGGAGTGCAAAAAATCAAACTATATACGAATAATAAAGCAAATCCTATAAGGATAAGCCAAAAACAGCTTTTTTGAAGTTTTGGGATAAATTTTTTAATATCAAATTCTTTTATTTTTTTATTATCCATATATAATCTCCTTTTTTATAACATGGAAAGAGGGAATACCCTCTTTCCATAAAAGTCTTTTTTAGAAATCAGTCTTGTTATAAACAACAGCGGCTTCAGCTAATTCACCGACAATTCTTTGATAAGCACCATCATAGATGTTAACAAAATCATCAAGTTTTAAGC
>DKCH01000017.1:1522-3703 GCA_002449135.1 Caryophanales bacterium UBA6879 | reverse complement strand
GGTCTTGTAGAAAATCATTTAAAATATTACAATATATCCGATGCGTTAGCTTTGCCTAGAAAGTCTTCATTAGATTATGTTAAGACTTCTAATTATATTGGCTAATGCAGGAAAGAGGTAATGTAAAAATGATGAAGATTAACAAAAAAACCAAGGTAGTTTGTACTATTGGTCCTTCTTCTTCGGGCGAAAATGTTTTCCCAAAGATGATTGAAGCTGGAATGAACATTGTTAGAATGAATTTCTCTCATGGTTCTTTTGATGAACACTATCAAAAAGTTGAAATCACAAGAGAATATGAAAAGAAATTAGGTGTTATTATTCCTTTAATGCTTGATACTAAAGGACCAGAAATTAGAACTCACAACTTTGAAAACGGGGAACAAGAATATTTCAAAGGTGATAAAGTTAAAATTTATTCTGATCATGAAGTTTTAGGTAATAGAACTCAATTCTCTGTTACTTATAAAGCCTTATATGAAGATTGTAAAATCGGTGATGAAATTAGACTTGATGATGGTAATGTTGGATTTAAGGTTTTAGAAAAATTACCTGATGAACATTGCTTATTAACAGAATGTTTAAACAATCATTCTGTTAAAGATGAAAGAGGCGTTAACTGCCCTGATACTCATCTTAATATGCCTTATATTTCTCCTAAAGATGAAGCTGATTTAGTATGGGGTTGTGAAACTGCTAAAGTCGATTATATTTCTGCTTCCTTTATTAGAAACAAAAAAGATATTGAAGATATTAGAAATGTTTTAGCTGCTCATGGTGGAAAACATATTAAAATTATTTCCAAAGTTGAAAACACTGAAGCTATTGCTAAATTAGACGAAATCGTCAAATATTCTGATGGCATCATGGTCGCTAGAGGCGATATGGGTGTTGAAATTCCTGCTTGGGATGTTCCTGTTGTTCAAAGAAAGCTCATTGAAATGTGCAGAAAAGCTGGTAAACCAGTTATTACTGCTACTCAAATGCTTGATTCCATGAAACACAATCCAAATCCTACTAGAGCTGAAGTTAGTGATGTTGCTAATGCAGTTTTACAAGGTTCTGATGGTGTTATGTTATCTGCTGAATCTGCTAATGGTGAATATCCTGTTGAATCAGCCAGCATGGAAGCCAAGATTTCTGAAACAATGGAAAAGTATGTAGATTATAAACATTTCTTAGAAGAAGGTTGGACCACTTCTGATCATTCTATTGAAGATAGTATTGCTTATTCTGCTGCTTCAACTGCTTTACTTGGTCATTGCAAATTAATCGTTTCATTCTCTAAAGATGGTAAATTATCTAGAAGAGTTTCTCGTTTTGTTCCTGCTTGCCCAGTAATTAATGTTTCTACTAATAGAGTTGCTGCTACTAATGCTTGTATGGCTTATGCTGTCTACTCTGTAATTGAAAATAAATTACCTGTTGACTTAGAAGGTTTAGAAACTTTAGCTAATAAATATGCCTTAGAAGTTGGTGTTGAAAAAGGTAGCGATATCGTTATCATCACTGATAGAAGAGAAGGCGAAGTTTCTAACTTATTAAAAGTTATTAAAGTTAAATAGTTAAATAATTAAAAGGGGTTAATTTTATGAATAAAGTCATCGCCATTGATTTAGGCGGTAGCAATTTAAGAGTTGCTTTAATAGATGAAAATCTAAATATTGAAAAGCTAATTTTAGAACCTACTACTAAAGATGATGAAGATCTTTTATATAGCCAAATCAAAAGAATGATAGATGAATTAGCCTCTTCATTAAAAATTGAAGTTAATAACATCGGTATCTCTGCTGCTGGCTTTATAAGTAACGGAATTATTAAGTATTCTCCTAATTTAAACATACGTAATTTTGATTTAGTTTCTTTACTAAAAAAAGAGTATCCAAATGTAAAAATTAAATTAGCTAACGATGCAAATTGTTCTGCTCTAGCTGAGGCTAAGTTTGGAAGTGGTGCAAATTATAAAACTGTTGTTTTTATGACTATTTCCACTGGCATTGGTGTTGGTTTAGTAGAAAATGGGCAATTAGTTGATTTACCTTTGGAATTAGGACATGAATATATTTTCTATAAAAATAGATATTTCGAAGCTGAGCAACTTATTTCAGGTACAGGTATTGTTAATTTAGCTCGCTTAAATAATTTAAACGTTAAAAACGCACATGATTTTTTTGAAAAGGT
>DKCH01000017.1:0-1452 GCA_002449135.1 Caryophanales bacterium UBA6879 | reverse complement strand
TCATTTATATCTAATATTCAGGTTGCATTTAATGCAGATTGTTTTATCCTTTCTGGTGGTGTTTTAAAATCAAAAGCTATTTTCCTAAGTGATTTACAATCTGTTGCAAATGGGTTTGTTTTACCTTTCCCTGTTAATCATATTCGTTTAACATTAGCTAAATTCAATCAAGATGTTGGAATAATTTCTGCAGCTAGTTTGGTTTTAGCTTAATTTATCTTCAAAGAGGTTAGGTAAACTAACCTCTTTTTATTTGTTTTTTTATTTTTTAAAATATAACTTGATTTTTTATTAAAATTGGTTAAACTATCTAACGTAAGCATTGAAGAAGACAAGTTTGTAGAAAAATTTAGAGAGTTATTAACTTGGTGAAATAATAACACAAGGCTACAAATACCACTTCGGAGCTTCCTAAGCAATTAGGCTTTGTAAGTTAAGTTTAACTTATATGAATGAAGGCTTGAGATCATCTCAGGTGAATTTAGGTGGTACCGCGGTAAAAAATCGCCCTAAGACCACTTTTTTTATTTAAGGAGGAAAATTATGATTAAATTAAAATTAAAAGATGGTAAAATTTTAGAAATTAAGGAAGGTTCAACATTCTTAGATGTTGCTAATTCTATTTCTCACTCTCTTGGTAAAAATTGCTTAGGTGCAATGTTAAACGATGAATACTATGACTTTAGAGATGTAGTACCTCATGATGGTGATTTAAAAATATTAACTAAAGATGACAAAGAATCTTTACATATTTTAAATCATTCTTGTGCTCATGTTTTAGCTAGCGCAATTAAACATCTTTATCCAGATGCTCAATTTGCTTTTGGTCCAGCTGTTGATGAAGGTTTCTATTACGATATTCATTTTTCAAAACCTATTTCTGATAAGGATTTCCCAGCTATTGAAAAGGAAATGCACGAAATTGTTTCTAAAGCTTATCCTTTTGAAAGAAAAGAAATCAGCTTAAAAGAAGGCGAAGAAATATTTAAGGGCCAAGAATTAAAACTTATACATTTAAAGGAATTAAATGCCCCTTTATCAATTTACACTGATGGTGATTTTACTGATCTTTGTAAAGGCCCTCATGTTCCTAATACTTCTTATTGTAAAGCTTTCAAATTACTTTCTATTGCAGGTGCCTATTTTAAAGGTGATAAAAACAATGAACAATTAACTAGAATCTATGGTACTTGTTTCTTTAATAATAAAGATTTAGAAGATTATTTAAAATTAGTTGAAGAAAGAAAACAATCAGATCATCGTAAATTAGGCCGTGAACTTGATTTATTCATGCTCTCTGATTATGGGCCTGGTTTCCCATTTTGGTTACCTAATGGAATGATTTTAAGAAATCAATTAGTTGATTTTTGGAATCAAATTCACTATAAAAACCATTATCAAATAGTTCAAACACCTATTATTCTTTCTAAAGAATTATGGGAAATTTCTGGT
>DKCH01000022.1 GCA_002449135.1 Caryophanales bacterium UBA6879 | reverse complement strand
TCATAAACAGTTTTGCAATGAATTATCATTTGAATTTTCAGGATAATCGTTTAAATTAAAATTACTATCTCTTGATAAATCGGCTAGTATTTCAGAATAAATTATTTGCTGTTCCGCAAAAGCCCTAGAACTAGAAGAGAACAAAACGGAAAAAGTAATAATTAAAAAAAGTATAACTAATGTTATTTTTTTAAAGCTTATGTATTTCATAAAAACTCCTTTATAATGTTATTTATCTTATTTTCGTGTCTTTTTAATACTTATAATTAAAGTTTTAATCGCTTTAAAAGGTAATGCAATAACCATAAATACTGCTTTAATAATAAAAGGTAAAATAGGCCCTAACAATATGATAGCTAATATAATTAAAAACATAATTAAAATTAACTTCCAATTTATTTTACTATTTGAAGTAATTGACCAAGTATTTTCGTTAATAGGTTCAAAAGAACCGGTTTGCATATTATCCAAAGCCCCTAGATTATATACTTTTCCGTTATACTTAAACTTTAAACGTAATATTGTTGCATCACTAATAAGAGTACCATAAGAAAAATGAACCGGAGTAATACTAGGATATTCAACGTCATATTCAGTAGAAGCAAACCTTATAACCCATTTTTTATCTTTTAATGCAGCATAAGATTCGTCCTTAATTCGACTACCAACAGAAACATTGAAAACACCACAGTTATAAATATCATTTTTATTAACACTTTTTATAAAACTCTCAACTGTTTGAATTTTTTCCCACCTATTATATTTAGATGAAAAAAGCCCCTTACCAGTAAACGAAGAACTATCTTCCGAAATCAACTTTACTTTATTCTCAACAATATCACCTAATTCAGTAAAAAAACTACTAGTACCACGCGCACGAAAAGTTTGAGAATTATAAAAAATATCTGCTTCGAGAATACTATCAATCGGTCTATCAGTGTTAAATGCAATAAAGTGATTATCACAATCTTTTGCATCAACCCAAAGATATTATGAGATTCAGTATAGAGTTTACCATCGATTTTCACATAAAAAGTTTTAAACTCATCCTTAAAACCATTTGTAAATTTAAAAAATACACCTATTACAGTTATTACAAGCATTAAAATAACAAAAACAGTTATTATTAAAATAGTCTTACCAAAACTCTTTTTAACACTCATAAATTTTTACTCCATTAAAATTTTATCTCCGTCTTAGACAATGAAACATTTTGTACAAAATCACCAATATAAAATTTATAATCACAAGAAATATTATATTTTTCACAAGACACATTTAAAATAAAATAAGGTTTGTTACCGTCCGCATCCAAAACATAATCATAAACCATTCCAAATTTAGCAGTCGTATAACCATAACCATCATCATAACTTCCGCCGTCTAAATCTTCGGATTCAAAATAATTTTCAAGAGATAACAAAGGCTTTATATTTACAAAACAAGAAACGCCAGAATCAATACCAATATCAATATCAACAAAAGGTTTAATATTTTTATCTATTAAAGATTGCAAAGATACTTCTTTTTTATTTCTTTTTGCAATAGCTCCTCTTAAATCAGTAAAAGCATCACAAATTTTAACAGAACCCACTCCTTTTAAAGTAACTTTTAAATTATCCAAATCTGAAAAATCTCTAATAGGCGTATCCACAGGACCAAATATATTACTGAAATTAAGGTCACCTCTATAATACTTACTACCAGGTCTATCTACATATAATAAACTTACTTTTCCTTTCCCTAAATCATATTCAGAAACATAAGATTCCTTTGAAAAATCAAAACTTAAATAAGAAGGTATACCTTCATATACAACGTCTGCCGTTGCGGTCAAGCCACCTTGCCTTGCCGTACAAGTTAATATAGCTTTATACCCTTTAAACGATTTATAACAATTTAAAGTTGCTGTTAAATTCCCCTGTGAATCATCAGTAATTTTTAAAAAATCAGATATTTCTCCCAAAGGACAATCACTATTCTCCCACGCAATCGACCAAGATACATATTTATCTAAAACTGTATCGGGCTTTATTGTAGCACTTATTTTCTGAGATATATATTTCTCATTTTCTACACTAAATACTTGTGCATTTAACTTAGTAAGAACAATTTGTTGTTCAATATTAGCAACACTATCTTCCTGAGAAGATTTTTCTTTTCCATAAATTTTACTTTTTATACTACTCCAATTTTTAAAACCATTAGTAATAATTCCTACACTAACACTTAGAGCAACAACCAAAACTAAAATAATTGAAATTAAACTTTTCCAAAATTTACTCATATTTTATTCTCCTAATAATTTATTTAAATTGATAAAAATTTAAGCTTTTTCAATAAATCTAATAGTTAAACTTAAATCGATTAAACCGCTTTCGTTACGCATGTAATCAAAATCATAATTAACATAATAAAAAATATTAGTATAAGACGGGTCGGAAGAATCGGAATCTATATAAGACAAAATTTCGTCTTTTTGATTATTTGTTATATTTTCTCCAAACTCATAGAATACATTACGAACAGAAGAGAGAGAAGATATAGAAAATACTTCGTATTCTTGTATAATATCAACAGTTTCTGTATGTGAGGAATTAAATGTAACATCAAAATGCTTATAAAAAGTAAAAGTACAATGGTCGGATTTTAATTCTTCCGTAAAACCTATTTTTTTATAACGAATAAAGGACAAGGATTCTTTATTAGATAAATCTTTAATATCAATAGAGTTTCCGTTAAAAATAATATCGCCGTATTGAAAACTATAAGTACTATTAGAAAATGTAACTTCACAATTAGGATTAAAATATTTATTATTTAAAGATTCGTTTTCTGCCGTAAGCTTGTCCACTTGTTCGGTAAGAGTAGTTTTTTCGGATAATAATTTAGACTTATCTTCCGCCAAATCGTCTACCGTTTTAGTTAGTTTTTCGTTCTCGTCAGCTAACGCTTGATAATCTTCGGACGGAATTCCTGTTTTTCCGTTGTTATAAAAGTTTACTACCTTTTGCTTTTCGTTTTTTAAGTTTTTCCATTTTCTAAAACCTTTGGTAATAACGCCTATGTAAGTACTTACTACTAAAACAAGTACCAATAAAATTGAACCTACAATTTTTAATGCTTTCAT
>DKCH01000019.1 GCA_002449135.1 Caryophanales bacterium UBA6879 | reverse complement strand
TGTTAAATCAACTTCATTAACCAAATCAGTAACCTTTTCAGTAGGAGTTGATAAAATTGCTTGTAACCCAAATGATCTTAACAAACTTACAGATTCCTTAATTCTTGAACCATCCATCTTAGAGAAAGCTTCATCGAAAATAACTAATCTAATAGAATCAGAATTAGGATCATTAGTACGATAAAGTTGGGCAAAAGAAGCGAGGATTGAAATATAGAAAGGTGTTTGAGTTTCACCGCCAGATTGTCTTTTGAATGTTCTAGCTAAACTAGACCAATCATTTGATTCACCTCTTTTAACAAGTAAATCGAAATTAAGATATGTTGTATAATTAGTAAATTTTTCAACATTAGCAATAATTTGTTGTCTTTGATCGGCATTTTTAGTTTCTAAAGTAGAATCAGAAATCATATTAAATAAATTAGTCATAACTGGTCCATACTTTTCTAAGTAAACTTCTTCAGCATCACCAATATTTAAAAGTAAATCATCAGTGATCATATCATAATATTCAATATAATCCTTATTAGGTGAGACCTTAAATTGATAGCTATCACGACCAAACTTTACATCCTTTAAAGCTAGATTTAATTCATCAATTTGAGACTTAATAGTTTCAAAGCAAGATCTTAACTTATAAATAAAGTCATCTTTAAATTCCTTAGTTGCTTTCTTCTTAGCAGCTTCAATTTTAGAAAGATAATCAGGAAGTAAAACAGTAGATAAATTATTTAATTCCTTATCAAACTCTTCATTTGAATCTTCTCTATTAGGATCATAACTTAAGTGATAAGTAATTACATATCTAGCACGTAAATCCTTAAGCTTATTTAATGAGTTATTTACAGAATTCTGTGATTTGATATATAACATTCTTGATTCACTCTTAAGTTTTTCAAAAGGTAAACTTTCAAAGGCTTTAGCAAAGAAAGGTTCATATTTTTCAGCAACAATATTTGGATCATATTTATTAGGATCATTTAAATTTGCACCATATTGATCAACTAATAATCTTGCATTAGGAATTAAAGTAGTAGCTAATTCCTTATTACGATCTTCTAAAACACCTTGTTCAGAATATAAAGAATGCTTTTCTTCTTCCAAAGCTTGAATATCAACTTTAATAGCTTCAAGTTTTTTATCATATTGACTAACTTCATTTAAATCGCCTTCGTGAAGTTGTTGATCTAAACGTTCTAATTCATCGTTTAAAGTGTTAATTTCACTTAAACCTTCAACATCTTTAATCATTGTTGCAACTTCAGTAGTAGATAGCACTTCTAATTGTAAGAAACTTCTTACATAGCTAAGTAAATCTTGATAAAGTTCAAAACTATGTAAAATTTCATTATAGTCTTCTTTTTTAGCAAAACTAGTTTCATCAGAAACTTTAGTTCCAATAAAATAAGTAGATGTTTTCTTACTAGCTAAAGTATAAGAAGCAAAATTACGATAACCTAAACCAGAAGCAGTTAAGCCGTTACCTGATTGTCTAGCTTCTTCAAAAGTATCGCATTTTTGAATACGTCCTAATAAGAAATTAGCATAGGCTTTAGCACCTTGATGATCAGAAATAATTTCCTCAGCCAATGAGTTTTCATCAGCTTGGAAATCCTTATCAATAAGTTTAGAAGTATCAACAACAGAAAAATTAAAAATATTATATTCTCTTTCAATGCGGTCTAATAGTTTACTAGCTTCATTATAGTATTCATCATTAACAATAAAATTAAATTTTTGATTAAAAATAACACCTTCAATAGCAGGAGTCCACTTTTTATCAGAAATATCAATTAAATCACAAAAAGAATCAACCTTTGCATTACTATGTCTTTCAAGTAAAGAATTCTTTAAAGCAGCTTTAATTTCCAAATAATTTTGGCTAAATGGCTTTTGACCAGAAGAAATATTAGAAAGATCTCTATTTAATTCATCTTGTTGGTCATTTAAATTAGCAATAGAATTTTCAAGTAAATGAGAGAACTTCAAACTTGAAGAACGTAAAGATGACATTTGATCTTGAAATTCAACTAAGAGATTTTTAGAAAGATTTTTAATATCAATATTGTTATTAACTTCTAAAGCTGTAGAAGAAAACTCTCTAACAATTTCTCTAAATTTTGAAAGTTCTTCAATTTCTCTTTCAGTTAAAAAGCTAGAATCTAAATTATTTAAACGGCTATTTAAAGCATTAATAGCATTATTATACTGAGATAAGTAATGTTTTAAAGTTTGAGATAAGAGGTTATAGTTATTATTTAAATCAGCAATCTTTTGATTTAAAGCATCTTTTCGATCAGTAATATTTTTAGATAAAGAGAAACCAGCCGAGCCAACTTTCTTAGCTAAATAAGCTTCTTGTTCTCTTTTGAGTTCATTAATTTGATTATCCTTTTCAATAAGCAAACGAGCAATATCTTCTAAACGAGATAAATTATTTTGATAAGCTTTATTTTTCTCTTCTAAACGTGCTTTAGCATCTTCATAATTTGCTCGATCAGCAACATAATTAGCTAAACCAATTTGACTCTTAGCTTCCTTAACTTGGTTAAAAGCTTCACTAATTTTATTTAGCTCATCAATTTTAACCTGCATTCTTTTTGCTTCTAATTCTAAAATTTTATAATTCTCAATATTTTGCTGCATTGAAGAAATATCAACATTATAATCAATATCACAAACGAATTCAGTTATAAAATTAGAAATATTAATAATAGGAGAGAAACTAACAGCTTTCTTAAAAAGGCTGAAATATTTATCAGGTAAATCACCAAAAATAGTTTTTAAAGCACGAGTATACTC
>DKCH01000065.1:39074-53808 GCA_002449135.1 Caryophanales bacterium UBA6879 | reverse complement strand
ACCGATGATCCTAATATCGATATTGTTATAGAAGCCTTAGGTGGTAATGCTTTTCCATTTGAATGCATTAAGCAGGCGCTTAAAGCAAAAAAACATGTAATAACATCCAATAAAGAAGTTGTTTCTAAACACATAATTGAGCTTCTTGCCTTAGCTCATACTAACGATGTATTTTTTCAATTTGAAGCTAGCGTCGGTGGTGGTATTCCTTTAATTAATCCACTAATTAATTTAACAAAATACGATACTATCGTATCATTAAGAGGAATTTTAAACTCTACCACTAATATTATTCTTACTCAAATGCAAGATAACAATATGAGTTTAGAAAAAGCTTTAGACTACACTAAAGAATTAGGAGTAGTAGAAAAAGATTATCAAATGGATTTATTAGGTTATGATTTAGCACAAAAAATTGCTTTACTTTCTTCTTTAGCTTTTAAAAGTTATGTAGAGCCAAAATTAGTTCCTCGTCGTGGTATTCAAGGTATTAATTTAGATATAATAAAAGATATAAATTCTAAAGGATATTACTTAAAATTCTTAGCCGAAGCAAAATTAGAAACTGACACCTTAAGAATAGGTGTAGAACCTGCATTAGTAAATATTAATCATCAACTAGTCTCTATAAAAAATGATTATTCTGATATTTGCATTATATTAAAAGACTCTGGAAAAATTCAATTTGCTGGTAAAGGTTCAGGCTCCATTCCAGCTAGTTGCTCAATTGAATCTGATATTATACGAGTTATAGAAAATAATGGATACATTCAAAATATTGATATTAATAATTATAAAATAGAAGATTTACATACTAAAACTACTAAATATTATGTTTATAAAGATAATAAGTCTTTTATTACAACTTTTGATGAAATAGAAAATATTAATCCGGAATTTTATGCAAGAATTTCTGATTAATCATGATCATAGTTATATAAAGAAATCTTAGGTGTTACTGCCTTTTCATCTTCTAAAGTAAGTAAAGAAAGCTTTTGACCAAATCTAACACCTTTAATAAGATCATGATTAAAAAAGAACTGATCAATAATTCCACTAAATAAAGCATCTCCAGCACCAGTTGCATTAACAACATTATTAATAGGAGTTACATCAATTAAATCTAATTTATCACCTTGTAAAACCGTAATTGGTTTTAAACCATTAGAAATAATAACATTGCTAATACCTTTTTTATGCAGCAATTTAGCAACCTTAATAGGATCATCACTAGTAGAATGTGCTAAAGCTTTAGCTTCTATTAAATTAGCTTTAAATAAAAATATCTTAGATAAATAATCTTGAAAACGATTAACCTTAGCCAAAGAAACACCTTCAACCCACCATTTAACATTTTTATAACGATCAAAAAGATAATCAATAACATTTTGGGGAGAATTAGCATCAATAAACATATATTCTTGATTAGAGAGTAAATCATTATATTTACTTAAAAATTCAACACTCATATCATCAATTACTCTATTATCACAAATTGCTGAAACCATTTCACCATTTTCATCATGAATAGCAATATATGAAGAAGAAGGATAACTGGTTTTAGGAGAAATAACATCAACACCTAATTTAGTAAGTTCATCTTTAATTTGTTTACCATAAGCATCTTCCCCTAAAGCAGTAAAGAAAACAACTTTATTACCTAATCTAGCAAGATTTTCAACAATATTTCTACCAACTCCGCCAAAGGAAATATTTAAAGTTCCAATATTAGAATCATAAGGAATAAATTTTTTGCTTGATTTTGCAATATAATCAACATTAGAACCACCAAAGATAACTATTTCTTTCATATCTAGCATCCTCCTAAACATTATTATTTTAACAAATTAAAAGAGTTAAAATTTATAATTTCAACATATAAATTAAAAATAAAAAGCTCGGATAAAATATCCGAGCCTTACAAACTAATAAATTAATTTTACTTTCTAATACCTAATTTCTTAATTAATTCAAGATAAGCAGTATGATCTTTCTTATCAAGATAGCTTAAGAAACCACTTCTTTGACCAACTTTGACAAACAAAGCTCTTTTAGAAGCAAAATCGTGTTTGTTAGCCTTTAAATGTTCAGTTAAATCGTTAATTTCTTTAGTTAAAATAGCAATTTGAACTTTGACATTACCAGTGTCTTTTTCATTAGCACCAAATTCTTTAACTAACTTGGCTTTTTCTTCTTTAGTTAACATTTTTATAATCCTCCTAATGTAACTTTCGCTTAACTAAACCTTAGCATTAATTTTTAGAGGTCAATTAAAACCAAGATAAAGTCGCTTTAATATATTACTATCATTAAAGATATAATACAATATGATAAAATAAAAAAGAGAGGTAAAATATGTTAAACAAAATAGTAATTATCGGCGATGGAAGAGTTGGCTCTACTTTAGCTTATACCCTCTTCTTAAAAGGTAACTATCAATTATCAATAATTGATTTAGATTCTAAAAAAACTATAGCTGACCTTTTAGATATGCAACATGGACAAATAATTTCAGATTCAAAAATAAAATACAGTGATTATAAAGCTTGTAAAGATGCTGATATTATTGTAATTACCGCTTCTATTCGTTTAAACCATGTCGGTTCTAGAACCGAACTCTTAGAAGGCAACTTAAAACTTTTAAAATCAATATTAGAACAAATAAAACCTTATTTAAATAATTATTCAAAAATCATATTAATTTCTAATCCAGTCGATACATTAACATATTTCACTTATAAATACTTAAACATTGAAGCTAATAGAGTAATAGGCTCAGGAACTTATTTAGATTCTTTACGTTTTCAATATTATTTAGCAGAAGCTTTAAATGTTTCTTTAAAATCAATATCAGCTTATGTAGTAGGTGAACATGGAGATTCAGAAGTTCCAATTTTTTCTTCAGTAAAAATAGGTGGAGTTTATTTACAAACTTACTTAGATGCTAATAAAATCACATTAAATAAAGAAGATTTAATAGTAAAAACCGTAAAAGGTGGTTATTTAGTAGCAAACGATAAAGGCTATACAAATTATGCTGTATCTATTGCAGTATTTAAAATAATTGGAGCTATTTTAACTGATTCAAACGAAATATTCCCTGTTACAACTTATTTTACTCCTAAAAAAGTCTTTTTATCTTTACCAGTTACTTTAAATAATACTGGAATCTCTTCTTTAGTCGGCATATCTTGTAATGATGAAGAAATTAAAAAAGTAAATGACTCGATTGAAATATTATTAAAACATCAAGAAATTGCTGATAATTTTTTAAAAAATGACTAGAGATGGAATAGTATTAATTAATAAAAAAATCAACCAAGTAACTAACAAAGAAGATATTGCTTTAAAAAAGCTTTTTAATACCAAAAAAGTCGGTCACTTAGGAACCTTAGATCCTTTTGCAACTGGATTAATAATATGTGGAATAAATAAAGGAACAAAAGCTTTTCCTTTCTTAGAAGATAAACTAAAAACATATGTCGCTACTTTACAATTAGGAAGTAAAACAACCACTTTAGATTTAACAGGTGAAATAATCAATACAAAAAAGCCAATCATACACACATTAGAAGAAATAAAAAATACATTAAATTGCTTTTTAGGAAACATAAAACAAATCCCACCAATGTATTCAGCAGTTAAAATTAATGGTGTTCCTTTATATAAACTAGCTTTCAAAAATCAAACAATAGAAAGAAAAGAAAGAGAAGTTTATATTTCAAAAATCAATTTATTAGAATACAATCAGGAATTAAACACTATCAAATTTGAAGTTACATGTTCTAAAGGAACATATATTCGTACTTTAGGAGAAGATATTGCTTCTAAATTAAATGAATATGGTCACCTTATAAGCTTAGAAAGAACTAAAATTGGTAACTTTGAGCTTAAAAATGCTAAAACAGTAGAAAATATTACTGAATCTGATATTATTCCACTAAATGAAATATTTAAAAGCTTTCCAAAAATAAATATTGATAACAATGAAATACTATTAAAAAAAGTATTAAATGGAAATAAAATTAAACTCAAAAATAACAATCAAATAATAGCTATTTATAACGAAAATAACCTTATTGCAATATATAATAAAGAAGAAAATAATATATACAAAATTTTACAAATGTTTAAAAATGATTAGCGTTTATAATTTCTCTCAATCTAAATCAATAAATTATCCATCCTTAAACAATATTAACCTTTGTTTAGGCTTTTTTGATGGAATGCATTTAGGACATCAGTATCTTATAAAAGAATCATTAAAAGATAATAAAAACACTTATGTTTTAACCTTTTCTGGTTTTTTAAAAGCAGATATTAATTCTTCATACCAAAAAGAAGTTTTAACATCAATTGAAGATAGAATAGAAATTCTAGATAAGCTAAATGTCAAAGGTCTTTTTATTATTCCATTTACTAAAGAAATAAAAGAACTAAGTCCCAAAGACTTTATAAAGATCTACTTAAAGCCTTTAAATATTAAAAAAATCTATGTTGGAAAAGATTTTACATTTGGTAAAAATGGTCAAGGAAAAGTAGATGATCTAAAAAAAGAATTTGATGTTAAAGTAGTAGACTTTTTACAAAATAACAGTAAAAAAATCTCCGCTAAAAACATTATCTCTCTTTTAAAAGAAGGTGAAATAACAAAAGCAAATCAATTATTAGGAAGAAATTACGCCATCAAAGGAGAAGTAATTCATGGCTTACAAAATGGTAGAAAAATTGATTTTCCTACAGCAAATATTGAACCTTTAGTTTCTTATGTAATTCCTAAAGATGGTGTTTATGCTACAAAAATTACTATTAATAAACATACTTATTTGTCCATGACAAATATTGGTACTCATCCTACAATTGATGAATTAATAAAACCTTCTATTGAAACTAACATTTTTAATTTTCACGAAAATATCTATCATTATAAAGTTAAACTTGAATTTCTTTATAAAGTCAGAGAACAAATAAAATTTGAAAATTTAGACAAATTAAAAAGCCAGCTTATTTTAGATAAGCTAGCTATTATTAAAAATCAAACTAATTAGTTTTAGTATAAATATAATTTGAGAAAGTTACATCTGCTGTTCTAGTTAAGAAGAAGCCTACATAATCATTAGCCTTATCTACACTAGTTAAATCTAAATCGTTGTTTGTAAATGTATAATCATCAAAAGTAATTGTTACTGAATTATCTGCTCTTTTAATTTTTAATTTATGAGTTGAACCTGCTTCTAAAGGAGCTTCAGTATTCTTCTTATCAGTAAGTGCCCCATTAATTCTAGAAAAAGTATAAGTAGTAGATAAATCACTATTTACTAAAGTTCCAGCAGCAATATAAGATGATTTATTAGGAGTTTTACCTGGTGCATCAATATAATAATCATCTCTTACCATAATACCAAAAGCTGTTTGTTTACCTGAAAAAGAATTAATAGTAATATCTGTAGAAAATTCAAAATCTTCAGTAGAAGAAATCTTTTTAGCAAGCATCAAAAATCCATCACCATCACTTGCGACTTTACCTTTACCAGTGGATTTCATAGTAATACTACCATCTGAATTTTTAATAATATCCATTCCTGCTGGCTTAGAATTTGAACCAACATTACCAAAACATGTTCCCCAATATTCATCTTCTGAGTAAAACATACTTCCTTTACTAGTAGGAGTAGTATATTCTGCTTCTTTATAATCTGGGTTAGGAATATAATAGGTAGCTTCTAAAGGTTTTTCAAAATTTGGTTTCAAATAAGCTTTTAAAGGATTATTTTCACTTTCCTTCACATTATTAGCTAACAAATAAGAAACCATTTGAGCACCATATTTATTTAGATGCGTACCATCTAAGGTTACTTTATCAATCATCGCATGATATTTCTTAGCTTCTTCTTGTTTACTTAACCACTCGGTTTTAGTAAGTTCAGTTAAGTCAATATAATTAACATTTTGTGAATCTGCTAATTCTCTAATAGCCTTAGCATAGTCTCCCTTACTAGTTATATGTACTTTTTCACCAGTATAACTAAAAGTTGAATCATATCTAACAATTGGTGTTGCTAAAATTGGTGTGGCTTTTTTATCTAAAGCTAATTTAATATAGTTATCAAATAAAGTCTTCTTAAAAGAACCATCAGTATTAATATCGCCTACTGGATCAGTATATCTACTTTGGTCATCAAACTTTTCATCATTATGACCAAAACCAATAAGTAAATAATCACCTTCTTTTAATGAATCCTTTAAAGTTTGATAATTTTCTTCAGTTAAAAAAGACTTAGAAGAACGACCAGATAGTGCTAAATTAACAATATTTAAATTTTCAGTAAAATAAGTAGATAATTGAGTTGCATACCCATAACGTGGAAAATAATAACTATCATTAAAACTAGCTAAAGTAGAATCACCAACAGCATATAAAGTAGGTTTACTTACTGTAGTAGTTTCACTAGAAGAATTTGGCTTTTGCTCACTAGAATGACTAGAGGATTTACTAGATTCTGATTGTATTAAAGATGAACTTTCACTAAGAACAGTTGTCTGAGTGCAACTAGCCAATAAAATTGTTGGTAAGAGTAATAATAATTTTTTTGTTTTCATTATGTAACCCCTTTCAAAGTACTTATATTATATATTTTCCCTTAAAATATTTATTGTGCTCTTATCACAAATATTTAGTTAAATAAATTAATAACTTATCAAATTTACTTTTAATGACAAGAAAGAAAATTTAGACTACAATATCAATGTTAAAGAAGGTATAAAAATGAAATTAATAGTAGGTTTAGGTAATCCAGGAACAGAATATAGTAAAACACGTCACAATATGGGCTTTATTTTATTAGATATGTTAGCAGAAGATGTTGACCATACTCCTTTTAAGCAAGGCTTTCAAGGATTATATTCTAAAGGAAATTTTCAAGGTGAAGATTTCTATATGTTAAAACCAATGACTTATATGAATCTTTCTGGAAACTCAGTGAAAGAATTTGTTGATTACCATAAAATAGACATTGAAGATATTATAGTTTTAGTAGATGATTTAGCTTTAGAACCTGGACGTTTCCGTTTAAGACCTTCTGGTTCTTCTGGTGGCCAAAAAGGTTTACAAAATATTATTGATCAACTTCATACTAACCAAATAAAAAGAATAAGAATTGGAACTGGTGAACCTGCTAATAAAAATATCGTAGATTATGTTTTAGGAGTACCTCCAAAAGAAGAGCAAAGCAAAATAGATGATGCTTTAGAAGCCGCTTTACTTGCTTTAAAGTTCTATATTCAAACAGGTGATTTTAATTTAACAATGTCAAAATTAAATACTAATAAAGTTTTATAATGCTAGAAAAAATTCTTTCAAAATTTAAAGATGATGAACAAATCATCAATTTACAACATCACTTATCATTTAAAGCTGATTCTTTAGAAACACTTGCTTTAGAAATAGCTACAAGTTTTTCATATCAAAAAGAAAATATTGCTATTGTTTTACCTTCTTTATATGATAGTCAAACATTAATTGAATATTTAAATGCTTTTTTAGATAATAATTCAATTCTTTTTTATCCTTCTGATGAAGTATTAAGAGGTGAAACATTGTATTCTTCAAAAGAATTTTTAAAAGAAAGAATCCACACTCTAGGTACTTTATTAACATCTTTAGAAAAACATATAGTAATTACTAATTCAATTAGTTTACTGCATTTTTTAAATGAGCCGATACGTTTTAAAAATGAAATTATAACTATCAAAAAAGGTGATAAAATTCCCCCATTAGAACTTTCTAAAAGACTAATTAAAAACGGCTATACTAAAGTAAATAGAGTAGAATCTGTTTTTGAATTTGCTTTAAAAGGTGAAATTCTTGATATTTTTTCCCCATCTAATTCTTCTCCTTATCGTTTAGAATATTTTGATGACGAAATTGAAGATATTAGGGAATTCAATGCAAAAGATGAACTATCATTTCAAGAAACAAATAATATTTTAATCTATCCTGGTTTAGAAAACATTTTTACTATAGACGAATTAAATAAAGGTAAAAATAAAATCTCATTAGAATTAAAAAGCTTAGTACAAAATGAAATAAGTGATGAACTAATAAGTAAAACAAATCTCTTTTTAGAAACCTTAGAAAGCGGTGGATTAAATGATACAAAAACTAGATTTTTACCATATTTTACTGATAAAAAAACATGTTTTTTGAATTATTTAAAAGGCTTTAATCTTTATTATTACCGTTATGAAGATGTCTTATCAACTGCTAATAATTACTATTTAGAAGCAGTGGATTATTTTAACGAACTTAAAAGAAATAATGTAGCTTTAAAAGAAGAATTTAACTGTATAAAATTCGAAGATGCTTTACAAAACAATTTGACTTGTCAAAAAATAATTGATGAAAAATCAAATCTATCAACAACAAATATTCCATATCCTTTTAAAGGAATGAATCAAGCTACTGAACTTCTTGATGACTTATTAAAAGATAAATATGAGACATATACTTTTTTAGATAATAAGCAAATTGAAACTTTTCAAAATATTTGCTTACAATATTCTAGAAAAATAGATTTATCTTGTTCAAATAACGGTTATAACATCATTAGTAATTCTTCTATTCCTAATGGATTTATTATTCCATTTTATAAAATGGCTTTAGTCTCATCAAAAGAAATTTTTGGTGTTTCAGAAGCTTCCAAAGCTTTTTTAAAAAGATTTAAAGAAGCGAAAATTATTACTAAATATTCTGATTTAGTTCCAGGAGATTATGTTGTTCATCAAGAGCAAGGTATTGGTCGTTATTTAGGTATTGAAGTATTTCAAGGTTTAGATTATTTAGCTGTTGAATATGCAGGACCAGGGCAAAAACTTTTGGTTCCATTAAACAAATTTAATTTGATTAGAAAATACTCTTCAAAAGAAGGAGTAAAACCTAAATTAGATACTTTAGGTGGTTCCTCATGGGCTAGAAGAAAAGCAAAAATTAGAGGACGTGTTTCATACTTAGCTGATAAATTAATTGAAATAGAAGCTCAAAGAAACGCCTTACCTGGTTTTGCTTTTCCTAAAGAGGATGAATTAGAAAACGAATTTGCTAAAGCTTTCTTTTATAAACTAACACCATCTCAAGAAAAAGCTTGGGAAGAAATTAAAAGCGATATGGAAAAGCCTCATCCAATGGATCGTATATTAACTGGTGATGTTGGCTTTGGCAAAACTGAATTAGCCTTTAAAGCGGCTTTTAAAGCTATTTTAGCTCATAAACAAGTAGCTTTATTATGTCCTACTACTGTTTTATCTAATCAACATTATCAAGTTGCTTTAGAGCGTTTTAAAAATTTTGGTGTGAATATCGCTTTACTTAACCGCAACGTCTCTAGTAAAGAAACTAATGAGATTTTAAAAAATTTAGCTAGTGGAGAAATTAATTTTATAATAGGTACTCATAAATTGCTTTCTAACAACATCAAGTTCCATGATTTAGGCTTACTTATCATTGATGAAGAGCAACGTTTTGGTGTAACACATAAAGAAAAAATTAAATCAATATCTACTAATATTGATGTATTAACACTTACTGCAACACCTATTCCCCGTACTTTACAAATGTCATTATTAAATGTTAGATCCTTATCTACTTTAGATGATCCACCAGTAAATAGAATGCCTATTAAAACATATGTAGTTAGATACGATTTAAAATTAATTAAAGAAGTAATTAATAGAGAATTAGGACGTAAAGGACAAGTTTACTATTTACATAATAGAGTAGAAACAATGGCTAGAAAAGTAGAAGAACTAGAACAAATGTTTCCAAATAGTAAAGTAGGTTCTGTTAATGGTCAAGAATCAGGCGAAGATATTTCATCAACTATGGAAAAATTCTATGAAGGTAAAATAGATATTTTAGTATGCACCTCTATAATTGAAACTGGCTTAGATGTTCCTAACTGTAACACTATTATTGTTGAAAAAGCAGATACTTTTGGTCTTACTCAACTTTATCAAATCAAAGGAAGAGTTGGTCGTTCTTCACGTCTAGCTTATGCTTATTTAACTTACAATGATTATGGTCATTTAAACGAGGATGCTAGGAAACGTTTAAAAGCGTTAAAAGATTTCACTGAATTAGGCTCTGGTTATAAAATCGCTACACAAGATTTAAACATCCGTGGGGCAGGTGATATCTTAGGAAAAGAACAAGCAGGTTTTATTGATTCAATTGGTTATGATAGCTATATGCAATTACTAGCTGAAGTCATGAAAGAAAAAACAGTAGAAGTTAAAGCTAAACAAAATTTACCAGTTAAATTAAAATACGAGTTGTCATTTACCTTAGATGCTCATATTCCACAAACTTACGCTTCTGAACACGATAGAATCAATATTTATCGTCAGCTTTATGATATTACTAATTTAAATGATTTAGATATCTTTGCTAAAAGAATAAAAGATGTTTTTGGCCGTTTCCCTATAGAAGTAAGTAATTTATTCTTAAAAAAGCAAATAGAAATCTTACTATCTACTGAAGATATTTTTGCAAACTTTATTGAAAGTATCGATAAATATGATTTAAGAATGTCTCCTTCATTTTCTAACATTGATAAAATTGCTCAAAAGCTTCAGCAAATGATGGTTAAATTTGCTAACCCCAATCTTTCAATTTATTTTTTAGGAAATAGTTTCCGTTTCATTTTAAATAAAAGAGAAGAGTATTTATTAGATTTATATAATTTAGTAACAACTTTAATTAAATTTTCAAAATAAAATGTTCCAAAAACTTTAGACGATATTCCTTATTAACCAATTTATCGTAAAAAGGAACAAATAATGCCTTACCATCTTTATTAGTTAAAACTGGATAAATATCTCTTAAATAAATAGGAACCTTATGCTTCTTAAGAAATTCCCATACAGATTTTTGTTTAATATTTGTATTAAATTCCATATCCTTTTTAGCATTTGTTAAATACAAAGGGAAATCGCTATTTTTTAAATTAAATTCTTCAAAATGTGTAAGATCAATTCCAATAAGTCCATGAGAAAAATAAATTGGTTCACTAATCTCAAAAGAATATGGTTTAAATTCATTAATAGTTAAAATAACATAAGAATATTTATAATCCTTAAAAAAATAAATATGCTCATCTAATTTTATTCTACTAGTCACTTTAAGATTTTTCATATCTTCAAAAATTAAATTTCTAAAGCGCAACTTATCCTTAGTTTGTAAAGGGCCAACAACACCTTCTAAATAAAAATAAATCAAAGCTTTTTGATAATTTTCAGATAAAGAAGAATAAGTTTTAAAATCAATAATAGGGGAATTCATATACTTTTTTAATGGTTCTAAAAGCTTATTATTTTCATCAATTTCTTTTAAAACGCCTTCTCTATTTACATAAGGTAAAACAGTCTCGCGAATAAAATTTCTTTCTCTTAATAAGTTATAATTAGTTTTATCATCATAATATTCTATGTTACTAGATTTTAAAAACGAAATAATATCTTCCTTTTTTATATTTAATAATGGTCTATAAACATTGTTCCCTAAAATCTTTATCTTTTTAGAAAGGCCAAAATAACTTACAGGACCACCCTTCATTTTTTGAGCTAAATAAGTGCAAATTAAATCATCCTGATGATGAGCAACTAAAACGCCTTTAAGAAAATTCATCTTGCAAAAAGAAGCAAAATAAACATAGCGAATTTCTCTAGCCATTTTTTCAAAATTTATTTTTTTAGGTGCTTTATTAAAATCAACATTAAAAACTTTAAGCCTATAATTATAAGTAGAAGCAAAATCCCTAACTATTTTTTCTTCTATATCAACATTATCTGAATCATGATAGTTTATATAAATTAAATAAACATTTCTATAGCCTAACTGAAAAAGCATATAAGCTAAAAAAACAGAATCAGGCCCACCAGAAAAACCAACAGCAAAATAATCTTGTTGACGAATCTCTAATTCATCAAGATTCTTTTTAATAAGAACAGGTAAAATCGGTACAAATTCCATATTGTAAACTTAAAGAATTCTTAAGTGATTCATATTCACCTAAGACTTGAAAATACTTAACTAAAACAAAAATAACTACAGCTATACAAATAATAGATATTATTAAACTAACAATAGTAATTATTCTATTTCTCAAAGGTATATTCATTTCCTTCTCCTTCAATTTGATATAGTTTACTAGCTTCTGACACGCTAGTAAATGGTTTAATATCTAAAACCTTAACAATAATTTTTCGTCCGTTTGGATTACTAATTTCAATCAAGTCAGAAATATTAACCTCACTAGAAGGTTTACTAATTTTATTATTAATCTTCACTAAACCCATATCAATTATTTGTTTAGCAAGTTCTCTTCTTTTAATAAGGCGAGACACTTTTAAATATTTATCTAATCTCATAACTCTTTTATTTTAATATACTTTTAATTTTACTGCACGCTTTTTTATTTATTGATTATTTTAATATAAAAATTAATATTATCAATTAAAATCAATTAAAACATTAAAAAATATACTATTAAACTTAATTTTATTAATTATTTGTATTGATTTTATATAAAAAGTTTACTATATTAAAAACAAGAGGTGTAATATGGAACATAAAGTAATTGGTAATTGCCCGATCTGTGGAAACAAATTAAAAGTAAGTAAATTAAAATGTGATAATTGTAAAAGCGAAATAAGTGGAGAATTTACTCTTTCAGTCTTTGATACCTTAACAGAAGCAGAAGAAAATTTCATTCTAGTATTTTTAAAAGAAGCTGGAAATATTAAACAAATTGAAAAAGATTTAAATATCTCATATCCAACAGTTAAAAAGATGTTAGAAGGAATCTTAACTAAACTTCATTTAAAAAGTAATGTAGAACTAAAAGAACCATTAACTAAAGAAAGCATTTTAAAGGACTTAAAAAATGACAAAATCAGTTTTGAAGAAGCTGAAGTTCTTTTAAAAAAATTGGAGGATAAAAATGACTAAAGAAGAATACTTAAGCAAATTAAACGAGCTTTTAGATAAAAATCAAATACCTAATAAAGAAGAAATATTAGAAAAATATCAAAAGCGCTTTGATATTGGTGAAGAACTAGGTATGTCAGAGCAAGAAATTATAGAAAAACTTAAAAGCCCAGAAGATGTTGTAAATTCATATAAAAATCAAGGTAAAATTATAGTTACTGAAGAAAAACTTGCTTCTGAAACTGATAAAGTTTTTATTTCTCACTTTATTCCAACCTCTTTAAAATTTAACATGATAGCCGATAATTTAACCTTTATTATTGATGACACTCAAAAAGGAATTAAAATAGATTTTAACGATGTTAGAAAAGAAGATTATTCAATTAAAATATTAGATAAAAGCATCAAAGTATCATTTAATCCTGAAATTTCATTTATTAAACATATTAAATCAGGAAATTTAAAAATTTACTTATCAAAAGAAAAAATAGAAGAAATTAAAATTAATACAACTTCATCTAATATACAATTTGATTATTTAAATACAAATGATTTTATAGTTCAAGGATGCTCTTCTAATTTAAAAGGTGATTATTTAAATACTAATAATTTAAAAATTAAATTAATCTCAGGAAGTATAGATTTTAATACAATTCAAGCTAATAACTTATATTTTGAGTGCGTCTCATCTAAAGGGAAAATTAATTCAGCTAATTTAAATAGCTTAAACTTCAGTTCTGTCTCTGGTTCATTAGAAGTAAATTCTGGTAATGTAAATACATATAAAATAAGCTCCTTAAGCGGAGCCTTATATTTAAATGGTGTAAGAATTAGAAATAACTAATCAGTATATCTTAAAGTTAAAGTCGCACTTTCTTCACTTAAATTAGTAATTTCTACTGAATATTTTAATAGTGATCCATCATCAAAAAAGTAATCATTTAAATGAGTATCACCTTCTTGAAATAAGTCTTTGCTATCACCAACTACTGTTCCACCAGTATAACTAGGTGTAGTAAACTTATTACTTCTATCTTCGCCTAAAGATGAAATTAATTTAATTAAATCTGGATTATCTCTACTAGTTGAGTATTTATAAGATGTATTAGAAGCATAAATCATATTAAAATCACCATTACTATAATTCCAAGTAATATTGTCATAATCTAAAACATCGCTTACCTCAGAAAAAGTAATATCTGATTTTACTAATTTAGAATTGATTTTATATACACGAATCCCGCTTTTATCAAAACCGTGTAAACCATTACCAGGATATTCATTTAAAGAATCTTCTTCGTTTAAAAAAGTCGGAGTGTAATAGTCTAATATATAATACTCATCAAAAGGAGTATTATTAGAATCAGTAGCTAAAATCAAAGAATCACCACTGCTTTCAAAAGGTTTTAAAGTAACAGTATATTCATTTTTCTCGTCACTAAAATCATTATTTGAAAACTTATATGGGCTAGTCCATCCTAAAAAATATTTTGAATATGGATCTAAATCACAAATATTATTAGCCATCATAGTTACTGCGCCAGCTGGACTTGTTAAACTATTACCATCATAATAATCATCTAAACCTAAAGCATGACCAGTCTCATGAATATAAGTATGAGCATCAATTTTATCTTCGCCTGACCCATTAGTAAAGAAATAACTTGCCCATACATAATCACCTAAAGCTTTATACTTTACAAGATCTTCTTTAGATTCATAACCATCATATCCACAATACCAATAAGTATA
>DKCH01000065.1:37609-39014 GCA_002449135.1 Caryophanales bacterium UBA6879 | reverse complement strand
AATGTACCTTCATAACCATACTGAGGATAAAGATAAATAAGTTCAACACAATCAATGACGCCATCTTGATCAGAATCAAAATCACTTATTTTATATTTATTACTAGCAAAAAAATAATCATAGACTTCTTTTAAAATACTATTAGAAGAATAAACAGGATAATTTCGTGCTTGATTAATATAGTAACTTAAATTATTTTTTGCTTTATAAACATCACTAACTTCACCAGTAATATTTAATTGCTGATAACTTGATTTAGAATAAAAAGAAGAAACGGATTCCCAAGAAGTTTGATTTGAATCACCAAAAAAAGTTTTATTTAAATGATCTTTTATTTCATTTTGTTTACTACTAGGAATAATAAAATCACTAAATGTTACTGGAACAACAAAAATTTTACTCTTCCCTATCGAAGGCAAACGATTTATTCCACCATATAGATTGGTTAAATAATTATCTTTAAGTTCTAAATTCTTTTGTTTATCTTCTCTCTTAATACTATTATTCTCGCTACTACTTTCACTACTAATAATAGAAGAATCAAAAATAGAAGAATCATGATTGCAACTAACTAAAGAAAAAAGCACTAAAGATATAAAACAAGTTTTAACTAACTTCATTAATTTTTCTCCTCTACTAAAGTAAATGTAATTCCTTTATCATTCATTTCATTAATTTTAACACTAAAAGGAATTTTCCAACCTTCATTAGTAATAAAGCTATTATTATCATCCAAAGGTAAAGAAACATCTTTTCCAAATACTAAGCTTTTATCAGTAAAAAGGTCACTATTTTCAGCATTTTTATTAGCTATTGAAGAAGTAGAAACTAAATTTTTTTTACCACTTGCTTGAACTAATTCTATTAAATTAAAACGATTAGAAGCATATTTAGAACGCAAAGAATTAGAATTTAAAATTCTATAAAAATAGTTAGCGTTATAATCAACATTAATTTCATCATAGAATTTACCATCCCAAGCCAAAGTATTATTTAAACCTTGTTTAACATATGAAAATTTACCAACTCTTTGATCAACATGCAAAATTTTTAACCCATTTTTACTAAAACCATATGGATAATTATTTTCATAACGAGTATTGGAATCTAATTCATTTAAACCAGTTGGAGTGTAATACTCTAATAAAAAATATTCATCAAAGCAACTGCCATTAAAATTACTTGCTAGTATTAAACAATCACCATTATTTTCAAAAGGCTTTAAAGTATAAGTTTGGTTTGTTTCACCTACTATAGGAGTAACCCATCCTAAATTATATTTAGATAATGAATTGTGATCTAAAATGTTAGCATCCATCATATCTAATCTCCCTAATGGTGAAGCAGGACTATCATCATAAGAATAATAATCATCTAAACCTAACTGATGACCAGTTTCATGAAT
>DKCH01000065.1:29652-37531 GCA_002449135.1 Caryophanales bacterium UBA6879 | reverse complement strand
AATTCATAACTAGCCCAAGAATAGTTATAAAAAATATAAGTATCATTCTTTTCACTTGAACTCAACTTTTGATAATAATCTACTAAAGAGCTATTCCAATAAGTATAGGCCCATAAAAAATCTTCATTATCTAAATAATCGTTTAAATAAACAAACCACATTAAATCAACAACACCATCTTTATCAGAATCATATTGTGAAAAATCAATATTACTCTTATTACTTAAATAAAATTCATAGCCAATTTCATCACTTGCATCAGCTGCATCTAATTCTAAGTAATAATTTAATTGGTGCTTAGTAGTATAAATAGGTGTTACTTCACCTGTAATATTCATTTTTTGATAAGAAGATTTATTATAAAAAGATGAAACAGACTCCCAATAATTAGTTGAAATAGCATTGCCAAAAAAGGCTTTATCTATATTGTTAATTATTGTATTTTCATCACCATAATTATCATAATTTTGACCCTTAAATGCTACAGGTACAATTAAAGCTTTAACTTCGCCAGTAGTAGGAGACATATAGGAAGAATCGTTAAGCACTTTACGATAATAATCATTACCATAAGTATAAGCATCTAACTTATTAGTTAAATCTAAGTCTTTATTTAACGAATTTTCTTTACTATTTACCTCTGAATTTTTTTCAAAAGGGTTAACAAATTTGCATGAAGTTAAGCTTAATGTCGAAATTAAGATAACGGCTTTCAAAAAAATTTTTTTCATAACTAATCCTTATAATCAGTTTGAACTAATTTAGGTTCATCTATTAAATTAATACGCTCAGTAATATCATGAATAGTTAAATAAATACATTTAACACCATCATCAATAATAGTGATTGGATCATCTTCATCACCAGTAAAAACTACTAATTTATTCTTTTTTACTTGTCTATCCATTTCTTCAAGAATCTCATTAAAACGTTCGGGTTTAAAATTCTTAAAATACTGTAAATTATTATAATAAAGTGGTTCAATATAAAACATTGTTCCATCATCATTTTTATATAAGGTACAAAATCTATTTTTTAAATCAATAAGTCTTTGTCTATCAGCCCATTCAACATAATCTTTCATAATTTTAACCTCCAATAATTTCTTTAGATAATTTAAAGAGTTTAACAAAATACTCTTCCTTCAAGTCCTTATTTGAAGACTTGTTTACCATATATTCTACTATATGGATAATATTAGTGTAGTAAATAAGCATTGAATCTCTAATCATTATAAAATCATATTTTAAAGAAGTATGAGTATCTTCAATTAAACCTCTTAAATATAAATCTATAGTAGCTAAATTTTCTAAAAAAGCAATATATAAAGGGAAAGTCTTAATAACAAAATCATCAATTTCATTTTGCTTTTTTAAAGATTTTAATTTTTCAAAATATTCAGCATCTTTACTAACAAAATCTTCTGCTTGCTTCTTACTTAGATTAACTAAAGTATCAATAATCATATATGAATTTAGCATCTTTTGATCTGCTTTTTTCATTTTTATTTTTATTAATTTACTTAAGAAAATCAAAGAAAGACTAATTTGCATAAAAGCAAAAGAACCTCCAAAAAAATTAGAGTTTACATCTTTAATTTTTTTTAACAATTCTTCCTCATTCATAATTTATTCTCCCTTTTTTAGAACGTCTTTTATTCACGTCATTAATAATTTCTTTTAATGAAATTATATCAAAAGAAATATCAGAAATATTAAACTTTGCCAAAGAATAATATTCTTGTAAACCATTTTTTTCTTTTTTAGATAAAGCGTGAAGCTTCTTTTTACTTTCCATTAAAGAAAATAACAAATCCGCAGTTTGATATCCTAAAGAAAGATACTTACTTTGATTTTCTTTTGTAAAATCTAACATTGACATTGTCCTTTGCTTAAAAAGCTCTGGGCAAGTAAAATCAACAATAGTTTTAGAAAAGTTTCTAGGATAAACTTTATTTAAATGACTTGCATTTAAAGGCACAATAAAAAGCATATCAAAATCATAATCCATTAACGGCTTATATGGTTCATTATCAGCTTTCATAGGATCGACAAAAACATCATTATTTATTTCTACTGGATCAAAAACTAAAGGTATAGCACTAGTAGCTAAAATATAAGATAGAATTTCTTCATTATTTAAACCATTTATTAATTTATAATATGGTTCATAAGAAGCTACTTTTCCTTTTTCGTCTTTTATAACTTTAGCTAAAGAAATATAAGTAGGTCTAGTATTTTTTAAAAGAGATTCTAAATTTAGATTTTCCTTAATAATTTTTATTAATCCATCACGAGAATAAAGACCACCTGTTTTAGATAAAAAAGTAGTTTTAAAAAGATTAATTTTTCCAATATCTTTTTTACTCTTAATAGTCTCATTATCAATTAAAGACCACAATTTAACCATTTTTACTGGGTCTTTTAAAAGGTATAGTAAAGCCGAAAAAGCTCCTACAGAAGCAGAAGAAGTAGCAACAATTTTGTTTTCTAAATTATATTTCATCATCGCAAAATATACTCCAATTTGAAAAGGACCTAAGGCTCCACCACCATTAAGAACCATTGCGATTTTTGGTCTTCTATATTTAGAAAAAAGCATTTTAAAACCTCACTTTTTATTTTAAAGCATTTACATATAAAGTGTTTATTCTAAATTAATTTTTTTACTTCATCTAATGAATCTAATTTATAAATAGAACTAGGAACATCAAAATATATTCCATCTGGAATCCATACGCATTTAAAATTACCATTTAAGGCAGCATTAATACCGTGTTTTGAATCTTCAATTACTAATATATTTTCTTTGTTTATATTAAGCTTAGAAGCAGCAATATTAAAAATTTCTGGATCAGGCTTAGAATGTTTGACTTCATCACCAAAAACTAAAACATCAAAGACTTTATAAACATTAGCTTTATTTAATAAATACGAAGCATAATTTTTAGAAGAGGAAGTAGCTAAGGCCATTTTAATACCTTTGGCTTTTAAAAATTTAATCAAAGTAAAAAAACCTTTTTTTATTGGAACACCATTATTAGCTACATAATCAAGTAACCTTTGATTTTTTTCTTCTTTTAATTCTAAATATGAATATCTAGAATTAGGATAATATTTTTTAAATATTTCCTTTGAATCATTAATATTTCTTCCTCTTATTCCTAAGAAAAACTCTGTGTTTGGTAACAAATGATATTCATTAAAAAGATTAATCCAAATATTATAAGACAATCTTTCAGTATCAAAGATTGTCCCATCCATATCAAAGATTATTCCCTCTATTTTTTTATGCAAGCTTGAATCTTTTCCCATACTTCATCTAAAATAGGAATTCCTTCCTTTAAATTTTTCTTTCTAGTAATAAGTTCCATTTCCCCAGGATATCTAACTGGGTGATTTTTATCAATTGGGGTAGAACTAGTAATATCGTTAACAATATCATTAACTATTTTATCAGTAATACCTACTGTATTTCCTTTAGTAGGATCAATTGCAATCATAATTTGAGAAAGACCAACTTCATCACCAAAAGTTTTTATTTTAGAAACAGAATTAGCATTAGTTAAAACAGTAGCAATAATATCTAAAAGAATAGAAAAACCTGAACCCTTCCAATAACCCATTGGTAAAACTCTTTGAGTCTTTTCAATTTCAGCAGGATCACAAGTTAACTTTCCATTAGTATCAAAACCGCCAGGATAAGGTAACATTTCCCCTTTCATCTTTGCTTGTTCTATTTTTCCATAAGAATATTGACTAACAGCTAAATCAACAACTACATGTTCACCATTACTTCTAGGAACTGCCATAACAAAAGGATTATTACCAATTTTAGGTTCAAGTCCACCCCAAGCTGGCATATTAGTTGTAGTATTAGACCAGCAAATACCAATCATGCCATTATTAGCAGCTTGCCAGCCATAAGTTCCACCTCTCATCCAATGATTATTATTTCCTAAAGCTACAATACCGATACCATATTCTTTAGCTAATTTACACGCTTCATCCATTGCTAAATAAGCATTTAATGGACCAAAACCACGATGTCCATTCCACCTTTGAAAAGCCATAAAAGAAATTTCACAAGTAGCAACAGCCTTAGGATCAATTTCACCTTTATCTAAATAAGAAATAACACGTGGAAATCTATTACATCCATGGGAATAAATACCATCTAAAGAATTATCAGCAAAAACAGTTGCTGCCGCTAAAGCGTTCTTTTCTGAAAAGCCACGAGAGATTAAGATCTTTTTAAATAAAGTTTTTAATTCATCATATTTAATAACCATAAATGCTCCTTATATTTTTTTGTAAAACCGGTTTTACGCTTTAAATATATTGAAATAATCAAATTTTGTCAATATTTACATTATTATTATATATTTAAATAGTTAAAATTATTTGAAAATCAACTTTTTTAGTAAAACCGGTTTTACTAAGCACTTCCTTTAATAATTAATTCTGGTTTAATAGTAATAGATTGTGTTTTATCCCCATTAATTAATTTCTCTAAAAGTAATACTAATAATTTTGCTTCCTCTTCTGCTTTATTATTAATAACTGTCATTTTAGGAATAGTAACTTCAGATAGAGTTGTATTGTTATAACCTATAACATCTACCTCTTTTCCTACTAAATAACCTTCATACTTTAGTTGATTAATTACACCTACTGCAACTTCATCATCTGAACAAATAAAAGCATCAAACACTTCTTTATTTTTAATAATGTTTTTAATAATTTGCATTCCACTATCAATAGAATGATTCGTTTTTATAACATGTGAAGAATCATAAATTCCTAATCTTTTAGTAGTAGAAACAAAACCATCTATTTTAAATAACGCAGATTTAGTATCTATGTCATTAATATAAAATATATTGTGTCTTCCTTTTTTAAACAAATATTCAACAGCTTGAGAGACTCCATAAGCATCATCACATAAAACTGAATAACAATTTGGCAGATTTAATTGTCCATTAGCAACAACTACTGGAATATTTTTTAAAAGTTCCATAGCTTCCTTATTTGAATTTAACAAATCAAAAATTGAGCCGACAAAAGCAATACCATCAATCTTAGTATTCAAAAGCATTTTTAAATAATCAATAGCTTTTTCTACTGATCCAGAAGTATTACAAATAATAACGTGATAACCTTTTTTTGTAAATTCCTGTTCAAAAAAATAAGTAATTGAAGCAAAATGAGGAACTCTAATATCAACTGTAATAATAGCAACTGTTTTTAAAGAATTAGAAACCAAAGCTCTTGCCATAGCATTAGGTTTAAAATCAATATTTGATAAAACTTTTTCTATTTTTATTCTATTTTCTTCAGTTACAGGTTTATGATTTAAATACCTACTAATAGTAGATACAGATGTGTTTGCTAATTTGGCAATATCATATATTGTATATTTCATATCTAAAATATTTTAACCTTACTTGCTTAATTAAAGCAAATATTGTATATTGATATGGCTATTAAAGAGGTGAATATTATGGGTAGAAAAAGATTTGAAGCTAGACACAACGTTCAAGAATGGAAAGAAAGAGCTGCTAAAAAAGCCGCTAAAGCTAAAAGAGCTGAAACAGCTGCTAAAGAAGCTAAAAAGTGTTCCGCTTGCACCTGCAAAGTCGATGCTTAATTAATTAAGGTCATTAATTTGACCTTTTTTATTTGCTTGCATAAATTTTATAAAGTAAATAATTTCTAATTCTTTTTGGAAGAATATAATAAATAAAAGATAAAAACCTGTCTTTTGCTCCAACCATTATAGAATATGGTAATCTCCTTTTTAAAGAAAGTCTAAAAGCTTTTAAGGCTATTATATGTGGATTAATTCCATTTTGTTCATCTTTAGATATTCTTGTTAAACAAGCATCAAAAGCTTCTTGATAAGGACTATTTTCATTTAAAGAATCTTTTTTTCGATTTTTAGTAAAGCTCGTTTTTGCATCACCAGGTTTTAAAGAGCATATTTGAATTTTAAATGGTAAAACCTCCGCTCTTAAGGCATCAAAAAGCATATCCATACCTGCTTTAGAAGCACTATAAAATCCTTGGAAAGGTAAAGGAATTACCCCACCAATAGAAGAGGTATTAATAATCTTTCCACTTTTTTGTTTACGCATATATGGTAAAACTGCTTTAGCCATCAAAAACGTTCCAAAAAAAGAAACATCTATTTGTCTTTTTGCAGAAGATAAATTAGTTTCTTCAAAAGGGCCAAAAATACCAAAACCAGCATTATTCATTAATATATCAATATGACCATACTTAGTTATAATATTTTCAACACAACGTTTACAATCTTCTTCGTTAGAAACATCACCAACTTGATGGTAAACATTTTCCATCTCAAATTTATTGTTAGAAAAACCACATACTAAATCACCATTTTTAATAAATAATTTAGACATTTCTAAACCAAAACCAGAAGAATTACCAGTAATTAAAACAACTCTTTTTTTCATAAGAAATCTCCTCATAAATATTTAAGCATAGAAAAAGTATTAAGGAAAAATTATTTTAAAATATGCTAAAAATTATTTATATAGAGGCACTTGAAGAAGAAAATGCGTTAACAATACCGCCTATTATAATAATTACAAAAATACAAACAATTGCTCCAATAAGAGAAATTAATGTTCCAATAATTCCTAAAGCCAAACCTGCTATTGCTATTTTACTTTTCTTAATAGAAACACCCGCAAATATAATAGAAATAATTCCTAAAAACAAAGCAATAAAGGAAAGTAAATTATAGTCAAAAAATGAAACTATGCCTATAATAATTGAAGAAATTCCAAGCACTAAAGCTGCTATACCCATAATATATATCCCTTTCTTATCTTTAGTATATAAATTTTAAAATAAATATTCAAGTTTTTAAAACAATATAAAAAATAAGCACAAATTTAATAATTACTTTCGTTATAACTTTTTTTGAAAATATTTTTATTATATTTTTTTGTATACACTTATTTAATATAAGTAACTAGTTTAATTTATATAAAATATTATTTAAGTTCATCTATACCTAAACTCTTTAAATATTCATAAGTTCCATCATAATATTCAGATAATCTTGTACTATCTTCCCAAAATCCGCTCTTAGTTTTATTTGAATTACCAAAAGGAACACAAATAACCATACCAGCTCTAGCTCTCGTTAGTAATACTCTATAAGCATTTAACATATATTTAATTTGCTCTTCTTTAGCCTCAGTTGTTGGTTCTTGTTTTACCCATTTAGTTTGTCCATTAAAGTGATAATATTCCCACTTACCATCTTTATATCTCATATCAGCATCCCAAAACAAGCATGTATAATCTAATTCAAGACCTTGCACTTGAATTTCTGTAGCTGCGTCTTCTAAATAATTAGATGATCTAATATCAACTTTATCTTCTAAAAACCAGTGAACTGCATTTTCATCCCCAGTAGGAAGAACTTGAATTCCAAGAGGTTTATATCTTGCAGATTCTTTTGTTATTAAAACTCCTGTTCTTTCACTTCCTCTAACTTGATTATGTAGCCATTCTTTGGCCTTTTTCATATCTCTAGTTAGAACTATTGGATACTTATCTTTGATATCTTTATAAATATCTTTTGCTTTTGGATCAAAAGTTAATAATGCTTGCACAAAAGCTGATAATTTTTCTGTTCTATATGATCTTAAAGAAACCGATAGATGCAAATCATCTGCATAAATTACATTATGATTATTTTTAAGTAATTCATTTACTTGTCCCTCAGCATATTCTTTTTCAGTTAATTTAGGTGAAATATAAACTTTCCAATAATTAAATTTTTCATTTAATGCCTTTATCCATTCAGATATTCCCGCTTCACCTGTATTAATTTCTTGTCC
>DKCH01000065.1:18487-29571 GCA_002449135.1 Caryophanales bacterium UBA6879 | reverse complement strand
TTAGGCACTTTTAATTTATTACCATATGTTCCACCACGTTTAAGATAATCTGCTAGTCTTTTATGAGTCCAAGAACGTTGTGCTTCATCAAATATTGCTACATGTTCAACTTCACCAAACCCAGCATCTTTTTGCTTGATAGCCTTATTTGGATCTATTTCTAAAACGCCATTCTCAACAGGATTTTTAATTTTAAGAAGCATATTATCTCTATATCTATGTATCATTTGTATAGATTTACTAACTTCTCTTCTTGAATCTGTTAAATTTTTCTTAATATTATTTTCTTTACATTTTAGTTGATTATCTTTTGCTAATGCTTCAGTAAGTACTGCAACTAGAGGTCCATTCCCAGATAAATAAACAGCTCCTTCATCTTTAACTGGTTCACTATTACCTTGATATGTTTGTTTTATAGCAACATCAAGACCAACAAGAGTCTTTCCAGCACCTGGGACACCAGTTACAAAACATATACTTTTTTCTTTATTTTCTTTACTTTTTTTAATTACTTTTAAAATATAAGCAATAGTTCTATCTGTTGAAACATTATCAGCTTCATGTCTAGTTATATTCTCTACAGAATGATTTTCATATAATGCTTTTGCTGCCTCAATTATTGTAGGTGTAGGTGCATAGGGACTTATAATCCAATTTTTATTTACTGGTGATTCTTTAGGATATTTATTTATAACATTATTAATAACATTAAATAATCCATTTTTACCGCTAATTAAAGGATTAATTACTTTATCATTATAAATAGATAGTTTAATTTCACTAGATGATCCTTTATAATTCGTTGCTATTAAAATTGGAACTATAATCTTATCACTACTAAATTTATGAAAATATTTTAAATCTAAAGCATAATCTAAAACTTGATCAACATCAGCTTCTAATATCTTAGACTCTCCAACCTTAAATTCTAAGCAAAATATAATTCCATTAATTAATAATGTTACATCAATTCGTTTTCCTAGTCTTGGAATATCATATTCAAATATAATTTCTCCATCATTATTTAAAGCTTTTAAAACATATTTTGTTATAGAAATTTCTTCTTCCCACGCTTCTATTTGAGTTGATTGAATTAAACCGTTATAATTGCTATTTAATTTTCCAAGAATTGATTTATTATCTTCTAACAAATAATTCTTTATATTGTTATTATATAAACATCTATTTGGCACAAAATTATCTCCTTTCTAAATGTTTTTATAAACAAACCTTAACAATTATTTAACTTATTAAGGCTATTACTTTTAAATAGAACTATATAAATAGTAACATATTCAACCATTTGAATAAATGCTGATATATAAATTAAAAGAGAAGTAAAAAAATATGAATCTAGGCAAAGAAAATGAACAATTATAATTCAAGAAAACAACCAGTGAAGTTAAAAACTAAATGGGATGATATTTGTGCTATTTTAAATAAACATGGTTCTGAAATCTTGTACTTTGGTGTCAAGCCTAATGGCGATTTCTTGTCTGCACTCCATTTTGACACTTTTATATTGATATTTATACTCACAATCAAATACTATTTATTGCCTCCTCTCGCTATTTTTCTTGGATACCATTGTTTAAACCATGCAGTAAATATCAACATAATTATAGGAAGTATGGAATTAATAATTCCAACATAACTTCCTGCGGCAGTACGCATAATGAAATATGTCCAAACAGGTGTAATTAAATAAAGAATACCCCATGCCGCAGTTAAAATGCGATTTGTCTTAATAAACATAGGATTTTTTAATGCATCATCTCCACCATAATTATTCATAGAATATTCTGCGGAAAGAGGTATTTTCAGAAAAGCAGATATACTCCACATAATACCAAATGCTAAATAAGACAATGGTATTACAATAACAGCAGATAAGTTAATAACCAGCAACATTGAAAATATGCTTACCAATGCGCTAGAAATTAAATCATAAACTGTTTTTTTATTTTTATAAAATAGTAAAGGCAATAAGCAACAAACAAAAATACTGATTATACTTCCCCAAAAAACATGAATATTTGAAGCTATCCAAAATACAATCCAAGGGATTAAAACATAAAGCATATTTGTTTTTCCATTTATGGTTGACTTATCTTTTGTTATATCCGATTTTTGTTGTTTTCCAAAATAATCGTTCCATTTCAACATTAAGTTAAAATCGCCTTCAACAGAATATAAATGTTTCATTAATGCGGTAGAACCTTCTATTTCTCCAGCAGCAATAGATTGCCATACAGAAAAGGGGGCATTAATGACCGTTGTTGCTTTCCCATGAAACTGCTCTATAACGCGGCTTTCTGTTTTTCCTAATATGATCCGATAACGCTTCCCAAGATCCGTATAATTCATATCCAAAATAACATCTGTTCCAGGATACGCTGCTGGATTATAAAGTGCAGCCATCTGCTTAGTAAAAGTTAATGAGAAATCTTCTTTTTCACCTGTTTTCGTAATACCCCAGCTTGCGTCTGCCATACGCTCGAAAACATCTCTAGGAAACAACAATTCTTGTAGTTTTGTATTTGTTTCTACTTTTATACCACCGGAAATATACTCTTGCCCTGCCTGTCGAACAACCGCCAAATATTCTTCTGTACGATTTGATAGTTCTTGTACCCTAAATAGTTCACCTTCTCCACAAAATAAGGTAGTATAGTTCTCTTTACCATAAATCCTATCAAATTGTGCTGTTACACTTTCATAATTTGACTTTGTCGTATAAAATCCACAAGTAGAAATTAAAACAGTTTTCTTTCCACTCATATCATATCTTGTAGGATGACCGCCACTTTTTGAATTAGATAGCATGAAAGGTAGAGTTAAAGGAAGCTGCCGGTCTATTACTGTTTTGAGCTTACCTGGCAAACTGAAATAATATAATGGAAAACTATAAATTATGAGATCAGCCCATAGTAACTTTTCAAGAACTATTTGCATATCATCATAAATACAGCATTTTCCGGGAGTAGTTTTCCAACAGGAAAAACATCCAAGACAAGAGTTAATATTCATCTTAGCAATATTAAGCCTCTCAATTTTAGGTAAGCAATCTTTCTGAGCACAGCAAATCCCCTCTAAAAAAGCGTTAGCAAGCCTAAGCGTATTGCTATGTTCACCTTTGGGGCTTCCATTAATTAAAAGAATATTCATTCCTTTTCCTCCATATTTTTCAAAAGATGAATACAGTGTTTGATCCATTCAAGATACATTTGTGTATATCGTTTTCCAAAGTCAGCAGTCATTTGCCAAAATATCGCACTTTTTTTATCTGGTATCATTTCTTTATACGCTGCAATAGAAACGTCTGTTTGTTGGAGTGCTTCAAGACCCATTTGATATCTATCATTAAGCTGTTTAAAAAAATCCAAGCCAATTGAAACAGGTAATTCACCCATAAAAAAGATTTTCATTAAAATAGGTGAGCGCATAGCAACATTTATATCTGGGTCACTTAACCAGCGTAGAAACTCCTTCCGCCCTTCTTCTGTAATAGAGCAGATATTTTTATTTGGTTTACTTGATTGTTCAACAGTTTTCTTTACAATCCATTTATTTTTTTCTAAAACAGTAAGTTCACGATAAATTTGGCTGGTTTGCGCTGGCCAAAAAAAATTTAGTGAGGTTTCAAAAGCTTCGTGAATTTCATAGCCTGTCATATCCCCATAGTTTAGCAGTCCCAATATTCCGTGTTTAAGCATGTCGAGATTTTCTCCTTTAATTTAATAAAAATATATTCCACTTGTTGAATAATGTCAAGTAAATAACAAACGTAAATTGTAGGAAAAAATTGCATTAGAACGTTTAAGAGAAGGGTAAAAATGTTTACAAGCTACATAGTTAAACCACTGAATAAGTTAACCATAAAAAACTTCTAAAAATCGATTGACGGATTTGGTAACAGTAATTGCTTCAATTCCCAGCGAAACAGGCTTTGAAATACGTAAAATAATCCCATAAGAAGAAACAATAGACTTTTTCAAAATCTACTATTTCCATTCATAAGAAGATAATATCGTACAAGCGTTGTCCCTTTCAGTCAACTATTTAGTTTTTTATGTTCCCACACTCATATCAATAACTACTAAACCAATGATATAGTCCACAACACGCCTATTAAAGAATTTATCACCATCAACGCTAAACACCACATGGCGGAAAAAATACCTAAATCTAAGGTTAGAAATATCAATATAAAAGTGCCAGTAGCGTGCATATAAGGAAGGAAAAATAAGAGTGAATATATCAAAAAATATCAAGAGAACTGAAAGTTGATAGAAAAACAATAAGAAAATATTTAGAAGGAAATGTTCCGAAAAAAGAGAAATAAGAAAAAGTATTTAACAGCATTTAGAAAAGATATAATCGAATTGCAATTGCTTTATTGTACCACATGATGCCGATGAGTGTATCGCGCTCCATGCGGATTCTCCTGACGATGAAGTCGATGTCCATCGTAGCCCTGTTCTCAATACCGAGGACGGAGGACAGGAAAAGGCCACCCTTTAGCACGAACTTTTCTGCATAAGGAGATACAGAAATCCTCTTCAAGAAGCAGTCAAAGAAATACCTCGAATAGACGACGTTTACACTGATTCCCTTCTTCTTCGCTATGTTCCATTCCCGAGAGCGAATCTCTGTTAATCATCAAAATTCATGGCCTCCAGAATCGTATACACATTCTCTTCCATTTACCTCATCCTTGCGTATCTGAAGAGGAAATCCATATCTTTTTATCCTTTCCTTTAAAGAATGTTTTCACTGCCTTGAGGAAAAGCTCCGAATAGTAATCGTCCCTCTTCCGTATCATCTCGACTATCATTTTCTCTCTTGAGTAACAAATAACTTCGTTTCCGAACATAGTCCGGGCGCCAACATTCCCTAGATTAAAGAGCTCGACATTATTCTCAATGTGACAAACGGCATTAGGGTTGACGCTTTCTTTTCTCACCCGGTATCTCTTCGGAAGTGTGAACTCAATAAAATTCATAATCCTGTCGGTCAAGCCGGAATACACTATCCTTTGATACCTTCTCTGAAGCTGAAAGAGGTCGTCCACAGCATCATCCTTTGCGTACACGCCGCGCCTGATTTTGACAAGACAATTGGAGCTGACGTACCTTACGAAAGCCGCCAGCGGAATGCCATTGCTATTGCTTCTCTTCTAGATATGCTTCCTTCCCCGACCTTCATCATCATTCCAAGCCAACTGTGTTTTTTCTGAATCGGCAGCTTCTTTAAAAATCGTTTTTGGCGTGCTTCAAACGAGCGGATTCTTCACTTAAAAGCGCTTGCCTTTGCTTATAAAATCCATCAGGTTGACATGAATAATGCCATTTCTCTTTTGCAGCATATAGTCAGTTGTCATGACATATTTTCTATAATTGTCCCGTATGCCCTCCAATGGCTTGTATTCCCTGTCTTCCGTGTCTTTGCTTTGCAGCATCTTATAGGCCACCTGCACATAGGAATAGTCCATGTTGCTGTCTCTGAGGATGAAGTCGCATTCCAACTTTCCGACGCGCCCAACGCTTACCGCGTAATCAAGGCTTCTGGCGTACAGATACACGATGTTCTCTAGCGTCGGCCCGTAATTGATCCGGTTGTCCGTGTTCATCGCGTAGTAAAAGCTCAAGTCGGCGACGTAATACTTCTGCTCTCCTGAAAGTGTTTTTTTTGACTTCATGTCGAACCTTCTGCATTCGTACAAAATCTTCGCGTCAACCAGCGTCTTTATATACCGGGTCACCGTCGCACGGCTGATGGTCAAGCCATTTTTGAGAAGCGCTTCGTGGAGGCTGTTGATGCTCGTCGTCGCGCCAAAATTGTTGATGATATAATTTCGAACCAGCTCAAAGGACTGAACGTCTTTGATTTTCACCCTTCTCTTAATATCTTTTTCGAAGATCTCATCGATGATTCCCTTCACGTAGGTGCGCTTATCCGAAAGGCTGTCGATTTTGATGGCTCGCGGAAATCCACCTTCCAAAATGTAGCTATTCAACTCTATTTCAGCATTGGCGTTGATGTCGTGCCCATAAAATCTCTTCATGTCCTCATATTCGTCAAATGTCAGCGGATACATTTCGAATTCAAGATATCTGCCGGTCAGTTTCGTCACGAGCTCCCCACTGAGCAAATAGGAATTGGAACCCGTTATAAAAATCGAATAGCCGCCCTCCGACCTGAACCCGTTTATCACCTCTTCAAAGCCCTCAACGTTCTGGATTTCGTCTATGAAAAGGTATTTCATCCCTTCCGCTTGTGCGGCGGATTCAATCAATGCGTCCAGCTGCTCCGCGCTTCGGATGTTTCTGTATCCACGTTTATCAAGGTCGATGTAAATGATGTTGCTCTCCGCAACGTCACCATCTTTGAGTTCTTCCACTATTGTTTGCATGAGGCTGGATTTCCCGCATCTGCGTATCCCGGTTATCACTTTAACAAGGTCGTCATCATGAAAAAACGCACGCATCTTAGACAAATACTTTTCCCGTTTGTACAGTTTCATGATTCACCTCCTATACTATTATTATACACTACATCATTGTTATTTCTTAGTTATTGTAGCAATTTTTTCTATTTATTAAATATCTGCAACGTTAACTCAAATATAGATAATCAGTTTTTAAAAGACGAACTTATCCACATAAAAAGATGTGGAAAGCTTCTTCAGGAAGCAGTCAAAGAAATACCTCGAATAGACGACGTTTACACTGATTCCCTTCTTCTTCGCTATATTCCTCACCCTTATCGAGAACAAATTCATGTCTTTGTTTTCCATTTTTAGAAAGAAGGAAATCCATCAATTTTTATCGATTTTTAGCTATTTTCAGCCGTTTTTGCGACTAAGCAACACCACCGTCTCCACATGGCTAGTATGAGGAAACATATCTACAGGAACAACAGCTTTAACTTCATACTGATCTAAAAGATAAGTTAAATCCCTAGCTAAAGTCACTGGATTACAAGAAACATATACTACTCTACTTGGTTTTATTTCTTTTAATGCACTTAAGAATTCGACAGTAGAACCTTTTCTAGGTGGATCAAGGAAAATAACATCAAAATGTTTTTCTTCCTTATTTTTAAGCATATAATTAGTGCAATCTTCATTAATAAAATTAGCATTAGTAATCTTATTAAATTCTTTATTTTTTAAGCCATCTAAATACGCTTCTTTTACAAGCTCTACTAATGTAACTTCCTTAACATATTTACTTGCACATAAACCTATAGTACCTGTTCCAGAATAAGCATCTAAAACTACATCTTCCTTAGTTAAGTTAGCTAATTCAATAGCTTTTTGATAAAGCTTCTCTACTTGATAAGGGTTAGTTTGATAAAATGATTTACTTGAAATTAAAAAAGTAAGGTCAAAAATAGAATCTTTGATTTTACCTGTTCCGTATAAAATTCTTTCTTTTTCTCCTAAAATAACATTTGTTTTACGAGGATTATAATTTTGAACAACAGTAGTAACCAATGGACATTTTTTAATTAATTCTAAAGCGAGATTTTTTCTCCCTTTAAACTCATCTACAGCTGTAACTATTACAACCATTACTTGCTTATAATTTAAGCTAGTTTTAATAATTAAATGCCTTATTAAACCAGTTCTTTTATCTTCATCATATGGTTCAATATGATACTTTTCCATTAAGGATTTAAAAGCTTTAATTACTTCACTTGCTCTTTCATCTTGAACTAAACAATTATCGTTAGAAACAATTTTATGAGTGTTTTCTTCAAAGAAACCTGTAATAATATTTCCTTTTTTGTCTTTTCCCACTGGAACTTGAATCTTATTACGATAATTATAAGGATTCTCCATTCCAATAGTAGGACTTACCTCAAAATCTAAATGGGCAAATTTGTGTAATAAATTCTTTACTTTTTCTTGTTTATAAATTAATTGTTGAGCATAACAAAGATGCATTAAATTACAACCACCACAAGATTCATAATATTTACATTTAGGTTTTACGCGGAATTTTGAATCATTAAATCTTTTAATTACTTTTGCTTCTTTCAAAGTATTAAAAGCATAAGATAATTTTATTTCAGCTTTTTCACCTGGTAATAAATTATCAACAAAAATCGTTTTATCTTCAAAACGAACTAAACCTTTACCATTATCATCTATAGCTACAGCTGTAGCGTTTATTTCTCTATTCTTCATCGTTTAAATAATCTTTATATTTAGTATAAAACTTATCATCACCCAATTTTGTTTGAGCTTCCAAGTTTTTAATTAACATATCCTTTTCTAATTCTTTTCCATGATAAGAAATTTTAGTATTTGACTTAAGATACTCTTCAAAATAATTTATTAATCTTAAAGTAATATCAGTTAAATTAACAGCAGTTAAATCCGCAAAAAAAGCAGTATTAGAATAAAAGAAAATTGGAGAAGAATGGGCCATTTCAGAAGCCATTTCATACCAGGCATTATACTCTTCTAATCTAGCAGCTTTTTGTAAACCATTTCTAAAATTTAACTTATAATCAACATTTGATTCATCATATGTCTTACAAGCATATAAAAAACCATATTCGATGTATTTTTTCATATCCTTACTCTTTAGACCATGTTTAGCCATATTTGCCTTAATTTCTACAAATATTTTATCTGTCTCTTCTTTTGAAGATAAACCATTTCTAAAAGCAGAATTATAATCAATATGTCTTAAATAAACTTTTTGTAAAGGTTCTCCCCCTTCTACTAATAATTTAATGACACATTCTGCTTCATGTAAGGTTCTCCAATTAGAATATCCTTCACTAGCTAAATCCAAATTAAGCATTCTAAGTAAGCCTAAAGCCTGTCTAAAGACTTTTAAAAACATATCTGGCATTAAAGACTCATATGGATTAGTTTTAGAAAAAGGCTCAATTAAGTTAATATAAAAAACCAAAGTTGCTTCAATTGTAAAAGAAAGCTCAGAAAATGCATTTATCCCTGAATTTAAAGTTTTGTTTCTTTGATTAATTATTTCATAAGTAATATCAGCAATAACATTAGCAGATTCATTCAAATTAATAGAATTAAACTTTGCAATTTTTCTTTCTTCTGTTAAGCAATCATTCATAAAATAGTAATAATAAAGACGTGAACAAATAGCAATAGAAGAAATAGTAAAATTAGACAAAGAAGTCTTATGAATTCTTTTAATAACCACTTCCTTAGTGGCATCGATAATTTGTTGTAAAAACTCTAAATCAAGTTTTCCAAAATCGCTCTTATGTTCTAACATCCTTAAAATTATACAAAGAATATAGTAAAAATATAAGGTGTAATAATATATTCTAAAACTAAATTACAAAGAATTACCTAATTTAAAACCACTTAAAAAAGCCAAACCTAAATTATATCCACCACAAACAGCGTGCAAATTAATAAGTTCACCAGCTAAATAAATATCCTTATTACTTTTCAAAGAAAAATCATCATTTAATTGATTTAAAAGAACACCACCTAAGGAAATCTGCGCATCCTTTAAAGGATATTTCTTAAAAGGAGTAAAAGTAAAAGCTTTTAAAATATCATTATAAGTAAATCTATTTTTATTAATAACAACTTTTAAAAACTTTAAAATATTTTCATTAAAAGTACCTTCTAATTCTTCAAAATTTTTACTACCATCAAAAGTAAGATTTACATTAGAATGGATTAAAGGATTAAAAACAATTTTAAAGTTTTCACCTTCCTTAAAAAAGAACGAGCAATTAAAAATACAAATTCCAGATAATCCATCTTTTTTAAATAATAATTCCCCTTCTTCCTGATGAATTATTTTTTCATTTTTATATAAAGTTAAATTTCCTTTTAAACGTGATCCTACTATAAAATTAAAGATTTTTTCTTTAACAATTAAAGGTGCTAACCCACTAGTAAAAGATTCATATTTTAAATTTAAATCATTAAGTAAAGGTAACACATTTAAACTTAAACGATCATAAGCTAAACCACCAGTGGCTATTATTAATTTATCATAAGAATAGGTTTTATCTTTAGTAAAAACAACCTTTTTAGAACTATCAATTTTTTTAACTAAAGAATCTAAAATTATTTCTACTCCTATCTCTTTACTTTTAGTAAGCAACACTTGAAATAATGAAGTAGCTAAATTAGAAAAAGGATACATTCTTCCTTCTTCATCATGAAAATAATTAAAATTAAAATCTTCTTTTAATAAAGTTAAAAAGTCATCAGCATTAACATTTTTAAAGAATTCTAAAAATTTAAGGTAATTATTAACTTTATTTTCAAGTTTTTTAAAATCTAAGAGATTCTTGTTAAAAAAATTACAACGTCCATTTCCACTTACTAATATTCTTTTTAAAGGTTTATTACTACCTTCTAAAATTATAACTTTAGATTCTGGTTTTCTTTTTTTTATTAAATAACTTGAAATTATATTGCTAGGTCCGGCTCCTATAAAAAGATAAGTCATTTACTTTTTATAACCTAAAATGCAACTAGCAACTACTTTATAATTTTTGTTTACACCTAAACTAGCTAAAAAATCCAAATTCTTTTGATCAAAGAAGAAACTAACTGAATTAATCCAGCAAGTACCTAAACCAAGTAAGCAACCAGCTAACAACATGTTTTCCATCGCAACTGAACTATCTTGAATAGGAGTAACAGCAATAGAAGTATCAATTGTTGCTAAAATAATAACAGGAGCCTCATAAAAAGGATTATCACCTATTTGTTTAATAGCAAAATCAACTAATTTTTGATATTTTTCTTCACCCTTTTTAAAAACATAAAAATGACTAGCTTTTCTATTCATACCTTTAGGAGCTAAGTTTGCAGCTTCTAAAACAGTTTCAATATCTTCTTGAGAAACCATTTTGTCTAAATATTCTCTTGTAGAATGTCTAGTTTGAAAAATTGATAGCACTTCTTTATTTGTCATATTTAATACCTCGATAACTATATTATAATACTACCAAATTAAATCAGCCAAATTAGGAATATCAACAAAAGGATTACGATTTTTTTGTAATTTATAAACTGCTTCGTTTCTTTTTATTTCTTTTTGACTAATAGGATCTTC
>DKCH01000065.1:0-18403 GCA_002449135.1 Caryophanales bacterium UBA6879 | reverse complement strand
CTTTTAAATCCAGAAAACTTATCTTCATATCTAGTAGCAAAATAAAAATATATTCTAGCCACATCACCTTTATACTCGTCAGCTGGTTCACATACACTACCACTTACTCCACTAGTTTTAGAGCTTCCAACTTTTGTTCCATTTGTAGATGTAAAATTAATATTAGAAACTTCTGCATGCGGGTAATTGCTTCTTCTATTATTTACATATCCATCAGTTGGTAAAACATGAAATAAATCAGAGCGCATTGGTGATTTCTTATAAAAAACAGATTGAGGAATTATATGTTCCCTATTTAAAATATCGCCTTCTTTTTTATAACTTGAGCCAAAAGAATTTTGTTTACAATTAGAATATATATCTAAAATATATCCATTTCCATAATCAGTCTGTCTATAAAGTTCAGGTAATTCATTATAAGAATATGATTTAGCATCATCAATTAAATAATGTAAACGTGTTTTTAATTCTTTTCCTTTTAAATTAAAATCAATACTACGATAATAAGAATTTAAAGATCCATTATCAATCGAAGTAGATGAACTACTAAAACTACTAGAGACACTAGAACTAACACTAGAGCTGCTAGATATATTACTAGATGAAATACTAGATGAACTACTTGAACTGATAATTTCACTAGTAACATTAGAAGAACTTGAAACAACTTCACTAGAAGTTATATTTGATTGTTTTATATCGCATGAAGTGATAGTTGATATAAAAATTAATGTTAAAATCCACTTATTTTTCACAAGAATAATTTTAATAAAAAATGTAGAAAGTTACAATAAAAAATCCTTATAAAGCCTAAAACTCTATAAGGATTAATTTAAATTAATTTAATTAGCTTACTTCTTTAAATTATAGAAAGCGTCAGCACCTAAGAATTGAGCAGTATCACCTAATTCTTCTTCAATTCTCATTAATTGATTGTACTTAGCGATTCTATCAGTTCTGCAAAGTGAACCGGTCTTGATTTGACCAGCATTTAAAGCGACGACTAAATCAGCAATAGTAGTATCTTCAGTTTCACCAGATCTATGAGAAACAACACAAGTATAATTATGTTCAGTAGCAACTCTCATAGCATCTAAGGTTTCAGTTAAAGTACCGATTTGGTTAACCTTGATTAAAACAGAGTTAGCAGCACCAAGTTCAATACCTTTCTTTACATAGATAGGGTTAGTAACAAATAAATCATCACCAACTAATTGAATCTTATGACCTAAACGTTTGGTTAATTCTACCCAACCATCCCAATCGTTTTCGGCTAAACCATCTTCAAGAGAAATTAAAGGATATTTTTCAACAAAAGATTCATACATTTGAATCATTTCTTCAGTAGTCTTCTTACCTTGACCAGATCTCTTTAAATCATAAGTATTGGTTTTAGGATCATAGAATTCAGAAGAAGCAGTATCCATAGCTAAAGCGATATCTTTACCAGGAACATAGTTAGCAGCTTTAATAGCTTCAACTAATAAGGCTAAAGGCTCTTCATTATCTTTTAATCCTTCAGGAGCAAAGCCACCTTCATCACCAACAGAAGTAATATCTTTTCTTTCTTTTAAGATCTTCTTTAAAGCAGCAAAGGTTTCAGCACCCATTCTAACAGCTTCATGGATGGATTTAGCACCAATAGGCATAATCATATATTCTTGGAAATCAACACAAGAATCAGCATGTTTACCACCATTTAAAACATTCATCATTGGAACAGGTAAAATCTTAGCATTAGGACCACCAATATATCTATATAATGGCATACCATAGTAATTAGCAGCAGCTCTAGCACAAGCTAAGGAAACACCTAAAATAGCGTTAGCACCTAACTTAGCCTTAGTAGGAGTACCATCTAATTTAATCATGGTATTATCAATTAAAACTTGTTGATCAACAGGCAAACCTAAAACAGCTGGAGCAATAATTTCATTAACGTTATTAACAGCTTTTAAAGTACCTTTACCATTATATCTCTTCTTATCACCATCTCTTAATTCGATAGCTTCTCTTTCACCAGTAGAGGCACCAGAAGGTACAATAGCTCTTCCGAAAGCACCAGATACGGTTTCAACTTCTACTTCAACAGTAGGATTGCCACGAGAGTCTAAGACTTCTCTAGCATGAACTTTAGAAATGTTTGGCATTATTTAAAATCTCCTTTTTCAAACAAATATATTATACAAGAAAGTAAATGCAAGGACATAAAAATCGATATAAAAACACTTACATTGAAAAAATTATTTATTTAAATGTTTATTAAAAATAACTAAAGTAAATTATTCTAACCTTAAATCTTTATTTTCAATACTAGCCTTTTTACTGCTTTCTTTCTTATCTTGATAATCTAAATAATCAAAATATATTTCATCATCCTTAGAATCAACTAAATAAACATTAAAAACATACTCACTTAAATTTTGATTAGTCTTAGTAAAATACATCATTCCTATAGAAACAAAAACAGGTAATAAAAAAGAAACAAAAGAAACAAAATACATAACAATCAAATCAAACAAAGACTTAAACAAATACTTACTAGTTTTAATATTAAAGCCATCTAGCTGAACATAAGAGATCTTAAATACTTTCATTCCTAAACTTTGTCTACCTTTTTTAAAACAAGTAAGTGGAATAATCACCTTAAAACAAACAAAAGAAATAACTAGACCAATAGAAAACTCACTAACCTGAATTAAAAATAGCACTTTAGTAGAATAAGTATATACTTCACTATTAAAAAGTAATGGTAAACAATGCTCATTTATTTCAGTAACATAAAAATTATAAAGCAATTCAGGATTTAAATTATTTTCAACAATCTTATCATCTTCTTTTAAAAATAAATTATTACCCTGATTCTTAGCCTCTAATTTCCTTAAATTATATTCTTCTAATGACTTACTATCAGTAAAGAAATTAGTATCCTTATAAAAATAATCAATTCTTACTGATAAAAAATCTTTCTTTTCTTCATAAGTTTTTAAATTAGCATTAGCATAAGTAACTATATCTTTCTCATCTTCTAAATAAAGTTTTGATTCAACTTTTAACTTGCTTTTTTCACTAGTTAAATTTAAATAACTAGGAACGTTTTTAACTATCATATTTTCTAAAGCAAACAAAATAAAAGTAAAAAAGAAAATACAAAAAAGATCAATTAAATAAACTCCCCATCTCCTATTTAGATTAGCTTTAGAATAGCTTAATTCTTCAGTTGTTTCCATATTCATCCTTTTCAGTTATTTTAACATTTTCAAACTCTTCAATATTTTTATATATAGTAAAACTAACTAAATTAGATAATAATTGTCTATCCTTATTAATAAAGAAAAAAATTAAAGAAACAATACTTAAACCAAAAGAAAACAATAAAAATTCAAAATAAGAAACACCTAACCCAAAATCATATAAAATTACACCTAACTGACCAATAAATAATAAAGATAAGAAATTAGAAGAAAAGAATATCAAAAATCTAGAAACTTTATATAAAGATAAATTTAAATAAGTAGGTTCCATTAAATCCTTTCTTTCTAAAGCAAGTTTTAAAATTCTATTACCTAAACTAGTTTTATTTTTCTTAAAGCATAAAGGTATAATAATCTCTAAAACAATAAAAGATAACACATATGAAATAAGATTAGAAATAACTAAGCTTAATAAATAAGAATTATAATAAGGAATAAAATCTTTATTATATGTATTTTTATAAAGACTATAATTATTCTCTATATCATTAACACCATAATTACAAGTTTCATAATAACGGGTTAATAAACCATTAATAATCTCATTAATACTATTAGAAGAATCATTATAAGCATAATAATTCATTAACAATTTACTAGTATCTTTATTTAAAATTTCATAATTTGTTAAATTATACTTATCTTGTAAATTATTAAATTCAGTTTCACTAATAAAATACTTATCTAAATTATACGTATCATAAGAAAGTAAAGCTTTTAAATATTCATACTTATTATTCTCATAATTTTTCTCTTCATATATAAAAGAATTTAAATCATCATGATTAGATTTAAAATTAATAAAATAATAAACCAAGTTATTATTTTCAACATTAATAAGAGTCTCTTCTTTACTTACATCTTTATATTCATAAATTCCGTTTTCATTTTTATAAGGATATTTTTCATTAAAAATAAAATAACTTGTTTTAGTTAAAGCTTCTAAATACTTATGACCAGTAACTTTAATGTCAATTAAACTTTTACTTTCTTCATCATATTCTTGAATATGAGTAGAACCAACTATTTGATTTAGTTTTTCTTTACCTAAGTTTATATTGTTTAAATTACTTTTATAAACTGGTAAAGAAGCATTAATAGGAGTAACAAATCCTATAAACAAAATAAAGCCTAAAATAAAAACAAGAAAATAATCACAAATAACTGCTAATAATATTTTTCCTCTTTTAGCTAAAACATTATTCTTATATGCTGAAACATAAAGTTCTTTTTTCATACTTAAATATTTTAACAAACATAAATATTTTTTAATATAAAAGAAAGCTGCTAGATATCAAAATCTAGCAGCTTTAAAGTTCTTAACACTAAAAATGTTTAGTCAACAAAATTAATAACTATAGAAGAGAAGTAGAAAGCACCACTTACGTTATGATCAAACCTAAAATAAGTAGCATTTTCTACACTACAATTAATAGTAGTTGATGTTTCATCAGCTACAAATTTCAATTCAGAACCAGTAGTTTGAACAGTTGAAATTGCACTAGTAGCAAAATTAATAAATGCTGTTGGTTTAGAGCTTGTTTGTTGAGTGCTCCAATTAAATGTAATAGATTTTATAGCTTTAGAGAAGCTAGAAGCATTATATAAGGCTCCAGAAGTTCCTTTATTTCTAGATTGAATAGCACCTTCATTACTTTTCATAAGCTGCAAATAACTAAAACTAACACCATCTACAGTAGCGCTCTTTTCTTCATTATTATATGCAGCTAACCCTAAATTTTCTGCAGTTAAACTAATGGATTGAACAGTACTAGGATCAATAACATTAATTTTAATAGTAGCACTAACTGTAGTATCAGCAACAGAAGTAGCAGTAATAACAGTTTCACCAACTTTAATACCTTTAACAACACCATTTTCTACAGTAGCAACACTAGGAACAGAAGATTCCCAAGTTAAAGATTTATCAGTTTTACCTTCAGGTAATAATACTTCAGGTTTTAATGTTAAAGTTTCACTAACATTAACATTTGCTTCAGTAGAATCAAAGTTAATAGTAACTTTATCAACAATAGGTGTAACACTTGTAAAATAGAAAGAAGCATAATTATATCTATTATCCCAGCCAACAAAATAACCTTCTACTTTAGCTTTTTTACCTTCTACAATATCTTTTTCAAATGAGGTAGCATTAGCAGGTTCAATTTTAGTATTACTACCATCTATATTAGCTAAAAAGTAGTTGCCATCTTTACCAAAAGTAGTAGTCCATGTATATTTAATACCATTAGAAGTCTTATTAGCGTCTTTAATTTCTGCAAAGTTATTAGCTTTTTCAGCAGTTAATTCAACAGCTTCAGGTAAAGTAGGTGCCCTACCTTCATTTTTAGTAATGTTATAAACATCATTAAATTGAATTAAATCGTGGAAAGAAGAATTAACAACGCCTTTAACAGTAACAAAATCACCTTCATTATAAGTAGTATTAGTATTTACAACTAAAGAACCAGTTTCATCAGAAATAACAAATTTATAATCAGTTTTAGCAGTAATAATACCATCAACTACATAATATTTATCCATATTAGTTAAAGTGTTAATTTTAACACTTGTAGCTTTGTCAACTACAGTAATATCTAATTCATTACTAGTAATCACTTCATCATTTCTATTTTTATAAGTAGCTTTAATTTTAGTAGTACCAACCTTTTTAGCTATAACTTTACCATTTTCAACTGTTGCTACTTCATTATCACTACTTTCGTAAGTAAGTTTAGCAAAAGCATCATCTGGTTCAAATGAAGCAATAAGAGGAACATTATCACCAACACCTAAAGTATTAGTAACTGTACTTAAAGTAATAGAAGTAGCTTCAATAGATACATCTTCTAAAGTAGTACCAGTACCTAAGAAAGCAAATTGAGCACCTTTATACCAACTTAAAGGAGTAGAAATCTTATAGGTTCTACCAACTTCTAAAGTATACTTAATAGCTACTTTATCATATTTATCAGTTCTTAATATAACATCAGTGTTTCCAATCTTAAATTTAACATTAACATTCGTTCCTGTTTTTGGTGTACCACTAACATAAGTAGCAGTAAATGTATATAAATTACCTGCATCAGCAGCTGTTAAACTATTAAATCCATTTTCATCTAAAGAAGCATAAGTAGGTTTTGGCTTGTTTGTATCTTCTAATTTATAAGCATAAGTACCTTCAACTTTTGGATTTTGAGAATCACCAGTATAGTTATTTAATTGTTTAAGTCCATTATATTCATCAATATTAGCCTTAACTTCAACATAATCACCTTCAGTCCAAGTGCCATTAGTTATAGCAGTATCACCTGCATCATAAGAAAAATTATAGATATACATACCACCAGTACTATCAGCAATATAAGCAGATTTTCCAGAAACAGCAGTAACAACACCTCTTACAGTAACAGTTTCACCCTTTGCTTTTTGTTTAGCTTCAGCAATAGAAATTGAAGTATCTGGTCTTGGAGCAATTTCAAAAGAAGTAGTTTGAGTATAAGTCTTAGAATTAGTAACAAGCTTAGCTTCTAAAGTAACTGAACCAGCTGCCTTTAAAGATATTTGAGCAGAAGAAGCAGTAATTTCACCAATTTCAACTAAATCAGCACCAGTAGTAGCAATTAAAGTTAAAGTACCAACACCGCTAGTAATAGGAGCATCATCAAATTTAATAGAAGCAGTAACACTTCCATCAACTACCTTATCACCAGTTACTTCAATACTTAAAGTATGTTCTTCTTCAGATGAAGCTGAAGAGGAGGTTGAAGAACTAGTAGTAGAATTAGAAGAACCACCAATAGTTGTAGAAGTAGAAGAATCATTAGAAGTAACACCAACATTAGGATTACAACCCACTAAACTTACAGAAAGTACAGCGAGGGCTGCTAAAGTAAGCAATCTTTTTTTCATAATAATAAATTATCTCCTTTTTATGGCTTATTTTTTTAGACTAGCCAGAGTCTCGATAGCTTTTTTATATTCCTTCCTTTTAAGATGAGCATTAAAATATTTAACTAATCCCCAAATTAAGAGAATGAAACCAAGAATAAGAGTAACAATGCAAATAACAAAAGCTAAAGATTGATAATTAATTCCAACAATCTTATTTCTTCTTCTTTGCAAAGACAAAACGATAAACAATCCACCAATAATTAAAGAAATTATTCCTAAAACAACAAAACACAAACTATTTTGTCCTTTATCATATTCTTTAACATCATTAGAATGTAACTTATCAGAAAGTTCACTTGCCTGTTCTTTATTTAAAGAATCAAAAGATACTAAATCTGAATGACAATGTGGACAAGTATTAATATTATCTTTAGAAGTAATAAATGAACAATCTTTACAGGCTTTCATAATTAATATGTACCAAAAGTAATATCAGCTTTAGAAACTAAAGTAGCAGTATATGAAGTGGTTTTACCACTAGTAGAAACATAATTTTGAGAAATACAAATAACCTTTAATGTCTTCTTAGTATAACTTCTAGTAATAGTATCATCCTTATATGGATTATCATTATTAGTATTAGCATATTCTGCACCATGATAATTGTATAAAGAAGAACCACCTACAAAGAACTTATAAGAACGTCCATATTCACCTTTATAATCAAATAACATTTCTTCAGTAGAAACAAATCTTACGCCTTTAGTATTTTCAGTTGCATTAGAATTTTTATCTGCATAGAAAATAATCTTGTTATTAGTATTATAAAATGGATACTTAGTATTATATTTATTAATTTCCTCAGTTCCGCCTTCACCCTTATCAGATGCAACACCATTATAAGTACTAGTAGCATTAAAAGCATACATAGTATCAGTAATTTCAACTAAAACATTATTGTAACCTTTAGATAAAAATTGTTCTTGAGTAACTTTAATAGGTTTAATTTCATTACCACTTTCTAAAATTAAAGTATCTCTCTTTTGATCAGGATTTAATGTATGGTAAGAAACACCTTGCATTTGATAAGACCCACCATAATCAGATAAGACACCAACTACTTTAACCTTATCACCAACTTTAATTGGATTTTCTGTATAAGTAAAAACATACATACCATATGCTTCAGGTAAACCATTAGATTGATCATAACTAGCTTTATCTTGGAAATAGAAACCAGTTTCCATCTTTCTAGAGACATATCCTTCAATAGAATATAAAGTCTTTTGATCCTTATAAGGTGAACTAGTAGGACCATTTTTAGAAGTATCATAGATTTCCTTTAAAGTTAATGGAACAGGATCACCATAATAATAATTACTATCTTTTTCATTAGAATATATATGTCTTTTATTAGCTTCAGCAGACTTATTAGCCTTATCAAAAGCTAAATAGAAATTTTCACCCATATCTTCTTTAGAACCAATACCAAAAGAAAAACCATTATAAACCATCTCAAGATTTAAACATCTAAAATCATCCTTGGTTGGTTCTAATTCAGTTGTATACCAAACATAAGCTAAAGAACGTTGATTACCATCAGCAGTAGCAGGAGTTTTTTCACCACTAATAGAAACACCAGCACCTTCTAAAATAATATGCTTAGCGCTCTTTAAAATACTCTTATTAAAATTAGAAGCAGTCTTACCCCATTCCTCAATTTCAGAAGTAGATTCAGGAGTATCAATACCTAAATATCTAATTTTTACTGAATAACCATAATTTCTAGTATTAACATGAGTAGTATCACCATCAACATAGTTAATAAAATAATCTTTAGGATCAGTAGTAGCAGTCATCATTTGCTCAATGCCATCTTTTCTAAAATCTAGAGCATTTTCCTTTTCACTTTGCGCTGTTGGTGGATCCTGCATAACTTGATTAAATAATTCATCAGAAATATTTAATTTAAACTTACTAACAAAATCAACAGTAGGGTCAATCTTATAAGTAGCAGCAATTTTATTAGTGCCTTTTTTTAATGTACAAGTATAATAACCATCTTGACCAATAGAAAGCTCTTCTTTATTAAGAGTAACTTTATCAATAAAGAAGTCTTCATTAGGAGTAACCTTAAACTTTAATTGATCTCCCGCTTTCAAATTATCGCTATTTTTAAGACTAAAATCAGAAATTTTTCCATAAATAGAATCTTTAGTAGTATCAACATAAGTAGCTTTAAAAGACTCGCTAGTAACTGAGGAATCTTGATTACAAGAAACTAAACCAAAAGCAACTAAAGAATAAAAAGATAATAAACTTAAATGCTTTAATTTCATTTTTTACATAGCCTCCGCTGCAGACTTACAAGCATTAAATGCTGCTGTAAAAGCATCATCAATGCTCAAATTTTGATTAACAATATAAGTAGTTAAATTACCAATTTCACTTCTAGCTTTAGAAGAACCTAAGAAAACTGGTGAAGTCATATAGAAATTCTTTAAAGTAGCAGTAATTGCAGGAATATCATACTTTAAACCTTGTCCCTTTTTAGCTAACCAATTTTTATAGTTATCAGTATCATAAGAAGAAACTCTAATAGGATCATAAGAATTTTCCAAAGCTAATTCAGCATTATTAGTAGGTTCAGCTAATTCCTTATAAAATAACCAAGCCCCTTTATGAATAAATTCATCATCATTATTAAAGAAACAAATAGAAGGACCTTGCATAATATATTTTTGATTATTATTAGCATATGGAACAGGAGCTAATCCAACTTTAAAATTAGCACTAATATTGTATGAAGAACCACCAGTAGAACCAATAGACATTGCAGTTTTAGCTTCATTAAAATAGACATTAGTATATTTACTACCACCTAAAGAGTTTTTAGTAATTAAAACCTTTTCTTTAATTAGATCAGTAACTTCCTTAACAAAAGCCTTAGCCTTATCATTAACAAAAGTAAAGTGCTTAGAAACATCTTCTTTACTGGCTTCATCATTAGAAGTGTAATCAATACCTCTTTGAGCAAATTGAGAAATAAACATATTAGCATCTGAATCATAACCTACTGGATAAAATTCATCTTTAATATTTTCAGACTTTAAATCAGCAATCATTTGCTTAGAAGTAGAAACCATTTCATCCCAAGTAACAGGAACATCATAAGTATAACCACCATGAGCACTAGTATAAGTTTTTAAATTACTTAAAGATTCCTCAGTTGGCTGAGCACCTTGATCAATTACAATTTTACGTAATCTTTGATATTCACTATCATTTTTTAATTTATTTTCAGTTTGTAAATTAGCACCAGCAAAATAATTTTCATTATAATAAACAACTTCAGTAGATTTATACATTGGCATAGACCATGTACCACTAAACTGATAATTCTTGCCTTCATTTAAATATTGAGGAACAAAATCTTCAATTTCCCCTTTTGAATAACCTACTTCTTTATCATTAATAAAATTATCTAAACGTAAAATAGATGATTCTTCAATAGTTGAAGTCATATATTCAGAAAAAGAATCAGGATAACCCATACATAAAGCAGGAATCTCACCAGCAGATAATTTAGTTTTTGCAGCATCATGTAAAGAATCATAATCACCTGCTAACTTAAATAACTCTACTTTATATTTGCCTTGATACTCAGCATTAAATTTAGAAACAATTTTATTTAATTGTTTTTCTTTATCTTGACCTAAACAATGCCAAAAAGTAATAACCTTTTCACTAGTAGGATCACCTTCTGGAATAGTTGGATCAACTTCAGTTACTTCTCCAACATTATCAGAATTAGTATTATCTGTTCCACAACTAGTTAAATTGGAAGTAAATAATAAACAGCAAGCAATAGTTAATAATAAATTTTTCTTCATAAAATTTCCTCCTTTTAACCTTTAATACCAGCTCTTGAGACGCCTCTCATAATATATTTTCTAAAAAATATAAACAATAATAATAAAGGTACAGTAACAATAACAGTAGCTGCCATTTGAATACCATAGTCATCAATATTAGCAGCAGTATTAAACGTATTTCTTAAACCATTAGTAATTAAATAATAAGATGAATTACCAGAAGCAATTAAATTTGGCCAAACATAAGAGTTCCAAGCCCCCATTAATTTTAAAATAAATATTGTAATTAACGTAGGCATTGCTAAAGGTACCATAACTTTCCATAAAAACGCCCAATCCGATTTACCATCTACTTTAGCTGCTAAATATAACTCGTTTGGAATTTGCTTAAAGTTTTGTCTAAGTAAATAAATATAAAAAACAGAAATCATAAAAGGTAAAATCATCGCCGCATAAGCCCCAGCTAAATTCTTCCCACCAGTCATACCAAATAATGAAACAGAAATATAATTAGAAATAACCATCATTTCACCAGGAATCATCATAGTAGCTAACAATAAAGAAAACATAAAATCACGACCCTTAAATTGAAGTCTAGCAAAAGCAAAAGCAGCAAAAATAGTAGTAAATATAGTTCCAATAGTAGAAAAAATACCAACAACTAAAGTATTAGTAAGTAAAGTACCAAAATTAAGTCTTCTTAAAGCATCAGAGTAGTTTTCCCATCTAATAACCTGTGGCCAAAAGGTAGGAATCAAAGCTTTGATTTCTGAACCAGTTTTTAAAGAAGTAATAATCATCCAATAAAAAGGGAAAATAACAACAATAGCCATTAATACTAAAAAAGCATAAGTCAAAGTTAGTGAAAAGACCTTATTAGCTAAAGTTAATCTTTTTTTATCTTTTAAGGATAATTTATCATTTCGTAACACTAATATAGTCTTTTTATATGTATTTTCCATTAATAATGAACCCTCTTTTTAGAAACTTTAAACTGAATAGCTGTAAAAATCATAATAATTATAAACAATATTATCGCCGCTGAAGAAGCATATTGCACCTTATTTTGAGCAATTTGATCATAAATAAAGTAAACCATCGTCGTCATATTTCTTGGACCAGTATTCGCATCAAAAGCACCACCATTAGTACCAAATAAACCAATAACAGAATTATATTCTTTAAAAGCACCAATAAACGAAGTAATCATAACATACAAGATTTGAGGAGAAAGTAAAGGAATAGTAATTTTCCATGCAGTTTTAGCTCTATTTGACCCATCAATTTGAGCTGCATCATAATATTGCTTATCAATATTTTGTAAACCACCAATAAAAATTAAAATCTTATATGGTAGAGAATGCCAAACAATATAAATAGAAATAGCTAAAACACCCATCCAATAATTAACTGGATTATTTGGATTAGAAGGTGAAGGATAAATCCAAGGTAACTTACCCAAACTAAAAATCTTATTTAAGACACCATAATCAGTATCAAAAATAACTGCGAAAACCATACCAATAGCAATAGCATTAGTAACATAAGGTAAAAAGAAAATAGTTTGGAATATCTTTTTTAAGAACTTAATATTATTTAAACAAATAGCAATTAATAAAGATAATGCAATTGAAATAGGGACAGTAATAATTGTTAATAACATAGTATTAGGTAAAGCAATTTGAACAACTGCCTCAAAATTAGAACCAGGTCCACTATTTTTTAAAGGAGTTAAAACATCAATATAATTATCAAAAGTAAAACCCTTAAAGGTTCCGTTCATGTAATTATATCCTTTTAAAAAAGATATATAAAAAGTATTAAGAATAGGATAAAAGGTAAAAACTGCCATTAAAATAATAACAGGAGCCAAATATATCCAAGCTTTCCAATTGTTTTTACTTTCCATATTTATTCAATAATTATTCTTTCCTCTGTTTTACCATCAAAAACAAATATCTTATTAGGCTTAATTTCAAAATGATTAGGACCTAAATTAACACCATTAGTAGTATCAATAATAACTTTAATATTTTCACCTATAAACTTATCATGAGAACAAATCAAAGACATATCTCTACCCATAGTAGATAATTGATTAACATTAATAGTTAAATAAGCATTAGTAGTCTTTGTAATTCTCTTCTTAAGAATAAATCCCTCAGGACGAATACCAACAAATACCTCTTTATCTTCTAATTTATTTTTAGGAATATAAACTAATTGATCACCTATATATAAAGAACCATTTTTAATTTGACCTTTAAAAACATTAATAGGAGGATTACCTAAGAATTTAGCAACAAATAAATTATGTGGATCATCGTATACTTCTTGAGGATGGCCCATTTGCATCTCAATACCATTTTTCATAACTACTATATCATCACAAATTGACATAGCTTCTTCTTGGTCGTGAGTAACAAAAACAGTAGTAATACCAGTTTCTTTTTGAATTCTTCTAATTTCTTCTCTTGTTTGTAATCTTAAACGAGCATCAAGGTTAGATAAAGGTTCATCTAAGAGTAAAACCCTTGGCTTTTTAACAAGAGCTCTAGCAATAGCAACTCTTTGTTGTTGACCACCAGATAATTCAGAAGGTTTTCTATCTAAATATTGTTCAATTTGAACTAAACGAGAAACTTCTTGTACTAAAGCATCAATTTCATCTTTAGTAAGTCTTCTTCTTTCTTCAATAGTTTTACCATCTTTTAAAAGCTCATTCTTTTCATTTAAAGAATATCCTTTTTTCAAGATCTTTTCTTTTTCCTTATCAATTTCAGCTTGTAAATTATCAACAATTTCTTCAACTTTAGTATCTAAATTTTCTTGATATTGTAAACCAAATTTAAAAATACGAACAGCTAAAGAAGTAACAATATGAAAACGATTTACTAATTTTCTTGCAGAAGCATCTTTTGAGATTTTATTTTTAAATTTTGAATCAAGAATAATATCAACAACTTCTTTACTATGATTTTTAAGAATCTTTATGATTTCTTCATCATCAATAATTTTATTAGAAGCTTTATTCTTCACAATATTTAAATTAGTTAGTGGGAACTTAACATTATCATAAACTGACATATGAGGATATAAAGCGTAGTTTTGAAAAACTAAACCAATACCTCTTTTTTCTGGAGCAACATGAGTAACATCATCTTCACCAAACCAAATTTCACCTTTAGAAGGAGATTTCAATCCTGCTAACATATATAAAGTAGTAGATTTACCACATCCAGAAGGACCAAGTAAACCAATAAGTTCCCCATCTTTAATATCAATATTTAAATCATTTACTGCAATAGTATCAGGAATGTTTTTTTGTTGATTACCTGGGAAAACCTTAGTAAGATGCTTCAATTTAATTTCCATAAAAATTCTACTCCGCAATTGTTATTATATATTTTTTAAAATCCATATTAAAGTTTTTTAAACAAAATAATTTGTTAATATTTTCCTTAAATTATAAAATATATGGAAAATCACGCTAAATTTTATAAATGTAAAAACATTGTAAATAATAAAAAGCAGATAAAGACTCATTTTCTTTATCTGCAAAAAACTAAATTTTCTTAATAAGCATTCCTTCTTGAGTATTACTACTTAAAGTTACTTCAACCTTATATTTTTCACTTCTATAAGTATTATCTTTAACCTTAGTATATCCACTAGATTCAAGTAATCTACCAAATGAGGAGAAGTAATAATCAAATTTTAATGAATTATAAATCTTTAAAGTAACATTATCTATTTGTCTACTAATCCAGGTTTTTGCAACATCTTCATTAAAATAATAAGGAAAACTATCTGCAAAATCTTGACCAAATACATCAACTAATTGTTGATATATTTCATTACTTTCTTTTTTCCATGAGTCAATCTTTTCCCAATTAGAAACTGTTTTTAATTTATCAGTTACATAATGAGGAATAGTTACTTGATTTTCCTTAGTACCATAAATAACATCAAGAGTTCCATCTGAAGTACTAAAAGAAGTAAATGAAAACTTAATTTGGCTTAATTCACCTTTATCATTTAAGATTAATTTTATACTTGTTGGATCAATTTCCTTAGAATTAATTTGCCATAAAAAGCCAAATTGATTTTGAACATAAGTCACTTCTTTACGAATCTTAAATGTCTTATTTGTTGAATCAGTAGTATCTAATTCAAATACATCAGGTGAAAAGTTGAAAATTAAATCAAACCAATGTTTATCAATAGAGTCTGTAGTGGCTAAATCAGCAGTAGGAACAATTTTATTATTAGTTTTATTAATATAGAATTTAGCTAACCCTTTATCAGTTTTATAATAACCAGAATACTCGTGATCATCAGTATTTGGATTGGTTTTAGATTCAGCGTGTTTCTTATCAGTCATTATTATATCTTTAGTATAATAAAATTCTGTTTTTTCATTTAAGGATGATAAAGTAGAATCAGTCATTGATAACTTTAAGCCATTTTCTGAAGTCACTTGATATTTAAGTTTATCAAGTGCAGGTTGTAATTTTTCCTTAACACCATCAATTGGAGTTAAAGTTGTAATTTCAGATATTGGTTTACTATCTTGAAAATCATTAATAGTAATTACATATTGTTGTGTACCACTACTGCTTTCAGTTATAACAGAATAAGCATTAATTTCTTTTACTAAATTATTATCATCTAATGTTAATTCAACAGTATTAATATCATAACTTTCTACATCAGATTGAACAAAAGCCTTAACAAATTCATCAGGGTACAAACCATAATATCTATAAGTTTTGTCAGATATTTTTCTAAATAATGAAGCGTCCATTACATCATTAGCAGTAGTTAAATAGTCATCAAACTTCTCATTAGACATTACTTTTTCATAAATGTTATTAGTTCCATCTAAATATTTTTCTACTACTTCTCCATTGCTTCCTTTATATAAAACATTGCTAAAATCAGAAGAATTATAGGTTCCACTTACTTCAATATAGTTAGAAGTATAATTAACATTAATAGTACTACTTGTAGTTGAAGAAGTACCTGTATCATTTTTAATAACTGCTTTTGAATATAAGGCATCCTTTTTGACATTAGTTACATTACTATCAGTTAAAGCCTGATCAAATTTATAATTAATAGATGAGAAATAATTATCTAGGTTTTCATCTTTAGCAGTGCCGATATGAGAAAGAATTCCACTAGCATCATAGTAAATTAAATTATCATCACTATCATAAGTAGTAAATTTAAACTCTAAACCATTACTAGTAAAAATAAAATCAACACCAAATATAGTATTATTAATAGCTAAAGACTGTATACCAGCTAAGTAAGACATAACAAGAAGCAATTTCTCATTATTAGAATAAATATATCCATCACTTAATGTGGAACTAGAAAAATCACTAGTTTGTAAAACCTCATTAAAATCAACCAATTGTAAAGGATCTAATTGAGAAACGCTAAAATACGGTTCACCATTTTCAACAGTTGCTCTTGTAATATCAACCTGGTTTTTACTATCAACATCAAAATTAAATAAGATTTGATCCTTATTAAATATTTTCTTGTCAATATTTTCCATTTTTACTAATCCAGCTTTTGAATTAGTATAATATAAATAATTTTCAGTCAAAATATCAGTATATGTAACACTAGAAACAGTGTAATCTATCTGATAATTTTTTGCTCTTCTTACTTTATTTAAAGTACTAATAATATTATCAGCAGTAGTTGGTAAAACCTCTACTGTGGAACTATTATTTTCACTATTTACTGAAGAACTAATTTGGCTATTACTATCACTATTTTGTGAATTACAAGAGGCTAAAGTTAAAACAACAGTAGTTAATAATATTAATTGTTTTTTCATTTTATTCTCCTCTATTAGAAGTTAAATCTATCAGCATCAAAACCATAAATAGTATTGAATTCTACACTTTCCATTTGATCGTTATTAGAATTATAGTTCCATAAACTACTCCATTTTTCTGGCAATTGATCCTTTTGATAATTAGTATAAACTACAAGCTTATCAGAATTACATAAACTAAAGGCGTTGTTCTTAATAGTAGTTACTGAAGTTGGAACATATGCAGCTTTTAAATTAGGCATGTTATAAAAAGGAGACAATTCTAAAGTAGTAACTGAACTAGGAATTTTTACAACTTCAATAGTAGACTCAGCAAAGGCACGATCAAAAATAGTTTTAACAGTATTAGGGATATATGCATTTGTTCCACCTTTACCATTAGCATAAACATATAAAATAGACTTGTCTTTATTATATAAAGAACCAAAATCATCATTAGAATAGTATTGATTATTTGAATCTACAACAAATCTAACAATATTTTTTGTTGAATTCATAAATGGGAAAACTGTGCTTAATTTTTCTAAATTACTAGGAAAATAAACATATTTTAATTTTTCCATGTATTGGAAAGCTTGTTGACCAATAGTCTTAACAGAAGTGAAATTTAATTCTTCTAATGATGAAAGCTCAGCTAAAGAATATATACCTACAGTTTCTAAATTATTAGATAAATGAAGATTAGTTAAACTCTTATTTCCAGTTAATCCATAATCATTAATTTTAGTAACATTATCTGGAATATATAAACTCTTAAGTTTAGTTAAAGAAGAAATTCCGTATTTTGGTATTTCTGTAATTTTAGTATCACTAGGAATATATAAATACTCTAAACTTCCCCAATTTTGAATACCATTCTCAGGAAGACTAGTTATAGTATTAGGTAAAGCAAAATTAGTAATTTTATTTACAAAACTATCAACACCTATTTTATTAAAAGTAGTAACTTTTTTACCATTATGATAAGCAGGTATTCCAACACTTAAATTAGATAAATTATTATTGTAAACACTTAAACTAGCTACATTATAAGTGCCATCTTCATTTTCATCATAATTCCACTCGTAAATATGACTTCCATCACTAGATAAATTATCAAACTTAGCATAAAGTGTCATATCACTATATGTAGAAGTCATAGGAAATGTTACAGGATTAATAAAATCTTTATCATAATAAAATCCAAAGAAAACTATATCAGAAACAGTATTTTTATCTTCTACATTACTAAAAGGATCATAAGATAAATTATCAATAGTAGAGCCTTTAACAACATCAATAGCTTCTTTAGAAGTATAATTTCCAGTATCAAAACTAATCTTAACTTTCTTTGTTGAATCTAAAGGATTAACTCTTAATTTAAACTCAGAAACCTTAGAGAAATCCTTACTAGCAAACACTTTAATAGTGACTTCTTTATCTGTATATTTAATAGCTTTTAAAGTCTTATTTGTTGAATTAACTTCAATTGCAACATCAGAAGAAGTTATTTCAACTCCTTGATTAGCTTCACTAGGTAAAAT
>DKCH01000068.1:321-18965 GCA_002449135.1 Caryophanales bacterium UBA6879 | reverse complement strand
CCTAATAAAACAACTTGCATTGCATCAATAATTGTTGATTTACCAGTACCATTAGATCCAGTTAAAAATGTAATATTTTTAATATCGACAGTGTCATTTGCAAATAAATGCCAATTAATAAGTCTTAATTTAGTTAATTCTTTCATAAAGTTTATTCTCCATATTCATCATTTTCTAAGTTGTTTAAATTACTATCTTGTTTCATTTTAGAAATAGTATCATGAATAGCATTTAAACGGGCATTAGAAATTACATATCTAATAGTAGGTAAAATAAAGAAACTGTAAGAAGAATCATTAAAAGTACCTCTTGCTAAACTAATAATATTATAAGATGATAAAGTTCTTAAACTAGCTTGAATAGTCAAAGCAGAAATTCTTCTAGAAGCAGTTGATAAAGAAAGATCCTTTAATAAGATCTTTAAACCAGTAGAATCTAAAATAACATCTACTAAGTTACTATTATCTTTTACTTTTTCCTCATAGTATGAACGTAAAGCAAAAATTAATAAAGTAGTAACACCATCAATTCTAATTTTATTTGATGATTCATCTTCACTTGCCATAAAGATTACCCCATTTTCATCATCTTTATTTAGTTCAATACCAGCAAAAGATAAATAATCAGAAAAGACATCAAAATGTCTTTCAATAAACAAATAATATGGGGATACTTTATTCATTTGTGAAGCTTTATCAAAACTTCTTCTTACAATATAGCAATGAAAAAGCAAATAAGCTAAGCTCTCTTGGAACTGATTCTGTTCCGATCTAGTCATTTTTTCAAAGTTTTCTTCAAACATTTTTATTTTCTCCCTCTTTTAGTAAAACGATAATTAGGAACAATATATTTATCATTTATAAATGTCTCATCTAATTTTTCAATTGAATAAAACATAGTTCCAAACTGAGCTCTTACTGTAGCTAAAATCAATAAGATAAAATCATCTAAACTATTTAGCTTAATATCTTTAGTAGTAATTTCCTTTTTATCTTTAAAATTGTTCATCATAAATTCAACAATTGCATCTTGTGAATAACGATTAACATTAGTTTCAATTTGTTCCATAAAAGAATCATCACCATCATCAAAGAATTCATCTTCTAAGGCTAATGGTTCTTCGTCTTCTTTAGCACCTCTTCTTAAAGGAGGGGTTAAACAATCAGAATTAACAAAACCAGAACGATATAAATTAATTGTTGAATTTGCCATTTTAATAGTTTCAAGATCCATATAATCACCATGATAATCAAAAGGTAATTTATCTAGTTCTCTAGCCATTTGTAAAATTATTGTATCTAATTTACCTTTAATGGTCTTATCAGAATTAGAAAGGAAGTTAACCTTCTTTTGAACCATTTGAGTATAATTAGCATTAGCTTTATCAATATCATTAAAAGATGAATTTAAACGTGAGAAGATATCAATAGTTTCTACTAACATCTTATTAACAGCATCATGAATATCACCATATTTCATCTTATTAAAATTAGTATCAAACTTTGCCTGATTAACTAACTTAGACATGATTCTTTTATCATGTTGCCAATTTTTCAAAATATTAATTACTGGAATAGAATACAAACCTAATGAATCATAAGTCTTCATAGGATGATAAATTTTATCACCGACTTGTCTTTTGAAAATATCAAAATGTTGTCTTAAAGCTTCATTAGGATCAAAAACAGTATTTAAATTATGACCAAAAACTTTAATAGAATGAGTAAGTAAAGTAACATTAAGCTCTAATTCATCCGCATTCTTTCTAGCAGATAACAATGAACGGAACATATAGTCATCTTCTTTTTCTGCTTCTAATGAAAGTTCAGAATAAGTTTGATGGACTAAAGGAATATATAAAGAAGAGTCTTGAGCTAATTCAACAATGACTTTCATTAACTTAATAGAATAAGAAGGTAAAAAAAGATACTCATTATTGCTAGACAAGTCCTTTTCAACATCAATCCACCCTGTCTTAACTAACTTTCTAAAAATATAATTAGTCTTAGAATTTATACTATCAGTATCAGTATCAACATCAATTTTTTCTTCATCATTTAAATCATCTTGACGATCTAAATTAACATCAAAAAGAGAAACAATAGTATCTCCTTGATTTCTTAAAGCGTTAATAAATGCAGATTTAGTAATTTTAGTTTTATAAGTCTTTAAACAAGAATAAAGAGTAATTAAAGAAAAAGCATAAACAGCTTTATATTTTCTTACTAAAATTGTAAAAAGATTTTCAGGTATTTTATCAAAAAGATTTTGCGTATTATTTTCCATATTATTATTATATTTTCATTCTTTATAATTATATATTTTAAAACTTGATTTTTACAATATAAAAAGCGAAATTTTATTAAATATTTTTCTAAAAATTTATTTCAAAAAAGAAAATAATTAGATTGCTAAATAAAAATTAATTTTTTCTATATCCTTAAAACAAAAAATATAAAATACTATAAACCAGAAATATCCACTTCAACTTTAGAATTCTTAGGAAGATAGTTCTTAACTAATTCCTCATCATTTTTTCTTAAAACATCAACTTCATTTGAAATAATATTATGTAGATACTTAGAAGCCTCTTGGGTATTAGCAAAATCACTTGTTTTCACTGGTTTTAAAATAGAAATTTGAACGGGGAAAGCCTTTAAATCACATTTTTTATCTAAAACCCTAAAGCCACCATAAATTGCAAAGGGCACAATTAATTTATTACTATTAAATGCTGGTTTTAAAGAACCCGACTTAAATTCCGCAACCTCATGCTTAATATCTCTAGCTCTTGTTCCTTCAGAAAAAATAATTACTGATTGCTTATTACTCTTTAAAATATTTGTAATTTGACTAATTGCCCTAATCTCTGAACGGAAATTTTGTCGATCCATAAAAACACCATCAATAGATGTTAATACTTCATTTACAACAGGAAATTTTAAAACTTCTTTTTTAGAAAGGAACGTTAATGGATAATTATAAACTCCTTTATTAAGTAAAGAAAGATAACATAAAGGATCCATATTTGATTGATGGTTAGAAATACCTAAAAAAGTAGAATCCTTAGGTAAATTCTCCAAACCATTAACATAAAACACAACTTTTAACTTTTTTGAAACAAAGTCATTTAAAAAAGAAGAAACAAAATCATACCTTTCTATTAAAGGATACTTTTCTTTCTTTTTGGCATATTTTCTTATTTTTGGTAACTTACATATAAGAGGAAAAAGAGCCTTTGAAACAATTTTTAGATATTTAAACATTTTATACCTCGATAACAAAAACAGACAAACCTTCTAAATCTACCTGTTTAACAAACTTATTTTTGTTATTCACAAGTCCTTTATTATTAAAAACTTCTCTATAACTAGAGTCAAGCTGATAAATAATTTTAGTTTTAGTAGGATTAATAAAAATGCCTATTTTATCTTCTCCTTCATGCAATATAGTAATTAGAATTGCCCCATTTGAAAGATTTTCAAACTTAATATTCTTTACAAGATCCTTTTTATTGCAATTTTCAAATTTTAAATAACGTTTCTTAAAAAGAATAGAATCTTTAAAAAACTTTAATTCTTCTTTTCTTTTTTCTAACATTGAATATTTAAAAGAATTAATTTCATCACCAGCATTATAAGTGTTAGAAAGACCTTGCTTAGAAAGACCAATTTCTTGACCAGCATGAATAAAAGGAATCCCAAATGAAATAATTGTGACAAAATTAATAAGCTTTAATCTTGCTAAAGCCTCCTCCATATCATTATTTGCTAATACAATAAGCTTATCAAATAAGGTTCCATCATCATGGCATTCAACATAATTAATTGATTGTGAAAATTCTTTAAACAAAGGAGGAAAAGCATGAGTTACAATAGAGCCTAAAAAAACATGTTTAAAGCCATCAATATAATTGATATCACCTGTTAAGTATCCTTTAAAAGCTAAAACGCCACCTGCATTTTTTCCTCTTACTACATCTCTAAAACGATCATTAAAAAAGCCAATATTAGGAAGTTCAGTAGCATTAGTTAAACTAGTTCTTTCTGCTAACGGTAAAGTAGTTAACATATCCCAACCTTCACCATAAACTAATCCATCTTTTTCCCTTTTAACTACTTCTTTATACACCTCATTAATTGTTTTTTGATCAATTAAACCCATTAAATCAAAACGAAAACCATCAATGCCACATATATCCATAAAATATTTAACATTATCAATAATTAGTTTTCTTGCCATATAATTACGGCTTTCAATTTCATTCCCACAACCTGAACCATTAGATAAACTACCGTCTAAATTATGACGATAATAATAATTAGGGCATAAAATATTTAAAGCATTAGAATGCTGTAAAAAAGTATGGTTATAAACTACATCCATTATAACTCTAAGATTCTTTTTATGAAAAGCTGTAACCATCTTTTTAAATTCATATAAACGAGTATAACAATTCTCAGGATCAGAAGAAAAACTTCCTTCAATATTAAAATAATATTTTGGGTCATATCCCCAATTATATGTTTCACTTGGAAAATCATCAGCTGTAGTTTGAAAATCATAAACAGGCATAATTTGAACATGACTAACATTTAAGCTAGCAATATAATCTAAACCAACAGGATTATTATTACCATCTTTTAAATTAGGAATTGATAATTTATTAAAAGCACCTTTAATATTATTATCAATTTCAAAAGACATATCTCTAACATTTATTTCATAAATAATTTTTTGGAATTCATCTAATTTAGTTAAACATTCTTTACAATCAGGAATATTCTTAACTTTATTAACATCAATAATATATGCATAGCGGGAATTGGTATCAAAAGATTTAGCATAAGGATCATTTACTTGTAAAATCTTTCCATTAATTTTTACTAAGTACATGTACTTATAGCCTTCTAAATCACCTTTTATTGTTCCTTCATATACACCACAAGATAAACGCTTTAAATAACAAAAACGAATATCATTATCCTTAAAAACACATAAAGAAATAAAACTAGCTAATGGTGAAAAGACCCTAAAAGTGGTTTCTTCTTTGCTATATAAAGGACCCAATTCACCATCATAACGATATTTAGCTTCAAATTCGGGACATAAAGCAAAATAAGAAAGATCTAGATAAATTAATTCATTGCGTTCATCAAGCAAATAGTATTCATGTCCAAGCTCTAATTTTAAATTTAAAGAATATTCAAAATTCAAAAAATTAGAATTAATTTCAGAATTATGTAATAAAGTTAAAAAAGTTAAAAATTTTCCATCATCATACAATCTTAAGACTAATGGTTTATTAGAATAATGTTTATTACAAGTAACTAAAATAATATTATTATTAATTATTTTAGCCTCATATGTTAATATATTTTCCATTCTTATTTCAGCAACACCACACTAACTAAATATTCATCATGGCTAATACTTACTTCCCCCACTTCTATATTATTATAATAAATATGTGGCTTACCTAAACTGTCAGAAAGTATTTCTATTTCTTTAAAGGAAATGTTTTTTTCTCCCTTTGCTTTAATAAAAGCTTCTTTTGAAGCAAAGCGGCCAGCAACATATTCAACTTTTTCTTTTTCCGTACGTTTTAAATTAAGCTCTTCAAGTTCTCTTAAAGAAAACAATCTTTTAGCAAGAGATAAATAGTCTTTTTCAAAGCGAGAAATTTTAACAATATCAACACCAAGCATTTTTAAACTCCGTAAAAAAAGAGCTTTTCTTTTAAAAGTTTAGAAATAAACTCATTAAACTCACTATAGGTTAAATCAACTAAAGAAGAATAAAAAGAATTTATATCAGTCTTTAAAAAAAGCAATTCCAAGATAAACTTAAAAAGATATTCTATGTTATTAACTTTCAAATTAATTTTTTCAATTAAATATTTTTTTAACAATTCAAATTCTTTTTTATTATATCTTTTCTTCAAAAGCTGATTTTTCAATAAATCAATATCAATGTTATTTTTCATAGCAAACTCAACCAAATAAAAACAATCATTGTATGAATAAAAGAATTTAGATTCTTTCAAATGACTAATAGAATTTTTAAAAGCCTTTTTATTTAAAAAAGATGAATCATCTGAAATAAAAGCTAAGCGAGTAAAATCAAATAAAGGTAGTAACTTAGCTTCATAAATATCTTTTAACTCATCTAAATTTTCTAATTTAAATGCGCAATAAATTTTTTTACTATTTTCATTAACAATTAAGTTATAGTTATCAGTATTCTTTTTTAATAATTCAAATTTATTAAATTTAAAATCAACTTTATTTAATGTTTCGGTAATTTCAGAAGAATTTAAATTTGACAAACTCACACCTTCTTTATAACCTAAATAAATATAATTTGTAATAAAATATTTAACATCCTCTAAAGTTAATTCGTTAAGAACCTTAAAATAATCTAATGAAAAATCAGGATAATCATCTTTAGAAAATAAATTGTCATAAAGTGCATTAATATTTTTAGAAGAAGACACATAGCTTAATCTAATTAAAGCTTTTTCCTTTAATACATTCAAATCTTTATCAAATTCGTTTTGATTAATTATGTAAGTTAAATATTCAATATCTTTAACTTCGAGTTGGTTCTTAGAATAAAAAAACAATGATGAATAACAATTTTCTAAATAATATCCAATATAGCAATTATCGTAATTTAAATCTAAATTGCTTTCACTAAGTAAATACTCAAAACTTAAAAAAGCTAAAGCAACAAATTTAGAAGCGGAATATTTTGTTTCAGTATTCGGTTTATTAAAACCGAAAGGAAAATAATATGCAAAAAAAGAAGAAGTTAAATTAGCAGAACTAACTATACTTACTTTTAAACCATTTTTCAAAAAAAGTTGATTATATGGCTTTAAGGTTAATTTACGATTTAAAACTTCTTTTTTGTTAAACATATTACTTTTTAGAAATTAAAATGCTTGTTGGGAACTTCTTTGATATAAAATCCAAGAAATTAGCAAAATGCTTATACTTAATTTTACTAGCTTGTTCAACTAAATTAGGTGCAGCAAATTCATTAGCAAAAGCATCTAAAAGATCATTATAATAGAGATTTAAATCAGTTGAATACAATTGTTTATATTGCTTAAATATCACTTTTTGTCCGAATTTAAAATCTTTTTTAGTAATCATTTCTCCACCTTTAGAAATAAATGATTTTAATTCTTCTTCTAATTTTTCACTATAACCAGTTTTAAAATCTAAAGTCAAAAAAGCATCTTCGCCACCTTGATTTAAACTAACATTTTCTAAGCTAAAAGAAGAATCAAATACATTCTTCAAATTATTATTAAATTTAGAAAAAACTATATGAGTTAGTAAAAAATAATAGCTAAACATATCTTTTGAGAATTTTTCAAAAATGACTTTACGCGGATAAAACTTCATACCTAAAATTAAATGATTTTCTTTAGAAGTATAACCAAGAGAACTTTCTACTTTTTCATAATTTTCCTTAAAAGATTTAATAACTGGTTCTTCGACCTTATCTTTACTAGCAAAAACCATTTTATTAGCAAAATTATAAACATCTTCTGGATTTAAATTACCAACAACAAATAAAGTTAAATAATCTGGTTTAAAGAAATAATTAAAGAATTTTCTAACCTGAGGTAAATGTATTTTATTAATTTCTTCTTTACTACCTTTTGAGTCAAAAGACATAGGAGAATTTATATATAAATTTGAGCGAATTAAATCACTAGGAGTTTTTTCTTCATCAAGTTTACTTATAATTTCTTTTTTTACTTCTTCTAATTCATCATTAGTAATATCTAATGAATCAAATAAGTGAAGTAAACTAGTCAAATAATTACCAGCCTGTTTATTCTCACAAGATACTTCAAATGAAGTATATGATTCAAAATAATTAATTTTAAAATCTACATCCTTATTAAATAAATTATTTGCTTTTTCAGAATGTTTTTTTATTAAACAGGAACAAATAATTCTAATTATACCTGGGCCCATTTTCACTTTATCAAAGTAATAATAACGTCCATAATAACCAACAGAAAGATTTAATCCTATTTTACAAGTACTAACATTAGCTAAAGGAGCAATTATTAAGCCTAACTTATTATCTAGTTTATCTTGGTATAAAAATTTATCAATTTTAGAATATTTAATTTTTTGTAACATAATTTACCTCCTATTCATTAAATTTTACAACTTCTTTTCGACCACCTACAGTGGATTTTATAATCCCTTCTTCTTGTAAAGCATCAAGTAAACTTGCAGCTCTAGAATATCCTATCCCAAATCTTCTTTGTAATAAAGAAGTAGAAGCAACCTTATTGTCCATAACAAATTCCTTTACTTCCTCATACAATTCATCTTCTAAACCAGGAATTTTAACATGATTTATATCATCTAAGGAACCTGTAATATCATCTTCAGCCCTAATAGCTAAAAAATCTTTATTATAATTAGGAGAACATTCACTCTTTAAGAATTTGGTAACTTTAACTATTTCTTCATTAGAAACATATGCGGATTGTAAACGCGTTGGCGATTTAAATTCCTGTGTCTGTGTTCTAATTAACAAATCACCTTTACCGAGTAAAGTTTCAGCCCCAAGTTCATCAATAATAGTACGTGAATCAACACCCATAGGCAAAGCTAAAGCCACACGAGCAGTGATATTAGCTTTAATAGTACCAGTAATTACCTTAACTGATGGTCTTTGAGTAGATATAACTAAATATATACCAGAAGCACGAGATTTTTGAGCAATAAGTTGAGTATATTGTTCAATATTTTTAGGATCCTGAGCCATCATATCAGCAAATTCATCAATTACACATATTAAAGAAGGAATTTTTTCTAAATTAGGATTATTCTCTTGTAACTTATTATAATCTTGAATTTTAGTAACACCTAATCGAGAAAATATAGAGAATCTTCTTTCCATTTCAGAAACAAGTTTTTTCAAAGTAGCAACAGCTTGTGAAATAGAAGTAACAATCGGGCAAAACAAATGAGGCATATCATTATAAAAAGAAAATTCAACTTTTTTAGGATCAATAAGAATAAATTTTAAATCCTCTGGATAATTTCTCATTATTAAAGTCATAATGATAGAATGAACAAAAATCGATTTACCTGAACCAGTAGTACCAGCGATTAATAAATGTGGAAGTTGATCAATAGAAATTGTTTTAACTTCACCAGATATATTTTTTCCTAAAGCTATTGTTAAAGGATCAGGATTCTTACAAACTTCTTTAAAAACATCTTTAAAATTAACCATCATTGGTGCCATATTACCAATTTCTAAACCAGACATAGTAGAACCAGGAACAACACCTTCAATTCTTACTGATAAATCGCCACCAAGTTGTTGACGCATTTCATTTAAAACATCTTCTTTAGTAATTTCAGAAATTTTCACACCTGGCTCTCTTTGAATATCAAAACGAGTAACTGAAGGACCTATATGATAGCCAGCAACATAAGCCCCAACACCTAAGGTTTTAAAAGTTTCGTTAATAATATCCTTTTTCTTTTCATCGACCTGTCTATTAATTTCAAGTTTAGAAAAATCATTACGATTAGTTAAAAGATCGATACTTGGAAATTTATAAGTTTCTCTATTAAATTCAATAACTTTACCTGTAGAAAGAGGAGATTTAAATGGAGAAGGTTCTTCAACAAAGTATTTTTTATCTTCTTCTACATTATTTTTTTCTTCATTTTCAATTTTTTCTTCTAATTTTACATTATCCACAGTCTCTTCTTGTCTAGTTAAATATGAAGGTTTACTGCTAGTAAAACTTGTTTGTAAATTTGTTTCTTTAACCTCTTCATCGTTTACTATAGAAGAGTCATGACCAGTATCTTTGTTATCATCTAATATCTTATTAACAATATTTGTATTAGAAAATTGATTTGAAGGTTGAATAGTAGAATTATTAATAGCATCTTTAGGTTTACTAAAAGGTGAGGAAGTTTCAGAATCATTTTTAAAAGAACTATCATCACTTTTAATTTCTTTAAATGGAGAGCTAAGTGAAGAATTTAATGATTTATCATCTACTTTCAAATCATCATTTTCTTTAAAATCAGGTTTTTCAGAAGAAGCTAAATTAGAAGAAAAAGGAGAAGATGACATTAAATCATCATTTTTATTTTCAACAACATTAGAAACAACTTTTGTATCTAATAAACTATCATTAGAAAATTCTTGGTTATTAAACTTATTTTCCGTTGCTTTTTTAAATGGAGAAACAGATGAAATATCATTATTACTAATAACATTTGTTTCCTTTACAGTTTCTTTTATATTTTCTTCTTTTTTATTTTCATTTTTATAATTAATTTTTTCTTTAATGAAAAAAGATAGAGATAAAACAGGTTTAACTAAAATCAAAGCTAAGCCAACAAAAATGAAAAGATATGCAATAACTAAAGAACCTATTTTACCTATTCCAGTAAGGAAAATAGAAGTAAACATATATCCAAAAAATCCACCTTGTAAATTAGTAATTGAACTTAAATTTTCAATAACAAAATCATGAGAAATTGCATTAATTTTATCAGTATATAAATTTACAAAATTAGAAATCGTAAGTTCTTGAATATTTAAACATGAAGCAAGACTAGCAAAAAAGATTAAGAAGATTAAACCCAAACCAGCATAATTTGCTTTAAATTTAGGCCACTTATTGAAAATTATTAAATATAAAGATAAAACAATAATTAATGAGAAAATTAGATATGCATAAACACCAAAAACATAACTAACACCAAAAAACATCAAACTAGAAAGACCTTTTTTGTTAAAAAAAGCAATTATAACCAAAAGGAAAAAGATTAAACCAAATAATAAATTTGGCAAACGATTTTTATAAAAACTTTCGTTATTTTTATCCTTATTAATATCTAAGCTCTTTTCTTCCATAATTTTTTAAAACCATAAATATTATATCAAATTATTTAGAGCTTATTTAGCAAAAAAACTTTTATTCAGCCCCTTTAGTTGAAATAACTGCAGCTATAGTTTTAAACAAAATTTTAATATCAAACCAAGTCGAACGATTAGAAGCATAGTAAAGTTCCATTTGTTGTCTTTCACCTGAAGCATAAGTAGCATTATTTCTAGCATAAGCTTGCCAATAACCTGTAATACCTGGTTTTACCTGTAGAAAAATTTTCTTAGTTCTTGAATAATAAAGATTTATTTCACTATCAACTACTGGACGTGGTCCAACAAAAGACATATTACCTATAAAAACATTAAAAATTTGTGGTAATTCATCCAAACTAGTTTTTCTTAAAAATCTACCAATTTTAGTAATACGTGGATCATTTTCAATTTTAAATTCAGTCTTATATTCTTCTAATTGCTTTTTAGTTAAAACATCTTCAAGAGGTCTATTATCAACTTTCATGCTTCTAAATTTATAAACATTAATAACCTTACCATATTGTCCTAAACGACGATGCTTATAAATAATTGGTCCCTTAGATGAACATTTTACTAAAATAGCTAAAATCAAATATAACCAGCAAAAAATAATAAGAAATAAACTTGAAAATAAAATATCAAAAAGTCTTTTGTTAAATAAATAAAGCTTAACTTTAAAACCACTGTTACGATTTTTTAAAATTAAAGCTATTTCTCTTGTACCAGTTACTGTCTTATCATTTTCAATCATACTTATATATTTTAGCAAATAACTTATTTTTTTAAAACCTTATTTTGTTCTAACAAATTGTCTATTATCAAAGGTAGGAAGTCTTTGGCTTGTTTCACCTACTTTTAATGATTTCATTTGTTCTTTTAAAATATAAAGCTTAGAATCTAAATCATCTAAAGCATGTAAAACATAGGCTTCTTGAGTTTTAGGTAACACAGGAGAACCATATTCATATTCACCATGATGAGAAAGTATCATATGTAAAACTAAATCTAACTTAAACTGTGGAGTTTTAATTCTTCTACCAATTTCACTAACCATATTTGCGCCTAATGAAATATGCCCTAATAAATTACCTTCCAAAGTATAACTAGTAGCTACAATGCCACCCATTTCATATGTTTTACCTATATCATGAAGTAAAGAACCAACAATCAAATAATCCTCATTAAGTTGAGGATATAAATTACATAAACTAATAGCATCCTTACATATACATAATGAATGATAAGCAATTCCACCCTTAAAAGCATGATGAACAGAAACCGCTGCTGGATAAGTAAAATATCTATCTTGATATTCATTAATACAAGCTAATGCTAAATTTTTTAAATCAGCATCAGTTACTAAATCAATCATTTTATAAATCTCATTTTTAAGATTCTCTGATGATAAAGGACAAGAAATTACAAAATCAGATAAATCATAATTAGTACATGGTAAAACACTTTCAACTTTTAATTGAAATTGATTTCTATATTTAATAATAGTTCCACTTACTTCAATAACATTATTAGGAATAATTATTTTATCATCATCAATTTCAATAACCCATTTCTTAGCTACAATGCTTCCTGAAATATCTTGCAAGACCAAATTAAAATATAAGTTTCCATTATTAGAAACGCCTTTATCAGCACTCTTAACATACAATTTAAGATTTTCAACTTGAGCGCCTTCAATCAAATAGTCCTTTAAATATTTATTTTCCATCTTCATTCATGCTTTCTAAAACCATTTTTATTTTATCATAACTAAAGCCTTTAGATAATAAACGTGCAATAATCTTTTGCTTAGTTTCATAAGGCCCTAAATTCTTATTAGTCAAACTCTTACTTATTCTTTTAATCTCGTTAATCAAATTTTCATTTTCTTGTTTATCTAAATTTAACATGCAATCTGGATTGTTTTTAAAGAAGGAATCAATAATATTATTAATTTCAGAAGATGAATAACCTAATTTATAAAGTTTAGTATAAATATAATTTTTCTGCTTATTTATTGAATATGAAGGTTTCTTCTTTATTAATTTAAGAATAAAGTCATTAAAATCAAAACTAAATTCATTTTCTTTAACAAGCTCATTAATTTTTTTATTACTAACTTTATTCGCTATTAATTCTTTAGTTATAAAATCTAAAGAATATCCTTTTTCAAGAGATGATGTAAAAAAATATTGTGCGTAAGTATCAATAGAATATAAATTAAGAGAAATTAATTTATTAACTAATTCTTCACTTTTTTCTTTACTTATTTTTTTCTTCAAAATTAATTTATTAACTAATTCAGTATAAGAATAATATTTTTGAGATAATAAAAATAACAAATAAGAAAGGTTAGAATTTTCTTGAGAAAACTTTTCTAAAGAATAATACTGTTCCAAAGTTACCTCTTTATTTGGATAATAATAATCGCCTAAGCCTAAAAAAACTTCTTTTAACAGCTCTAAATTTGGATACTTATCAAAAGTTAAAACAACAGATCTATCTTTTGGTTCAATTTTTAATAATTTACCAGAATTTTCTAATGGCTTTATTGTACACATCATACATCCTTTCATAGTAAAGATCCAAACTGTATTTCTCAACATTCAATTTATAAGCAGCAGAAACAATTTTTTCTCTTTCACTATTATCAAGATTTAATATTTTTTCTAATTTATCTTCAAAAGAATCACAATCATTAAAGAAAAAGCCAGTTTTAGAATCAATAATAGTTCCTTCTAAATTCAAATCATATCTAGCAAATACTAATAATTTACAAGCCATAGCCTCATTATAAGTAAGACCTTGTGTTTCAGAAATAGATGCTGACAAATATAAATCTGATAAATAATAGAAATAAGCAACCTCAGTATGAGGAATTCCACCAACAAAAGTTACTAAATCATTAAGATCATATTTTTTTGTTAATTCCTCTAAATCAACTTTATTTGGTCCATCACCTACTATTAAAAGATGTAAATTATTATTAGGATTATTCGTTACATATTTTTTAAAATAAGTAAGAATAACATCTACAGATTTTTCTTTAGCTAATCTACCTAAGACAAGAAATATTTTTTTACCTTGCAAATTATATTTCTTTCTCAATTCTTCTAAATGATTTATATCAATTTTATCCTTACTAAATGCAGAAAAATCAATGCCATTAGGGATGACATTAATATATCTTTTCACCCCATAAGAAATTAATTTGTCCTTAGTCTTTTCACTAGTCGTGGTAAATTGTGTTGTTGAATCTGAAATTAAAGCAGATACCACAGCTACGAACTTCTTTGCAAATCTATCAAATGGTTTAAATCCCTTAGTAACATAATAGGTATAGTCTTCATACATTGTATGGTAAGTATAAATAAGAGGAATCTTAAATTTCTTAGCAATTAATCTTCCAAAAATACCTATTCCTACCTCAGTTTGAACATGAATAACTTGCGGTCTAAATTCTTTAATAATTAAAGAAGCTTTTAAAGAATAAATATTAGCAAATTTATAATCATATAATTTTTTAGCAGTTATTCCAGGAATTCTTAATATTCCATTCTCATAAGTTAAATGTTTAATCCCATCCTCATTAATTGTCACTACTAAAACATCATGTCCCTTATTTTTTAAAACATTAGCTAATGTATAAGTAGCAGTAGCAACACCATTTATTTGAGGTGGATAAGTATCAGAAAATAGAGCAATTCTCATTTTTTATTTTTCCTTTTTAATAAGCTTCGCATTTTTCTTTCTTTTTTCTTTTTTTCTTCATTAATTAGAGCTTCCAAATCTTTTTTAATAGCTAGTTCAATTTCAGTATCTTTCTTATTTTCATTATCTCTTCTTTCTTCGATACTCTTCACATCTAAATATACATTTTTTAACTGATTTTTAGAATTTATACTTGTTGGGCTATCATCTTTTTCTATATTTGAGTCTTCCAAAAGTTTATTAATTTCTTTAAATGAGTCCATTAATTGACTTGTAGAATAGTATATTAATGCTTCTTTTTTAGCTGTTTTTTCATCAATAGGTTTAATCTTAAAAGGACCAATGTTCTTAGAATTTGTAGTGTAATTTATTTCTCTATCATTTTCTTTTAAAACAGGTAATTCATTAGTTGCCATAGAAATAATACGCAAATCTACAAAGGTTTTCTGTAAATCATATTTAGCAGCAATCTTTTTAGGTGATGCCTGGTAACCTAAAAAGACAATGAGTCCAACAAATAATGTAAAATAAAATGAAATGCCTCTAGAAAGAAGATTGGCTGCTGAAGTAATTTGATTATCATTAAAAATTGAGGCATATAAAAGTTGAAAACTAGTTTCATAAACACCACTACCACCAGGAAGTGGAATAAATGCAACAATCATATTTAAATATGAATTTGACCATAAAGATTGAAAATAAACATTATCCATATTCACACCTAAACTAGCCCCAGCAAAATAAGGTAAAGAATACATACAAGTAAATTTAGCAATCTCTAAAAGTAAAGTAATTAACAAAACCCATATATTTTTAAATAATCTTGTTAATTCAATTCTAAAGGTAGCAATATAAGCTGCTATTTTTGTTCTTTCTCTATTTTTATCTTTAACTAAATGTAATTTGCTAGCTATATTAATGCCAGTAGTTAAAATAAAATGATGTAGTGGTCTTAAATAAGCTAACAAGAAAAGACCAAATAAAGTAACAACATTCATAGTAAAACCAATTATAGAAAAAACAATTGGAGAAAAACTTATTCCAAAAAAGTTGATATTTTGCATTTTTAAAATAGTTGTTTGATAACCAAATATCATTGCAAATAATCCATAAAGAACAATAATAGTTTGTGAAACAATAAAAAGCATAACTAAAATAGAAGCAGAATGAACTGCTTTAACTCCTTGTTTAGAAAATGTATAAACTTGAGCAAATTGACCACCAGAGCTAAAAGGTGTAATTGCTGAAAAAAATGAACCAATTAAACCATTTAAAGTGCCTTGATACCAATGATACTTTTTTAAATATAAGCGAGAAAGAATAGTTAAAACTAAGCCTTCAATTAAAATAGCAGCAACTTCTAAAGCTAACATAATACAAACATAACTAAATTTTGCATTACCTAAATAAGTAAAAACCGCACGAGGATCATCTTTTAAAACATAAATCAAAGCTACAATAGTAACTATGACCATTAAGATTATTGTTAGAAGATATTTTGTAACTTGTTTACTTAATTTATTTTTAAATTTTAGCATCACTTAATTATAAATAAAATTACATAAAAGGAGAAATTTTTTTATAATAAATAAGATGTTAGAAAAAGAAAAAGCAAAATTAATCAAAGATATTTGCTTAGTAAGCCTTACATTATCATTAGCAATTATGTTTTTACTTTTAGCAAATATAATTGTTGGTTTTGATTTGTTTCTTATTTTTATTTTTCCATTTCTTTCTGCTTTAATTGTTTTAAAAACTTCAACAAAAGGCGTTTTAATTTATTTAGGTTGCTTAATTCTTATTTCTTTTATAGATTTACAAAATGGTTTCTTCTCTTTATTACCAAATTCTTTAATAGGCATTATATATGGCTACGCTATAAAGTATTTTTCTTTCAATTTTTTTACTTTATTTTTAGGAATTATTATTACTCTAACTATTGAAGTTTTATTAATATTTCCAATTTACTTTATTTTTAAAGTAAATTTAGTTGAAGTATATAGTAAAATTTTCAATCTTCCATATGATGTTTTTAAAAACTATTTTTTACTTTTTTATCTTGCTATCTGTACTTTTCAATCTTTAATTTCTTATTTATTTTTGTCTAATAATATTCAAAAATTCAAGAAAATTAAAGATAAAAATTTTAATAATTTCTCATATTTTTTTATTTTAGACATAGTTTTATATGTATTGTTTACAATTTGTTATTTTTTCTCTAAAAGTTTTGAATTGTTATTTTTAGGGCTTTTAGAGTTAGTTGTTATTTATCAGTTAGTAACTGCAACTAATTTTTATTCTAAAGTAAATCTAATTTTTTCTATTGCAAGCTTTATCTTAGGATTAATAATACCAATTTTTATTTTCTCTAACTTACATTTAAACTTGGACTTAGCATTTTTAACATTTACAATATATTCATCTTTGATAAGTTTAATTATGTTAAAATATCCAAGTAAGAATATCAAAAAAGAGACTACAAAGGATTTATTAGAATAATGGAAGAATTTTTTAAAAGAGTAGGGATTGGTTTAGCCGTTATAGTTTTATCACCGCTTTGGATTTTAGCTTTTTTACTTTATTTTTCTTATGCAACAATTATGCTAATTCTAAGCCCACTAAAAATAATGATATATTTTCTACAACGTAGGAATTACACTATCAAATCTCATTATGATAAAGAAGCTGAAAGAAGATTAAAAATGCAAGATTACAATTTTAATAATCAACAACAATCTTTTTTTCAGTCGCCTAATAATCATGTAAATTATAATTTTCCTAATGGAAATAATGTAAGTCCATTTCCAAATTCAAACTTCACCCCTCAATCAAACAACTATAATTACAATCAAAATATGTATAACAACCAAATTAATCAAAATTTACCTAATTTTACCCCTAATAATTATCCAGATAGTAAGGAGAATAAAAAATGAATTTTTTGTTATTTTTAAAGCTATCTGAAAAAGATAAAAAACTATCATTAGTCTTGCTCTTAATACTTTTATTTTTAATTGTTATTTTTGGTTACTTACAAAAATTAGTAAGTTATATTATGCGTGAACAAGGTAAGCAAATTGATAATATGATGTATGATATTTTAAAAACGGGAACCATTACAACAAAAAAAGAATTTAGAAAAGAAGCCTATAGAAAATCAATGGTTTACTTTACTAAGAAAGCTTATATACCATTTTTAATTGTTATCTTTTCAATTTTAGCTATTTGTATATATGGTTGGGCTAGTAAAGACAACACAATGCAGTATTATTTTAAAGGAATGGATGATTTCTCATTTCATTTTAATTGGCCAACAACGCAATTTTTTGGTTTAACTATTGTATCTAATTGGCCAACTATTTCAAAAACTCCAGATTGGTCTTTTACAATTCCAAAATATTATTCCTTGTTTTTCTCCATTATAGGCTTTATTTCGTTTATTATTTACCTATATCAAATACAAGCCTACATTGCTAGACTAATGAGGATTTCAAAACTATCTAGAAAATATTTCTCGAAAGAACTAATAAATAGCTAAAAGAAAGGAGCAAATTTATGTCTGAAATTAAAAACGTATTAGTTACAGGAGGAACTGGCTTTATCGCCTCTCACACAGTTTGTAAATTAGTAGAATATGGTTACAATCCAATTCTGGTAGATAACCTTGTAAACTCATCAAAAGAGGTTTTACATCGTTTAAAAATGATAACCAACAAAGATTTAAAATTCTATGAAGTAGACTGCACTGATAAAAATGCAATGGATAAAATATTTAAAGAAAACAAAATTGATGCTATTATCCATTTTGCTGCATTAAAAGCCGTCGGTGAATCAATTTTAAAACCTACTGAATATTATTATAACAATTTAGTTTCCGCTTTAGTCGTTTTAGAAATGATGCAAAAATACCAAGTTAAAAACTTAATTTTTTCATCTTCAGCTACAGTCTATGGTGTTCCAAAACATGTACCATTAGTAGAAACTGATCCAGTTGGTCAAGC